>QCKR01000001.1 GCA_003215185.1 Pelagibacteraceae bacterium AG-410-D23
AAAAGTTCACGCATATTGGTAAGTTATATTGACATATTATATATACAAAGATATTTTTTGAAGAAAAATAATCTCTAAAGTAGAATTTGTTATGGAACAAGTGCCTTTTGATAAAAGAAATGGAAAAATTTGGTTCAACAACGAGTTAGTTGATTGGGCGGATGCAAAAATTCACGTTTTAAGTCATGGTCTTCATTATGCTAGTTTTGTATTTGAAGGTTTAAGAGTTTATGACGGTCAAATCTTTAAATTAGAAGAACACACAGATAGATTTTTTTATTCTGCACAAAGAATGGGAATTAAGATTCCATATTCAAAAGAAGAAATTAATAAAGCTTGCAATTTAATAGTTTCAGTTCAAAAAGTAAAAAATGGGTATGTTAGGCCAGCAGCCTGGAGAGGAAGTGAACAAATGGCAGTCTCTGCCCAAAAAACAAAAATTCATTTAGTTATAGCAACTTGGGAATGGGGAACATATTTTGATCCAAAACTTTTACTAAAAGGAATTTCATTAACCGTTTCTAAATTGAGAAGACCCAATCCGAATTCTATACCATGGGATACTAAGGCCTCAGGATTATATATGATTTGTACATTATCAAAACACGAGGCGGAGAAAAATGGATTTACTGATGCACTGATGTTAGATCATGAAGATAATATCGCAGAAGCAACAGGAGCAAATATTTTTTTTAAGGATAGTCAGGGAAGTTTACATACTCCTTTTCCAGATTCTTTTTTAGATGGCATAACAAGAAGATGTGTAATTGATATAGCAAAATCAAAAGGGATAAAAGTTATAGAGAGAAAAATTAAACCTGAAGAAATGGAAAATTTTGTAGGTTGTTTTCTTACTGGTACTGCGGCTGAAATTACACCTGTATCAAAAATAGATAACTATAACTTTTCAGTTTGTAACGTTATAAAAGATTTATCAGAAAGCTATCACGCGCTTGTTAGAAAAAAAAGTGCTGCTTAATTTTTTTCATCTTCTGAAATAGCGTGATCTATGCCTTTTCTAAGGTATTCATATCCAGTATATAAAGTTAGAAATGCAGATAACCATAACAATATAATTCCTATTGTTTGAGCATTATAATCTTGAAAGTTTATTATTTTATTTCCCGTCTCTCCTGTTAATAAAATGGATATTGAAAACATTTGTAAGAAAGTTTTATATTTTGCTAAATTTGAAACTGGTAGTTTAATTTTTCCTTTAGCTAAAAATTCTCTTAATCCAGAAATTAAAATTTCTCTAGTTAAAATTATAATTGCAGCCAGAACTTCATAATTTTTTATAGTTCCATCCATAACTAGTAAAATTAGGGCTGCAGCTACAATAATTTTATCTGCGATAGGATCTAATAATTCACCAAGTTTAGATTCTTCTTTATACATTCTAGCCAACAAACCATCTAAAAAATCTGTAAAAGAAGCAATAACAAATAATGCAAAAGGAATAATATCACCGTAAAAACCAGGAAGATAAAATGAAATAACAAAAAAGGGTACTATTATAATTCTGCCAATAGTTAAGTAATTTGGTATTTTTATTTTCATTCGTGGAAAAAGTTATATATTTTTTTTGCTACTTTTTCTTCAACTCCTTCAACTGATCTTATTTCTTCAAAACTAGCTGATTCTACGGCTCTGGCGGATCCAAAATGATTTAATAATGCTCTTTTTCTTATAGATCCAATGCCTTGGATTTGATCCAAAAGAGATTTGCTTATTGCTTTTTTTCTTTTCGCTCTATGTGCACTAATTGCAAATCTATGAGCTTCATCTCTTAATCTTTGCAAGAAGAAAAGGGCAGGGTCATTTCTTTCAAATTTATATGATTTTCCATTATAGAAAAAAGTTTCATTACCACTATTTCTAAGTTTTCCTTTTGCTATAGCTATCATTGGTATATCTTGCAATCCAAATTCATGTAATACTTCTTTAGCAACTGAATATTGACCTTTTCCGCCATCAATTAAAATTAAATCTGGAAGGCTTAAATAATTTGCTTTTTCAAGTAAAGCTCTTTTAAATCTTCTGCTTAAAACTTCTTTAATCATTGCATAATCATCTTGTTCTGCACCTTTTGATTTTATATCGAATTTTCTATATCTTTTTTTTATAAATCCTTCTTCACCAAAAGTAATCATAGCACCAACACTACTTGTTCCTTGTATATGACTGTTATCATAAACTTCAACTAAGCTAATATTATTTTTAATATTGAATTTTTTATTTATTGTTTCAAATAAATTTTTATTATTATTTGTTTCATAAAGCTTTCTATTGAGAGCTTCTTTTGCATTTTTTTCTGCTAAAGAAATAACATTTGCTTTTGATCCTTTTTTTGCAATTTTAATAGAAATATTTTTATCTTCTTTAGAACTTAATGTTTTTTCAATTAGTCTTTTATCTTTAATTTCTTTATTCAGTATAACTATTTTAGGAACATCTTTATTTTCATAAAATTGCATTAGAAATGAAGATAAAATTTCAGAAATATTCTGGTCAGGATCATGTTTAGGAAAATATGATTGATTGCCCCAGTTTTGTTTAGATCTATAGAAAAAGACTTGAATACAAGTTTTGCCTGACTCTTTGTATGCAGCAATTACGTCGGCATCAACTAAGTTAGCCTCATTAATCCTCTGAGAAGATTGAATTATATTTAATGATTTGATTCTATCTCTAAGTATAGAGGCTCTTTCAAAATCTAGTTTTTCACTTGCCGTCTCCATTTGTTTGGATAAATTTTTTTGAATTTCTCTTGATTTTCCAGATACAAATTTTATTGCGTCTTCAACTGAATTTTTGTATTCAATTTCATTAACATATCCTACGCATGGTGCAGAACATCTTTTGATTTGGTACAAAATGCAGGGACGTTTTCTATTTTTAAATGTGCTTTCATCACAAACTCTGATTTGGAATATCTTTTGAAGCATTTTAATAGTCCAATTTGCAGAACCAGCTGATGCAAATGGACCAAAATAAAAACCATCTTTATCTTTTTTTCCTCTATGTTTAATTACTTGAGGCCACTTATTTTTGTTTCCAATATATATAAATGGAAACGATTTGTCGTCTTTGAGCAAAATATTGAACTTTGGCCTAAATTTTTTTATTAAATTTGCTTCAAGAAGCAAAGCTTCACTTTCATTGGAAGTAGTTGTGATTTCTAATTTATGGGTTTGGGCCAACATTCTTTCTGTTCTAATAATATGGTTTTTTTCAGAAATATAACTTTTAAGTCTGTTAGTTAGGTTTTTTGCTTTTCCAACATAATGAATATCACCTTTGTGATTTATCATTCTATAAACTCCAGGACTTTTAGGTATTAGTGGGAGTTCTTTTTTAAGTATTTCTTTTCCAAGATCAGAACTTTTCATGGCTTCTTTTTTTAGAAATTTGTATTCCAACTGATGAACAGTCTTTCATAATTTCCAATTTTTCTATCTGAAGAGCTATTTTATCAATTCTTTTATCTTTAAAAAGTTCATCAAAAACATCTTCAGCTAAAGTTTCAAGAAAATTGTAGTGTTTATTTTTTACTAATTTTTTTATTAATTTTACTATTTTATCATAATTAACTATTGATTTTAAATCTTTATCATTAGTTGGTTTTTTATCCCTGTAATCAATTTCTAAAGTAAATTTTACTTTCTGGGGTCTAATTTTTTCAAATTCAAAATAACCAAGTTTTAAATTTAAAGTAAGATTATTAATAAGAATTTTTTTCTCATAATTAAATAAGCTTTTATTCTTATCTATTTTAACAATTTTGAGATTATTTTTTTTCATTCTTTAGTTCCAATAATATCTGGTGTTTGCCAGTTTAAACTTTGCCCACTATCAACAGCGAGCACCTGTCCAGTAATTGACTTGTTTTTAATAAAAAAGTCAACTGTGTTACAAATTTCTAATACATCAACTTGTCTTTTTAAAGGTGTAGCCAAATATTGTTTTTTAAAGTGTTTTTCATTTTGTCTCATATTTTTAAGTGTTGGTCCTGGTGCAATTCCATTTACTCTTATCCTGGGGGCTAAACTTATGGCACTAGTTTTAGTCATAGTATAAAGGCCCGTCTTACTTATTGTGTATGAAAAGAAAAAAGGTGTTAATTTAAAAACTCTTTGGTCAATAATATTGATAATATTATTATTTTTACCTCTAATATTTTTTGAGAATTCTTTTGATAGTAATGCAGGCGCTCTTAAATTTGTTCTTAAATGACGCCCCCAGCTATCAGTAGTAAAATTTTCTAATTTATCATTTTCAAATAAAGAAGCATTATTTATTAAGCAATCAAAATATTTTAATTTTTTTTTGCAAAATTTAACTATTTTTTTTAAATCAGTTTCTTTGCTTAGATCTCCCTTTATTAAGTATACTGTTGTTGAATTTTTTGATAATTTTTTTTTTAAATTTTCAGCATTTGATTTTGATTTATTATAATGAACTACTATCTCCACTCCAGGACCAGACAATTTGTTTGCAATAGCTGCACCAATTCTAGTAGCGCCACCAGTTATAATTATTTTTTTTGCTTTCACTTTTTCTTTCCTTTTTTTGCTCTTGTTCCAGGCATACCCATAGTTGATCTTCCTTTAGGATAAATTTTATTATTTAAGCTGTACTTTTTTACTTTAGGGTTTAGTGTAATCTCTAACTCAGTACTTTCAAGTTTTCTAATTTCATCTCTTATTTTTGCGGCTTCTTCAAATTCTAAATTTGATGCAGATTCCTTCATTTTTTTGTTTAAAGCTTTTAAGTGTTTTTTTAGATTTCCACCAATATTATCGCCAGTCCCAACCTTTGTATAATCTTTTTCATAAACACTTTCTAATACATCACTTATTTCCTTTTTAATTGTTGCTGCGCTAATATTATTTTTTTTGTTGTATCTTAGCTGGATATCTCTTCTTCTGTTTGTTTCTTCAATTGCTTTATTAATGCTTTTAGTTTTTTTATCAGCATAAAGAATAACTTTACCATCCAAATTTCTTGCTGCTCTTCCGATTGTTTGTATTAAAGATCTTTCTGATCTTAAAAAACCTTCTTTATCAGCATCTAAAATTCCAACTAGCGCACACTCTGGTATATCTAAACCTTCCCTTAAAAGATTAATCCCCACAAGAACGTCGAATACACCCATTCTTAAATCTCTCATAATTTCAATTCTTTCAAGAGTATCTATATCGGAATGCATATATCTAACTTTAACTCCATTTTCATGAAGATATTCAGTTAAATCTTCAGCCATTCTTTTTGTTAAAGTTGTAACTAAAACTCTATAATTTTTTTCAATTGTTTTTTTACATTCATGCATTAAATCATCTACTTGATTTTTTGCTGGTCTCACTTCTACAGGTGGATCAATTAAACCTGTAGGTCTAATTACCTGATCGATGTGCTTGCCATTTACTTGTTCCAATTCCCAAGGTCCCGGTGTAGCAGATACAAAAATTGTTTGAGTTCTCATCATGTTCCATTCTTCAAATTTAAGAGGTCTATTATCCATACAAGAAGGTAACCTAAAACCGTATTCAGCGAGAGTACTTTTTCTTGACCTGTCTCCTTTAAACATTCCATTTAGTTGAGGAACAGTTACATGACATTCGTCTACAAATATTAAAGTATTATCTGGAAAATATTCAAATAGAGTAGGAGGAGGTTCGCCTGGTTTTCTTCCAGATAAAAATCTAGAGTAATTTTCAATCCCAGCACATGACCCTGTGGCCTCTATCATTTCTAAATCAAATTTAGTTCTTTCTTCTAAACGTTGTGCTTCTAGTAATTTATTTTCTTCTTTATGTTTTTTAAGTGTTATTTCTAATTCTTTTTTTATATTTATGATTGCCTGCTCAATTGTCGGTTTTGGAGTAATATAGTGACTATTTGCATATATTTTAATTAAGTTTAGATCTTTAACATTATCTCCAGTTAGAGGGTCAAACTCTTCTATTTTTTCTAATTTTTCACCAAACAAACTTAATCTCCAAGCACGATCCTCTAAATGTGAAGGAAAAATTTCTAAATATTCTCCTCTAGCTCTAAAAGTTCCTCTATAAAAATTTTGATCATTTCTTTTGTACTGTAAATTAACAAGCGATTTTATGATTTTCTCTCTATTATATTCAGAATTTTTTTGAAGAGTGATAGTCATTTTGCTATAGGCCTCAACAGAACCAAGTCCATAAATACATGAAACACTTGCAACAATTAAAACATCGTCTCTTTCTAACAGTGATCTAGTCGCTGAATGTCTCATACGATCTATTTGTTCATTTATAGAAGCTTCTTTTTCAATATAAGTATCTGACCTAGGAACGTAAGCTTCAGGTGTGTAATAATCATAATAAGAAACAAAATATTCTACTGCATTATCTGGAAAAAAAGTTTTCATTTCTCCATAAAGTTGAGCTGCAAGAGTTTTGTTTGGAGCCAAGATTAGAGATGGTCTGTTAGTTTGTTCTATAACTTTTGCCATTGTAAAAGTTTTTCCAGAGCCTGTTACGCCAAGAAGAACTTGATTAAATTCACCTTTATTCGCGTTATTTACTAATTTTTTTATTGCTTCTGGCTGATCTCCAGCGGGCTTAAAATCTGTTACAAGTTTAAACTTTTTGCCACCCTCAAGTTTTTCACTTATTCCTGGATTTTTACTTTGAATATCTGTAATTAAATCTTGATAAGTATTTTGCATATATTAAACAAGGTATTAGAATATTAATATTTTTCAATGAGCATAATATCAGATAGTTTAAAAAGGATTAAACCGTCACCCACTATAGCTGTTACTCAAAAAGCTAGAGAATTAAGAGCGGCAGGAAAAGATGTAATTGGACTAGGGGCGGGTGAGCCAGATTTTGATACACCAAATAATATTAAGAATGCAGCTATAAAAGCCATTAGAGGTGGTGATACCAAATATACAGCAGTTGATGGAACGCCGGCTTTAAAAAAAGCAATAATCAAAAAATTTAAAAAAGAAAATAATTTAAAGTACTCAAATGAGGAAATAACTGTAGGAACTGGTGGAAAACAGGTTCTTTATAATGCATTCATGGCAACTTTAAATAGAGGAGACGAAGTAATTATTCCGGCACCTTTTTGGGTTTCTTATCCTGATATGGTTCTATTAGCAGGTGGCAAACCTAAAATTGTGAAATGCAATGAAGCAGATAATTTTAAATTGACACCAGAAAAATTAAGAAAAGCTATTTCTAAAAAAACAAAGTGGTTAATATTAAATTCACCATCAAATCCCACAGGAGCAAGTTATACAAAAGATGAGATAAAAAAATTATCTCAAGTGTTAATTAAACGAAAAAAAATTCAAATTTTAAGTGATGATATCTATGAGCATATCACTTATGACAAAGCTAAATTTTTTACCATTGCTCAAATATCCAATTTAAAAAATAGAACTCTGACAATGAATGGTGTGAGCAAATCTTATGCTATGACAGGATGGAGAATAGGTTATGCGGGGGGACCAAAAGAAATTATTAAAGCTATTCGTAAAGTTCAGTCTCAGTCAACATCAAATCCTTCTTCTATAAGCCAAGCAGCTGCGGTTGAGGCTTTAAATGGGACTCAAAAATTTATAAAAACAAGATCTAAAGAATTTAAAAAAAGAAGAGATTTTGTTGTTAAAAGCTTAAACAAAATTAAAGGAATTAATTGTTTAACACCTAATGGAGCATTTTATGTTTTTCCAAGCTGCAAAGGTCTTTTGAATAAAAAAACTAAATTAAAAAAAGATACTGATTTTGTTCAAAAGCTACTTGAAAAAGCAAATGTAGCTGTAGTTCAAGGTTCAGCTTTTGGATTGGAAGGTTACTTTAGAATTTCTTATGCAACCTCAATGAAAAATTTAAAAAAAGCTATGGAAAGAATAAAATTTTTTTGTGAGAGTTTGAGCTAACTAGTGTTCGTGTTTTTCAATACCGTGTTTTTCTAAAAGATCATGCATTCTTTGATGCTCTTTATATGTTAAGCTATAAAAAATAATTATTGTAACAATTGAACCAACAACTACACCTTGAATAAATCTGAATATTGTTTTTTTATTTCTATATTTTGTTTCTTCACTCATTTTTTTTCCCCTTTTCTTAGCTTCATAAAATTTATAAACAGCGTAAGAAATGAAAATTATAGTTAAAATCCATGAAATTGGATGATTTGCAACAGCTATAAAAGATCCCCCAAATAACGCAGCTATAAATCCACTTATCCAACATACAGGACACATAACTTAGTGAGATAAAAATTTTTCAGCTTCAAGTGCAGCCATACATCCCATTCCAGCAGCAGTTACAGCTTGTCTAAATATTTTATCTTTAACATCGCCCGCAGCGAAAACACCAGGTATGTTAGTTTCAGTAGAGTCCGGTTTTGTTGTTAAGTAACCTTCTTTGTCCATGTCTAATTGATCTTTAAATAATTGAGTTGCTGGATCATGCCCAATTGCAACAAATAATCCATCAATTTTTAATTCATCAATTTTATTTGTTTTTACATTTTTAATTTTTAAACCTTTAACATTTTTAGGATCATTATCTCCAATAACTTCTTCAACAATACTATCCCAAATAATTTCAATTTTTTTATTTGCCATTAATTTACTTTGAAGTAATTTTTCAGCTCTTAAAGCATCTCTTCTATGAATTAATTGAACTTTTGATGCAAATTTTGTAAGAAACATTGCTTCTTCAACTGCAGCATTTCCTCCACCCACAACTGCAACTGTTTTATCTTTAAAGAAAAACCCATCACATGTTGCACAAGCAGATACACCAAATCCTCTAAATTTTTGCTCAGACTCAATATTTAACCATCTCGCTTGAGCTCCAGTTGAAATTATTATTGAATCTGCTGTATATTTTTGACCACCATCTCCAATAGCTTCAAATGGTTTAGATTTTAGATTTACAGACGAAATATGATCTTCAATCATTTCCGTCCCAACAGCTTTAGCTTGGTCACGCATTTGTTCCATTAACCAAGGTCCTTGTATCACCTGCGCGAATCCAGGATAATTTTCTACATCAGTTGTGGTTGTTAATTGTCCTCCCGGCTCCATTCCTGAAACCATAATTGGTTTTAGCATTGCCCTAGCAGCATAAACTGCAGCTGTATAGCCAGCCGGACCTGAACCAATTATTAAAACTTTTGTATGTTTTGTACTATTTGCCATTATTATTTCTTATGTAGGTATTTTTTTTAAAATTGTAAGGTTTAAATATATTCAATTATTTGTTCTTAAACGTGTCATTGAATTGATTATTTACTCTAACAAAAGTGGTGCATTTGCTTAGCTGTTTAAGAGATGGTGCACCTACATATGTACAACTACTTCTAACACCTCCTAATATATTTAATACTGTATCTTTTATTTTGCCTCTATACTCAATTCTTACTGTTTTACCTTCACTGCTTCTATAATCTGCTAAGCCTCCATAATGTTTTTCAACAGCAGTATCTGAACTTGAACCATAAAACTCTATGTATTTAGATCCATTTTTTTTAACAATTTTTCCACTACCTTCATCATGTCCTGCAAACATTCCGCCAAGCATAACAAAATCTGCGCCAGCACCAAAAGCTTTTGCAACATCTCCCGGACAAGTACACCCTCCATCTGCAATAATATGTGCACCAAGCCCATGAGCAGCATCTGCACATTCAATTACAGCACTTAATTGAGGATAACCAACACCTGTTTGAATTCTTGTAGTACATACACTTCCTGGACCAATACCTACTTTAACAATATCTGCACCACTAAGTATTAATTCTTGAGTCATATCGGCCGTAACTACATTTCCAGCAATAATAGTTTTTGTTGGGTACTTTTCTCTTACTGATTTTACAAATTTACTAAAATGATCAGAATAACCATTTGCTATATCTATGCATATAAATTGAAAAAAACTATATTCTTTTAAAATATCATTTATCCTTTTAAAGTCTTTGTCACTAGTACCTGTACTTAATGCTAAATGGGGGTAAATAGACTTTAGATATGAACATTTTTTAATTTTTTTTAAATCATGTTGCTTTGTTAAACTTGTCATAATTTCAAAGTCAGCTAAATTTTTTGCCATTTCCAACTCTCCTACACCATCCATATTTGCTGCAATTATGGGAATTCCCGACCATTCATTATTGCTGTATTTGAACTTATAAGTTCTTTTCAAATCAACATCTTTTCTACTATGCAGGGTACTTCTCTTTGGTCTAAAGAGAACATCTGAATAATCTAGCTTAATATCTTCTTCGATACGCATGATTCCAGGAGCTATGTATATATCCTTTTTGTTTCATTTCAATGAAAACAATATGTTTGGATAAATTAAATTTTGAAATATAAATAACAAACATGGCTAAATTAAAAGCTTTATTATTAACCGAAGGTTATCACGGTATGATTAGTCAAGTTGAGGGCCTTGCCAAGGCATTAGGCACTGAGTTTCACCACAAGATTGTACGATTGAGCTGGCCATGGAATTATATACCGCCAAAATTTACCCCAAAATTAGAAATAATCTTAAAAGATAAAAAATATCTATCAGAGAATGAGAATTGTGATTTGATTATCTCTTGTGGGAGAAAGAGTGTAATTCCTTCAATTTTGTTAAAAAAAAAAAATAAAAATATTTATACAATACACATCCAAAATCCAAAGGTTAATTTTAATAATTTTGATACAATCGTTGCTCCAGACCATGATGGAATTAGTGGAAGCAATATAATTACTTCAAGAGGCTCAATTCATTATTTAACCTTAGAAGAGATAAATAAGTCTAGATTTTATTTAGAAAAAAATATTGAAAAAAATAAAGATATAATAACTTTAATATTGGGTGGTCCTAATAAATATTATAATTATTCAGAGGAAAATATTAAAAATATTTTGTATAGAATTAATAATTATATAGATAAATACAATTTACAATTAATTGTTATTCCATCTAATAGAACGCCAAAAAAAATAATTAATACAATAAAAAATATTCGTTCAAATTATTTAATTGTTGATAATGTTGATAAACAAGCTTATTTATCAAGTTTGTCTTTATCAAAGTACATTGTAGTAACTTGTGACTCGACTTCAATGATTTCTGAAGCAGCACTTACTGGAAAGCCAATATATGTTGCCATGATACCAGCAACCAAAAACGATTATAGATTTAAAAAATTTAGAGATTTGTTTAAAGAGCTAAATATCACAAGAGAATTGGGAGATAGTTTAGAAATTTGGGACTATGAAAAATTAGACGAAACAAATAGAATAGCTCAAGAAATCAAAAAAAAATTATCTTAAATGTCCTTTTTAAATTCTATCTTAAATAATTCAAAAAAGTCTGAAGATCCTTTTACACATTGGGAATTAAATAAACCTTTAAATGATTTACAGATTGAAGAAATTGTTAAAGCAGATATCGAAGATCCATCAAAACATAATCTTAATTATGATGGAACTAGAGCCATTGACGGAGGAAAAGGTGAATTTAGAGAAGGAATAACTTCAGGTGGAGAAGCATTAAAATTCAGATGTTTTATTACAAAAGATAATTCTAAAAATTTTCCTAATTTAACTAAATTTATTAATGAACTGCAAAGCAAAAAAACTCATGAAATTGTATCAAAATTAGTAAACAAAGACTTATCCAAGTCATATGTTAGGGTTGAAGTTATATGCGATAGGCAAGGTTTTTGGTTAAAACCACATTGTGACATAAAAGAAAAGTTAATTTCATGTTTATTGTTTGTAAACAAATCTAATGAAGATGAGGGTTTAGGTACAGATTTTTATGATAAAAATCTCAATAAAGTTAAAACTGTGCCTTATAAAGATAATTATGGATATTTTTTTTCAAGTGGCCCAAATACTTGGCATGGAATGGAAAAAAAAGAAATTCTTAAAGAAAGACGTTGCCTTCAAGTAAATTACGTTACATTTAAAACTGATTGGAAAGTCGAAGATTAAATTTCTTGTAAAGGTTTGACTTCTATTTTTTTTGTTTTTAATGATTTAATAGCCTCTAAACAAGCATATGCAGTTGACATATTTGTACAATAAGGAACTTTATTTATTAAGGTTGATCTTCTTAAGGATGTAGAATCTTGAATACGGTGTGCACGTTTTCCACCGCCAGTATTAATTACTAGTGCAATTTTTTTTGAATTTAATACATCAATTATGTGTGGAGAGCCTCCACTTACCTTATTTATTTTTTTGCACTTAATGCCATTTTTAATAATTCTATTCGCCGTTCCCTCAGTTCCACATAATGTAAAACCTAATTTTATTAATTGTTTTGCCAAATCTACCCCTTCATTTTTATGCCTATCTTTTAAAGAAATAAATGCTAATCCCTTGGTTGGTAGAGAATTTTGTGAAGCAATTTGACTTTTAGCGTATGCTAACCCAAAGTCTTTATCTATTCCCATTACTTCTCCAGTTGATTTCATTTCTGGACCCAGCAAAACGTCAACATTTGGAAATTTATTAAATGGAAAGACTGCCTCTTTAACAGCAAACATATTTTTATTTTTATTTTTTAAATCAAATTTATTTAATTTTTCTCCTGCCATTATTCTTGAAGCAATTTTTGCTAGAGGAATTCCTTTAGCTTTAGAAACAAAAGGTACTGTTCTACTGGCTCTTGGATTAACTTCAATAATGTAAATTTCATCATTTTTAATTGCAAACTGGACATTCATAAAACCTTTAACTTTTAATGCTAATGCTAATTTTTTAGTTTGATTATTAATTTCATCAATTAATTCTTTTTTAATAGCTACTGGAGGCATACAACATGCTGAGTCTCCAGAATGAATTCCAGCTTCCTCAATATGTTGCATAACTCCAGCAACAAAAACATCCTTACCGTCAGATATCGCATCAACATCTACTTCCATTGCATTATTAATAAATCTATCAATTAAAATTGGATTATTTTCTGCAGCTTTAAATGCTTCTTGAACAAAATCTTTTAGTTGGTTTTTTTCATGAACTATTTCCATAGCTCTACCTCCCAATACATAGGAAGGTCGCACAACAAGTGGTAGGCCAATGTCAGATGCAATTTTTATGGCCTCATTGTATGTTTTTGCAATTCCACTATCTGCTTGTTTTAATTTTAATTTAATTAAAAGTTTTCTAAATCTGTCTCTATCCTCAGCTAAATCAATCGATGAATATTGAGTACCTATAATTGGTAAAGAGTTATCGTGAAGAAACTTAGCTAATTTAATAGGAGTTTGACCTCCAAATTGTGCAATTATACCTATTAAACTTCCTTTTGATTTTTCTTTTAAAATTATGTTGTGTACGTACTCTTCGATCAAAGGTTCAAAGTACAATCTGTCACTTGTATCATAATCAGTTGAAACAGTTTCTGGATTACAGTTGATCATTATTGTTTCAAATCCAGCTTCTTTTAAAGAGTAGCTTGCTTGGCAACAACAGTAATCAAACTCAATTCCTTGACCTATTCTATTCGGCCCACCGCCTAGAATAATAATTTTATTTTTTTTAGAAGGATCAGCCTCACATTCTGTGTTTAATGAAAAATTTCTTTGATATGTTGAGTACATATAAGGAGTGAAAGATTTAAATTCAGCTGCACATGTATCAACTTTTTTAAATACAGGTAAAACTTTTAAAGCAATTCTTTTTTTTCTAACAATTTTTTCTTTTAGATTAGTTAGTTGAGATAATTTCTTATCAGAGAATCCTATTGATTTAATTCTATTAAATTCGTTAAAGTTTTTAGGTAGGCCTTTTTTAGAGATTTTATTTTCTTCCTCTACAATCTCTTTAATTTGTTCTAAGAACCAAGGATCTACTTTTGATAATTTATATATCCTTTTTAAATTAATTTTTTTACGTATTGCTTCTGCAATTAATAAAATTTTATTTGGGATATTTATCTTAAGTTTTTTTTCAATATCACTCTTATTTAAATCAAAAATTCTATCTAAACCTGAAAAACCAATCTCCAAAGATATTAATGCTTTTTGAAGAGATTCCTTAAAGTTTCTTCCAATTGCCATTGCCTCACCAACTGATTTCATTGAAGTTCCTAATATTGCAGGTGAACTAGAAAACTTTTCAAAAGTAAATCTAGGAATTTTTGTAACCACATAATCTATAGTTGGTTCAAAAGATGCGGGAGTAACTTTAGTAATCTCATTTTTTAATTCATCAAGGGTGTAACCGATGGCTAGTTTTGCTGCCACTTTTGCTATTGGAAAACCAGTTGCTTTTGATGCAAGCGCTGAAGATCTAGAAACTCTAGGATTCATTTCTATAACTACCATTCTTCCATTTCTTGGATTAATGGCAAACTGAACATTTGAACCTCCAGTTTCTACTCCGATTTTTCTTAAACATGCAATTGAAGCGTTTCTCATAACTTGATACTCTTTGTCTGTAAGAGTTAAAGCAGGCGCTATTGTAATAGAATCTCCTGTGTGAATTCCCATTGGGTCTAAATTTTCAATAGAGCATATAATGATGCAGTTATCTTTTCTGTCTCTAACCACTTCCATTTCAAATTCTTTCCATCCTTCCAAGCACTCTTCAACTAGAACTTGATTTACCGGCGATGCATCAAGACCTTCTTTAACACGTTTGAAAAAATCTTTTTTAGTTTTGGCTATTCCACTTCCAAGTCCCCCAAGAGTAAATGCAGGTCTGATTATTGCTGGTAATCCAACTTTACTTAAAGATTTTTTAATTTGTTTAATATTGTTAACGATTTCTGATTTTGGAAGATTTAATCCAATATCACTCATATTTTTTCTAAATTTTTTTCTATCCTCTGCATTAGAAATAGCTTTTGAATTTGCTCCAATTAGTTCAATTTTATATTTTTTGAGTAATCCAATTTTTTCTGCACTTATTGCTAAATTTAAAGCAGTTTGTCCTCCCATAGTTGGCAAAATTGCATCTGGTTTTTCTTTTACTAAAATTTTTTCTAAAATATCTATGGTTATTGGTTCAACGTAAGTTTTATCTGCAACACCAGGGTCAGTCATAATTGTTGCAGGATTTGAGTTTATTAATATTACTTTATAACCCTCATCTTTTAATGCTTTGCATGCTTGAGTGCCAGAGTAATCAAATTCACAAGCTTGGCCAATAATTATTGGACCAGCTCCTACTACTAAAATTTTTTTAATATCTTTTCTTTTTGGCATTTTTTTTTACTAGGTTAATAAATTGATTAAATAAATAATGGCTATCTTGAGGGCCAGGATTTGACTCAGGGTGGTATTGAACAGAAAAAACAGGTTTATTTTTTAATTTTATTCCTTCAACAGAATTATCAAATAAGGATTTATGAGTCATTTCAACATTTTTCGGTAAGCTTTCTTTAACTACTTCAAATCCATGATTTTGACTTGTTATCTCAACTTTACTATTAATTAAATTTTTTACTGGGTGATTTGCACCTCTATGACCTAATTTCATTTTTTTTGTTTTTGCTTTAAGTGCCAAAGCTAACAATTGGTGTCCAAGACATATTCCAAATATTGGAATATTTGTTTTAATTAATTTTTGAATTATATCGATGGCATATTTTCCTGTTGCAGCAGGATCTCCAGGGCCATTTGATAAAAAAATACCATCAGGCTTTAATTTAATAATATCTTTAGCTTCAAGACCACATGGAACTACAGTTACCTCGCAATTAAAATTAGAAAAATATCTTAAAATATTTTTTTTAATTCCATAGTCGATTGCAATAATTTTATATTTTTTCTTTTTATTTTTTTCAAAACCTTTTTCTTTTTTCCAAGTTTTGAAACCTTTCCAGATATAACTTTTTTTGGTTGTAACAATTTTTGCTAGATCAAGACCATTTAATCCTGGCCATTTAATGGAGCTATTGGTTAATTTTTTTAGATTAAAAATACCTTTATTATTATTAGAAATTGTACCTTTAGGTGCTCCTTTGTCTCTTATAAAATTAGTTAAGTTTCTAGTATCTAATCCTGTTATTCCTACAATTTTATTTTTTTTGAGCCAAGCATCCAGTTTTTTTAAAGATCTATAATTTGATGGATTGGTTATTTCTGTATTAAAAATAACTCCTTTAGTCCAAATATTGTCTGACTCATGATCTTCGTTGTTAGTACCAACATTTCCAATGTGTGGAAAAGTAAAATTGATAATTTGTCCAGCATAAGAAGGATCAGATATAATTTCTTGATAACCTGTTAAAGAAGTATTGAAGCAAACTTCTCCCGTGGCAGTTCCTTGATATCCAATACCAATACCTTTAAATATTGTTTTATTTTCAAGAACTAAAACGCCTGATGATAAATGTGAGAATTTTTTTGAGTTTACTTTTTGCTTTTTGTTCAATTACAACTCATGAGTTAAAGGTTAATACAATAAAACGTATTTTTTCGCAACAGATCTAATATATTTTTTTTAAAATACAATTTGTTCTTTTGAACAATTTTTTCTATACAGTGAATAAAACTGATGGACCTCAAAAATAAAATTAATTTGGATTATAATGTGGCTTTAAAGGCCAAAGATAAATCAAAAATATCAACTTATAGGTTAATTTTATCAGCCATAAAGGATCTTGATATCGCCAATAGATCTGGCCCAAACAAAAAAGATACTGGTGATGATGATATTAAAAAACTTCTAAAAAAAATGATTAAACAAAGAGTCGAATCAATTGATGTTTATAAAAAAAATAATAGGGAAGATTTACTAAAAATTGAAGAAAATGAACATAAAATATTATCCGACTATTTGCCCAAACAATTAAGTGAGGAAGAAACAAAGAAGATATGTTCTGAAGTGATACAGAAACTTGGTGCTAGTTCAATAAAAGATATGGGAAAAGTAATGGGTGAGTTAAAAAAAAATTATTCAGATAATTTAGATTTTTCTAAAGCAGGATCAATTCTAAAGGAGATATTAGGAAAGTAATAATATTTCATGAAGTACCCAAAAGAATATTTAGATGAAATCAAAACTAGATTAAAAGTTTCAACTGTTGTTTCTAAATCAGTTAATTTAAAAAAAAGAGGAAAAGAATTTGTAGGACTTTCTCCTTTTAAAACCGAAAAAACTCCATCGTTTACCGTTAATGATGAAAAAGGTTTTTATCATTGTTTCAGTACAGCAGAGCATGGAAATATTTTTGATTTTATTATGAAAACTCAAAATTTAAAATTTGGTGAAGCGGTAAAATATTTAGCAAATTTAGCAGGAATGCAACCATACACGTTCTCTAAAAAAGATGAGGAAAGGGAAAAACAGTGGAATGAGTATTCTGAGATATTTAAAACTTATGTAGAATTTTATCATAATGAACTTTTAAAGAATCAAGATTTTAATGTTGTAAGAGAATATTTAAAAAAAAGAAAATTATCCAAAGAAGATGTGATAAATTTTAAAATTGGTTTTGTTCCTTTCAACTCAAATTTTTATGAAAAAATTAAATCAAAATTTAGTGAAAAAAATATAATAGATACAGGCTTATTTTATTTTGATAATAAAAAAAAAATATATGTAGAAAGATTTAGAGATAGAATTATTTTTCCAATTAATAGTATTACTGGACAGCCAATAGCTTTAGGTGGAAGAACAATTAAAGAAAATAATTATTCAGCAAAATATATTAATTCACCCGAAACTCCTTTTTTTAAAAAAGGATCAAATTTATATAATTTAGACTATGCAAGAAAATTATCAAATAAAATTGAACATGTTTATTTAGTTGAAGGTTATATGGATGTGGTTGGTTTAAGAAGTAAAGGAATAGAAAATGCTGTTGCCAATCTTGGAACTTCACTTACAGATAGACAGGTATCAGTCCTTAATCAATTTTTTGATGATTTAGTAATTTGTTTTGACGGAGATGAAAGTGGTTACAAAGCAGCATTAAGAGCTGCAGAAAATTTAATAAAAGAATTAAAGCCCGAAAAACAAATTTCATTTTTATTTTTACCAAATAAAGAAGATCCAGATAGTTTTGTAAATAAAAATGGAAAAGATTTTTTTATAGAATTTACAAAAGATAAAAAAATTTCTATTCATAATTTTATATTTAATCACTATAAAAATGAGACTATAAATGACCCTTCATCTTTGGCAATATTTGAAAAAAAACTAAAATCAATAGTGAGCACAATTAAAGATGAGTTCATAAAAAAATATATTCTAGAATATTTTTTGGAAAGAATTAACTCGCTCACTCCAAATATAAATAAAACTAAAAAATATATTTATAATAAAAAAGTTAAGTCATTAAAATCAACACAAAAGTATTTTAATGAAAGCAAATCTCTAAGTCAGATAGAAATAAAAGAATTTTCTTTATTATATTTAATTTTAAATAACTTAGAAATTTTTCAAGAGAATATTTATTTAATAGAAAATTTAAAATTATTTAGCAATGAAAATAAATTGGTTTTTGATACAATTTTATCAAAATTGAAAAGTGGTGTTAAATTTAAAAAAGAAGATCTTTCAATAGATAAGCAATTAATTAATAGAATATTTAAATTTGCCTCAATTAAATACATTTTACAAAATCATCAAAATGATCACCAAAAAATTATCGAATTATTAGAAGAAATTATAAGAGATTTAAAAAATTATGAACTTGAACTTAGAATAGAGGAGTTAGAATCGAAATTTGAAAAAGATATGAGCGAAAAAACGTTTAATGAAATTAAGGAATTAAAAGAATTAAAAAAATTGCAAAATATCAACTAAATTTGATTAAATTACTTATAGCTTTTTTTAAAATTGATATTATATACATCTTCCGGGCTTTATTATTGTGGAAAGAATAATTACAAAATCATTTGCTAGACTTATGGGTAGAGGTACTCATAGAGGTTTCATTACACATGAAGAACTAAATAAGTCTTTAGGAAAAAGAAACTTAAACAACACAAATTTAGAACAAGCTTTCGTTCATATATTAAATGAAAAAATAACTCTTGTTGAAAAAAAATCAGATTTTAAAGTATTAAGAAAAAAAGATAGCTCCACTAAAGAAGAAGGCAAAACAATCGAAAAAAGTGACGATCCAATAAGAATGTATTTAAGAGAAATGGGTGGAGTAGAGCTCTTGTCAAGAGAAGGGGAGATTGCAATTGCAAAAAGAATTGAGGCAGGAAAAGATGTAATGCTTAATGCACTTTCCCAAAGCCCTATTACTGCTCAACAATTTTTTGAATGGGACAAGAAATTACAAAAAGATGAAATTTTAGTAAGAGAAATTATTGATATAGATACAAATTACATGGAGGATGAAAATGTTACGCAAGCCACAAAAAACAAAAGCAACCCAACAAATTTAAAAGACGGCGAGGAAGAAGTTACAGAAAATAATAGTGAAGATTCTGATGACGAATTTAATCCTACACTTGCAGCCATGGAGACAGAAATTAAACCTAAAGTTTTGTCCACTATATCAAACTTAACTAAAGAATATAACAAACTCATAAAATATCAAAAAGATAAATTAGAAACTTCATTAAATGCAAAAATTTTTTCTCCTACAAAAGAAAAAAGTTATCAAAAATTAGTTTCGAATATATTAGAAAATATCAAATCTTTACAATTGTCACCTTCTATATTGGAAGAGTTAGTTCAAAAACATTATATTGAAAATAGAAAAATAATATCTTTGGAAGGAAATTTATTAAGGCTAGCAATAGATAATAATATTAATAGAAACGAGTTTATAAAATTCTATGTTGGCAATGAGATAAATCCAAATTTAAAAAGCTTTTTAGATACCAATGCAACTTGGAAACAATTTTTTCAAAAAAATAAAGATAAATTTAAAGATATTAGAGAAAGATTAATTGAGATAAGCAAAAAACTTGGAATTTCTGTAACTGATTACAAAAAACTTGTAAGCAGAGTGCAGAAAGGTGAGAAAGAGTCAAGAATTGCAAAAAAAGAGATGGTCGAAGCTAATTTAAGATTGGTTATTTCAATTGCAAAAAAATATACAAATAGAGGTCTTCAATTTTTGGACTTAATACAAGAGGGAAATATTGGACTAATGAAAGCAGTTGATAAGTTTGAGTATAGAAGAGGTTACAAATTTTCAACATATGCAACTTGGTGGATAAGACAAGCAATTACTAGATCAATAGCAGACCAGGCAAGAACAATAAGAATTCCAGTTCATATGATTGAAACAATAAATAAAATAGTTAGAACACAAAGATTAATTCTAAGTGAATTTGGAAGAGAAGCTACACCAGAAGAATTGGCAAAAAAATTGCGAATGCCATTAGAAAAAGTAAGAAAAGTATTAAAAATTTCTAAAGAACCAGTGTCACTTGAAAAACCAGTTGGCGATGAAGAAGATAGTAGTTTAGGTGACTTTATTGAAGATACAAAAGCTTTGGCTCCACTAGAACAGGCAATTAAATCAAACTTAAGTGAAGCAACTACAAAAATTTTGTCAACTTTAACTCCTAGAGAAGAAAGAGTTTTAAGGATGCGTTTTGGAGTAGGAATGAATACTGATCACACTTTAGAAGAAGTAGGCTTACAATTTTCAGTGACAAGAGAACGTATCAGACAAATTGAGGCAAAAGCTTTAAGGAAACTAAAACATCCAAGCAGATCAAAACAATTGAAAAGTTTTCTTGAAAGTTAAATTTCATTAATTTATTTATTATTTTATTTAATAAATTGAAATAATCTCACAATATGTGTAATTATTTTACTTAAATGAAACAGGATATTATTAATAGGTATTTTTTTTTCTTATTTTCAATAATTCCATTATCTTTGTTAGTTGGTTCAGCAGTTTCAGCTATTAATGTATTATTGATAGCAATATCTTTTTTAATATATTCTTTTTATTATAAAGAATGGCAATGGTTAAAAGATACCAACGTTAAACTATTAATTGTTATTTATGTTTATCTTATTTTTAATTCTCTAATTTCATTAGATTTTAATAGTGGAGCAACCAGAAATCTAGGTTTTGTAAGGTTTATATTATTTTTTTCAGCATTTAACTATTTTTTTCAAAACTATCAAAAATTTAATAAAATTTTATTAATTTGGTTTGTGTTTATTTTTTTTGTAGTTTTAGACGTTTATCTAGAAAGCATCACTGGAAAAAATATATTAGGATATGGAGGAGATCATCACAGAATAGAAAGTTTTTTTAAAAATGAACAGAAAGTTGGAGGTTATATTTTTTGCTTTTATTTATTAATAATAGGTTTTTTATTAAATACTTATAATAATAAATCGAGAAAAAATAATTATCTTTTCTTAATTATATCTATTTTTATATTAGTTTCGATTATAGCTACAGGTGAAAGATCTAATGCATTAAAAGCAATTCTGGCATTTTTATTGTTTTTTTTATTATGTAAAAATTTTATATTTAAAGAGAAAATCATTTTAATAGTTGGTGCAACTTTTATATTTGGCTTAATTTATTCAAATTCAGAATTTATCAAATTAAGATTTGGCAAGCAGTTATTTTGGAAAATTGAATCGGTAAATAATTATATTAAATTATTTAAAGATTCAAATTTTGACACAGATTCTTTACCAAATGACAATTTTCATAGATCAATAGGTTTTAAATATTTTCAATTATATTCTTCAGCATATAATGTTTTTAAAAAATATCCATATTTTGGTGTAGGAAATAAGAATTACCGAATTATAACGTGTCCAGAAAAAGTAGAAGATTGGAATCCAGATTATGTGTGTAACAGTCATCCTCACCAAATATACTTTGAATTTTTATCAGAACATGGAATTGTTGGTACAACAATATTACTTGTAATATTTTTTATATTAATTTTTAAAATCTTAAGAAAAATTAGTGTTAGAAATAATAATATACAGCTAGGTTCAATAATTTATTTATCAATATTTTTTATTCCAATTTTGCCTAGTGGCTCATTTTTCAATGATTATTATTCTACTCTATTTTGGATTAATTTATCATTACTATACGCATCTAATGTGAAAACAAATATTTTTAAAAAAAATTAATTTTCGTAATAAATTTTTATTCCTTTTTTTTTACTTGAAATATGTTTTTTGACTAATTGTTTTTTTGTAAAAATTTTGTTTTTACCACCATAAATATTTACAAGTATTAAAAAATATTCTTTTTGTTTTTTTATTTTTTTTATTTTTTTTACTACTTTTTTTAAGTCTACTGCACGTTTTAATGGATCGCTAAAAATAAAGCATTGAATATTATAGATTTCTTTATTTATTTTTAAAATATCTTTATTTTTTAAAATTACATTTTTTTTTTTAATTTCGACAGATTTTTTATAAATTTCTTTATCAAATTCGTATCCATAAATTTTTGAATTTGTATGATGGCTTAAAAAATTAGTTAATCTTCCATACCCTGAACCCAAATCTAAAACTGATGTAATTTTGTTCTTATTAATAAAATTGGCTATAATTAGTGCGTAATATAGTGGACATGGAATAGTACTGGTTGAAGCTTTATTATTTTTTTGATTACCAGAAATTGCTGAATAAATAATTTTACTATTTGTACTAAAGTGTCTAATCAAAAAGTATAGTTCAAAAAAAATTATTTTGAATAAGTCTTTTTTATAAGTAGTAATAATAGAAAAAAAAATTTTAAAAGTGTTTAACATTTTATACTATTTAATCATTATATTAGTTTAAGTTATATAATAATAAGAATAATTTTTTACAACTATCTCGAAATCTTGACAGTTATAGGTCATAGTGAGAAAGTGTATGCAAAGCTAAAATTATTAAAATAATTAGTGGAATATAACTATTAATTGTTATAGAAAGTTGTGGATCTCTAAAGGGCCTGTAGCTCAGTTGGTTAGAGCAGTACACTCATAATGTATTGGTCCCAGGTTCGAGTCCTGGCGGGCCCACCAATTATTATTTACTTATAAAATTTCTTAAACTTTCAAAAAGTTTATTGATATCGCCATCATTGCTTTGAATAATAGAATTAAATTCTTCTTTTTGAGTTCTCGCTAAACTTAAACCTTCAATGATTAAATCTCTAATTAAAAGTTTTTCTGGATTTTTTTTATAAACTCTCCAATCAATTTTAACTTCAGGTCGTTTTTCTGTTGCAATTAAAATGCTAGAAACAATGGTATATTTTTCGTTAAGTTTTTTGTGTGACACAACTTTAACTTTAGGGTCTGTGTATTCGGCCAATCTATCTGAAAAAGTCTTTAAAAAATACTCTTCAAATAAATTTATATATTCTTTTTTTTGGCTATCAGTTATGTTTTTTCTATGTGATCCAAGTGTATACAAACCTATACCTCTTATATCGACAGTTTTTTTGGCAATTATTTTAAGTTTTTCTATTTTTTCTTCTTTTGTAAAATTACCACTTAGAGCTTTTGAAGCTTCATTTACAGTATTTTGAACAAATTCATTAGGCTCTATAGAAAAAGAGTTATTAGTAAATGACAATGATAAAAAAAAAATTAAGAAAAAATTTATTAAATATTTTCTTAATAAAAACATATTTAAAGATTTTTTACTGAGTTTCTATTTCTTCCCAGTCACTATCATCCATAGTATCGATAATAGTATTCGAATTTGCTATTTTTTGACGTCTATCTTGTAGATATAAACTTTTAACTGAAGCATAAAAATCCATTGAGTTTTTTTCTATGTTATCTATAGACTCCATATTTTTTGCCCTGAAATCTACCCCCGAAGTTCCTCTTGATGCATAATAGTCAAAGTCTGAAACATAGTGAGTATCATTTCTAACAGTGACGTTATACCATGCATCACCACCGATGAAGGTAGCTAAAGAACCAAGAGTGTCCCTTGCAGTTGATGGACCTAAAACTGGTAATACCAGATAACATCCTTCACTCATGCCCCAAGTTGCTAAAGTTTGTCCGTAATCTTCTTTTTCATAATCATTTAATCCAATTTTTGTTGCTGGATCAAATAATCCTAAAATTCCAACTGTTGAGTTAACAGCAAATCTTGCAGTATTTTTTCCTGCAAGCCTAATATCTCCCTGCAAAATATTGTTAGGAACAGTAACTAGTAATGAAAGGTTACTTAAAAAATTACTTGTACCTGCTCTTATTGGTGAAGGTAGATATCTATAGCCTTTTGCTAGAGGCTCAACTAAAACATTATCAAGTCCTTTGTTAAAAGCAAAAAACGCTCTGTTAACACCTTCAAAACAATCTTTAACTTCTCCATTTTTGTTTTGAGATAAAGTGTTTTCGCCATCAGAACCTGCAGTTGCATTGCTTAAAGCAAGTACGAAAAAAACAGTTATTAGCAATGTAATCTTCTTCATTTTTTTACGATTATATATAATATTATAATCTACTGTACATTACTTATTTTGTGAAGAAAGCGAAATTATGACAATAAAAACAACGATAAATTACTCACCAAATTTTGATCTCAAAAAAAGAAAAAAAAAGCAAGTTAAATATATAGTTTTACACTACACGGGAATGAAAAGTGAAAATATGGCAATTAGTAGACTAACTAAAATACAATCTGAGGTTAGTGCTCATTATTTTATAAGTAGAAATGGTAAAATTATTCTTATGGTACCAGAATCATATATAGCTTGGCATGCAGGCAAATCTAGTTGGAATGAAAAAAAATCATTGAATCAAAATTCAATAGGCATAGAAATATCAAACAAAGGACATCAATTTGGGTATCAAAATTTTACCAAGTCTCAAATTAAAAGCTTGATCATGCTTTTAAAGTATTTAAAAAAAAAATTTTACATTAAAAAGAAAAACATTTTAGGGCATTCTGATATTGCATTTGATAGAAAAAAAGACCCAGGAGAAAAGTTTCCATGGAAATTATTGGCAAAAAATAAAGTTAGTATTTGGCATGATATACAAAAAAACAGGTTAATTAAGTTAAGAAAACTACCAATAAATAAATTAGAAAAAATAAAATTTTTTAATAATCTTAAAAAGATTGGGTATTTAACTAAAAAATTAAATTTAAAAAAGAAAATTCAATTAATTAAAGCATTTCAAAGAAGGTTTAGACCTGAAATAATTAACGGCAAAATAGATAAAGAAAATTTAGTTATTGCTCAAAAAATTAGCAATTTTATTAATTAATTTACTACTTGATAAATCAAAAAATAGTATTAGTTTGAACTTGCCAGATAAAAGACTTGTCGCTTTGTTATGATATAATAAAGAGGAAAGTCCGGGCTCTACAAAGACACGGTGCCAGGTAATGCCTGGCGGGGGTGACCCTAGGGATAGTGCCACAGAAAATATACCGCCTTATCAAGGCAAGGGTGAAAAGGTGTGGTAAGAGCACACCGGCTCTATTGGTAACAATGAGCGCATGGAAAACCCCACCGAGAGCAAAACTAAGTAGAGATGACATTGTTTGTTTTTAAACTAAAAGCAGTCTTTGGCTAGTCATCAGGGTTAGTTGCTTGAGCTTAGGAGCGATCTTAAGCCTAGATAAATGATAAGTTTAAAAGACAGAACCCGGCTTACATTTTATCTGGCAAACTTATTCACAGAAGCAATTTTATAATTTTTAATGTTCTTGTTTTGATTCATAGCTGAATCATTTCTGTTCTCTTTTTTCTTTTAAGGGTTGGTCTGTTAAGAAATTTAATAGATTTTATAATGTTTAATTTGTGACGAATATTGCCTTTAAATCACTGAAAATTAGAGATTGACGTATAGGTTGAAAACCCATAATATCCCATATATTCCCAAATATGGGATCGTATAGGAATTTATGAATTATGTTTTTATCGACTTACGAAAACAAATTGGACAAAAAAGGAAGGGTGTCGGTGCCTGCTAGTTTTAGATCACACCTTTCAAATCTAGGCTACAATGGTGTAGTTTGTTATCCTTCATTTAATAATCAATCAATAGAAGCTTGGCCACAGGATAGAATAGAAAAAATTTCAAATGCAATCGATGCTTTAAATCCTTTCGAGGAAAAAAAGGATTATTTTGCAACATCAATATTGTCTGAAAGTATTAATTTACAGTTCGATAGCGAAGGAAGAATTTCTTTAACAACAAAATTATTAAAACATGCAAAAATTAGAAATAGCATGTTATTTGTTGGTCAGGGTAAAACTTTTCAGATCTGGGAACCAACATTATTTGAAAAATTTAGGTTACAATCTAGAAAAAAATCTAACATTCATAGATCTAGCCTTAAATGGGAGCATCAACTTAAATAAACAAAGATGGAGGGAAAATGACAATTAACTTTAAAGCACCAGAAATAAAAGAATTAAAGCCTAGAATATTAGTTCTTGGAGTTGGAGGAGCGGGAGGAAATGCAATTAACGAAATGATTAACGCTGGCTTACAAGGAGTAGAATTTATAGCGGTAAATACAGATGCTCAAGATTTAAAATTAAGTAAAGCAACTACAAAAATTCAAATTGGCATGAACTTAACAAAAGGCTTGGGAGCAGGTGCGAAAATAGATATAGGTCAAGCCGCAGCAGATGAGTCATTAAATGAAATTGTAAATTGTTTGCAAGGAGCTAATATGGTTTTTATTGCAGCTGGAATGGGCGGAGGAACTGGAACAGGTTCTGCACATGTGATAGCTAGAGCAGCAAAAGAGTTAAACATTTTAACAGTTGGCGTTGTTACTTTACCTTTTTTGTATGAAGGTCCTTCAAGAAGTAGAAGAGCTCAACAAGGTCTAGAAGAACTTAGAAAGCATGTAGACACAATAATAGTAATACCTAATCAAAATTTATTTAAAATAGCAAATGAACAAACGACATTTGAAGAGTCTTTTGAGTTATCAAATAATGTTTTGATGCATGGTGTACAAAGCATTACCGATTTAATGGTTAGACCAGGTTTAATCAATCTAGATTTTGCTGATGTTGAAACTGTAATGAGTTCAATGGGCAAAGCTATGATGGGAACAGGTGAAGCAGAAGGAGAAGATAGAGCTATTAAGGCAGCAGAGACAGCACTAAGCAATCCTTTAATTGATGACTATACTCTTAAAGGCGCAAAAGGTTTGCTTGTTAATATTACTGGAGGCAAAGATCTAAAATTATTTGAAGTTGATGAAGCAGTAAATAAAGTTAGAGCAGAAGTTGATCAAGAAGCTGAGTTGATTATAGGAGCTATCACAGATCCGTCACTTGATGGAAGAATGAGAGTTTCAATTGTAGCAACAGCATTAGATGGTCAACAACCTGAATCCAAATCAGTCATTAACATGGTTCATAGGATTCAAAATAGAAATCCAGGATATTCTGATTTTTCACAAATTAGTACATCTTCGCCAGCTTTCAATTTTAAGGGCGCAATGGCAAATAATGCAGTAGATGGAGCAAATGCATTGAAGTTTGATCAAGATGTAATTAGCGAAACAACTTCAGAAAGTATTTCTTCAAATGTAACGGAAGAAATGCCAACTCAAACTCAAGAAGTGGTATTAGAAAATATTGAAGAAAATTCTGATACTTTAGTTCTTGAGAATGAACATCAAAAAGAAGAAAAAGATTCTAATGGATTGGAAAATTTTGAATTAGAAGATGATACTCCTGAACTTTTTAATTCAAATAATGATTTAGAAACTGAAAGCAATGATCAAGGATTTTCCTCATTCACAGATGAAGAAAAGAAAAATGAAGAAGATGATTTAGAAATTCCAGCATTTTTAAGAAGACAAAAAAACTAATGGTCTTCGTAAAAATAAATGATTGCCACCATATTACCGGACAAAAAGAAACATTATCCGGTATTGCTTAAAGAGTTAATTAGCATTATTTCCCCTCAGTATGGTGGCACATTTATAGATTGTACTTTCGGCCAAGGAGGCTATACAAAAAAAATATTAGAATACCCAAAATCTAAGATTATAGCATTAGATAGGGATAAAGAGTCAAAAAAAGTTTCATTAAAAATTAAAGAAAAATTTAAAAATAGATTCGTTTTTGAAAACAAAAAATTTAGTCAGTTAAATGAAATAAATTTAAAAAAAGAAAATATAAAAAGTATCATTTTTGATCTTGGGTGTTCTTATACACAAATTAAAGATCCGCAGAAAGGGCTTTCTTTTGAAAGTTCTGGAGATCTTAATATGCAAATGGGACTAAATGATTTTTCAGCCGAAGAAGTAATCCATAAACTTGAACAAAAAGATCTAGAAAAAATATTTAAATTTTTTGGAGATGAAAGAGACAGCAAAAGAATAGCTTATAAAATTGTAAATAAAAGGAAAAATAAAAAAATAAATACTGAAGAATTAGTTAAAATAATTGAAAGTTCAAAAATAAGAAAAAATTTTAGAATACATAGTGCTACTAAAGTTTTTCAAGCTCTAAGAATTTTTGTAAATAAAGAAATCAGTGAATTGATTTATGGTTTAATAAATGCATCAAAAATACTGAAGCCAGGTGGCATTATTGTGGTAGTAACATTTCACTCACTAGAGGATAAAATTGTAAAATTTTTTTTTAAAAGTTTGTCAGAAAAACAAAGTAGCTCAAGATATGTTCCTTATTTAGATAAGAAAGAAAATTTATTAGTATTAAAAAATAAAAAACCTATAACTCCATCAGAAAATGAAATTAAAAAGAATCCTCCATCAAGGTCTGCTAAATTAAGATTTGCAATTAAAAAACAAAATGTACCTAATTTTGAAGAAGATATATTAAAAAAATTTAATTTTCTTTTAGAAATTGAAAATTTATCTGAGAAAATATGAGAAAGTTAGTTCTTCTAATATCAATTTTATTTTTAGTGATTTTTACAACTATAACAAAAAATTCAACTAAAAAAATTGAAAAAGAAATTTATAATTCTAAAGAAAATTTAAGATTCTTAAAAGATAAGTATAAAATGACTTTATTAGATTTTAATTATTTAAGTTCACCTCAAAATTTATTGGAATATGAATCAAAATATTTTGAAAAAGAATTCAATGAAATTGACATAACTAATTTAAAAAAAATTATTATTATCGAAAATAATATTAAAATCGAGGAGTTTGTGAAAGTAAAAATTAATGAGTAAAATTGATAAAGAAAAATTAATATTAGAAAATTATGAAAATGAATTTTCATACCAAGTTGATAAATCCAATTTAAATATATCATTTAATAGAATAGCTTTTATTTTTTTTATTTTATTAATTATCTGTTCAATTTATTCAATAAAATTTTTTTACTTAGGTTCGTTAAATTCAAAAATTAAACAAGTTAAAATTACAGAAATCAAAAAAAATTTTAGAGCAGATATTATAGATAACAATGGAAATTTTGTAGCTAAAACTATTAACACTTTAACAGTAGGAATAAATCCTAGTTCAATAATAGATGAAAAAAAACTTTTAATTAATTTACAACTAATCTTTCCTGATAAAGATTTTACCAATGTAAAAAAGAAAATTAAAAAAAATAAATATTTTCGTTTAGAGAAAAAGCTTAGCCAAAATCAAATCGAAAGACTCCGTCTTCTAGGTGATAAATCAATTAGATTTGAGGAAAAAATAACAAGAATATATCCACAACAAAATTTATTTAGTCATATTATTGGACAGATAGATGATGAAAATAGCGGAGTATCAGGTATTGAAAAATTTTTTGATTTTGAATTAAAAAAAAGAAATAAGCCATTAAAATTAACTGTTGATGCAGATATTCAATTTTTAATTAGGGAAGAACTTATTAAATCAAAAGAAATTTTTAAAAATATTGGAAGTGCATCAATTTTAATGGATGTTAATAATGGAAATATTTTATCAATGGTTTCATTACCAGATTTTGATCTTAATAAACGAGAAGAATTAAAAGAAGTAAAATATATAAACAGAGCAACAAAAGGTGTTTATGAACTTGGTTCTACCTTCAAAACTTTTACTTTAGCTGCTGCATTGGATGAAGAAATAATTGAAACAGAAACTAAATTTAATGATTTGGAAAAAAAACTTTATTGTGCAGGAAATCCAATTGCAGAATATGATAAAAAAATGCCTTCAGACTTAACTGCTGAAGAAATATTAATAAGATCTTCAAATATAGGAACAATTAGAATAGTTCAAAAATTAGGAATTGAAAAATATAAATCATTTTTAAAAAAAATTGGAATTTTAGATAAAATAAAATTTGATATAGAAGAGGTTGGAAAACCAATTAATTTTAAATGGGGAAAATGTAAACTTGCGACATCTTCATTTGGGCACGGTATAACAACAACTCCACTACAATTGGCCAAAGCATATTCAATAATAACTAATGGTGGTTATGATATAAAGCCAACATTAATTAAAAAAGATTTTAATACAATTGGTGAAAAAAAAAAAATACTAAAATCAAAAGTTAGTAAAGAAATAAATCCCATTTTACGAAAAGTAGTCTCGACTAAAGAAGGAACAGCTGAATTTGCAAATGTGCCTGGTTTTGAGGTTGGAGGAAAAACTGGTACTGCATATATAAGCAAAAATGGAGTTTATACAAAAGATAAAATTAATACTTTTGTTTCAATTTTTCCGACATCTAGTCCGAAATTTGTTCTATTAGTTTTACTAGACGAGCCTAAAGCGTCAAAAGAATATATCTATTACTATAGAGATGGTAGACAACCTTACAAAGGTAATAATAGAAATACAGCAGGTTGGACCACAGTAGAAATTGCAGGTAAAATCATAGAGAAAATTGGGCCAATTTTAGCCACAAAATATATAGAAGTTAATTAACACTAATGTTAGTTGGTAACTATTTTAAAAATATAAATCCCAAAAACAAAAGCCATTACTTTTCTGGCCTAAGTTTTAACAGTTTAGAAGTAAAAAAAAATAATATTTTTTTTGCAATTAAAGGAACAAAAATTAATGGTAACAAATTTATTAAAAAGGCAATTAAAAATGGAGCAAAAACAGTTGTTTCCAGTTTAAGATTTCAAGGATTAAAAAATCAAGTTTTATATATAAGGGCAAAAAATTCTAGAAAAGTATTAGCAGAAGTAGCTTCTAAATTGTATAAAAACAAACCTAACAATTTAATTGCAGTTACCGGAACTAATGGAAAATCTTCAATTGTAGATTTTTATTCTCAAATTTTAAAGCTTAATAATAAAAAAGTAGCATCAATTGGAACACTTGGTGTTAGAACACATAAAAGAAAAATAAAAATTAATAATACAACTTTAGATCCAATTTCATTAAATAATTTTTTACAAAAAATAAAACAAATGAATATTAACAATGTTATTTTAGAAGCATCAAGTCATGGTTTAAAGCAAAATAGATTAGACGGAATAGATTTTAAAACAGGTGTTTTTACAAATTTATCTCATGACCATCTTGACTATCATAAATCATTTAAAAACTATTTAGATTCAAAACTTTTATTATTTAGAAATTTACTTAAAAAAAATTCTAATGTAGTAACTGATATTGATATTCCTGAATATAATATAATAAAAAATATTTCAAAAAAAAAGAAACATAAAATTTTTACAATCGGCTCTAAGAAAAGTAATTTAGAATTATTAAAACATAATTATAAAGATGATAAACAATTATTTCAGATAAAATATAAAAATAAAACTTATGATACTGAAGTTAATTTAGTAGGTAAAATTCAGATTAAAAATATTTTAATGGCAATGATATTGGCAGAAAAAAGCAATATAAAATTTAAAAAAATTGTTAAATCGTTGAATAAAATTAAGCATGTCAGCGGTAGGTTTGAAAAAATAGGATATTTAAAAAATAATTCTAAAGTGATTCTTGATTACGCTCATACACCAGATGCACTTGAAAAATGTTTAAAAAATTTAAAAGAACAATTTTTTAACAAAAAAATTTCAATTGTTTTTGGTTGCGGTGGAGATAGAGATAAATCCAAAAGATCACAAATGGGCAAGATAGCAAATAAATATTGTGACAAGATATATTTGACAGATGATAATCCTAGGTTTGAAAATCCAAAAAAAATAAGATTAAAAATAAAAAAATTTATTAATAATAGAAAATTATTTGAAAATTCAAGAAGAGAAAGAGCAATATCTAATGCAATTTCAAATTTAAATTCTGGAGAAATTTTATTAGTAGCTGGAAAAGGTCATGAGGAAAATCAAGATTACGGTTTTTTTATAAAAAAATTTTCAGACAAAAAAATTATTTTAAAATATATTAAAAAGAAAAACAAAAATTTATCTCAAAATTGGAAAACAAATATTGTAATAGAAGAAACCAATAAAAGAATACCCTTAAATTCCAAAATAAATAAGGCATCAATAAATTCTAAGGATCTTAAAAAGAATGATATTTTTTTTGCTATTAAAGGAAAAAAAAATAATGGAAATGCTTTTATAAAAGAATCTTTAAATAGAGGTGCGTCTTTTGTTGTTGTTAATAAAGTTAATAAATCTATAAATTTATCAAAACAATTATTAGTTAAAGATAGTTTAAAATCTTTAACTAATATTTCTGAAAAAATAAGACTTAATTCATTTTCAAATATTATCGCAATTACTGGAAGTTGTGGAAAAACTACATTAAAAGAACTTTTAGTAAATATTTTTAAAAAAATTAGTAAAGTTTCTTATTCTCCAAAATCTTATAATAACAAATATGGAGTACCATTAAGTTTGTTCAATATTAATAAAAACGATGATTTTGGAATTTTTGAAATAGGCATGGATAAAAAAGGAGAAATAGATTCATTAAGCAAACTTATTAAGCCAAATGTAGGCGTTATAACAAATATTTCATATGCACATGCAAAAAATTTTAATAATTTAAATCAAATAGCACAAGCTAAATCTGAAATAATCAATAATATCAGAGAGAAAGGTTCAATGGTTTTAAATGCGGATGATAATTTTTTTTTAAAACACAAAGAACTAGCTTTAAAAAGAAACTTAAAAACTTACTCATTTAGTTTAAATAAAAAAAATGCAAATGTATATATTAAGAAAATTTATAAATTAAAAAATAAATTTAAAATTTTAGTAAGAATTGATAAAAATGAAAAATTTTTTTTCATTAATTCAATTTTTGAAAGTAATTTAAAAAATATACTTGCGGCTATAACTGTATTTTCAATTTTCAAAGATACAAGTAAATTAGGTAGTAATATTTTTTATAATTTTAAAAATCCTGAAGGAAGAGGTGATATTTCAAAAATTAAAATAAAAAGAAAAATTATTAAATTTATTGATGAAAGTTATAATGCAAATCCTTTGTCAGTTTATTCTGCTGTAAAAAATTTTGATTTAATTGAAAAAGGTAAAAGAAAAAAAAATATAATACTTGGAGACATGTTAGAATTGGGCAAACACTCAAAAAAATTACATGAAAAACTTGCCAATGTTATAAATTCATCAAAAATAGATAATGTCCATATTTATGATGGAAAAAACATTAAACATACTTTTAAAAAAATTACATTTAAGAAAAAAGGTTTGATTTTAAGAGATAAAAATCAAATTATTAGTTTGATTAAAAACAACATTAATAATAATGATTATTTGATGATTAAGGGTTCAAACTCAACCGGACTTCATGAGCTATCGAGTAATTTAAAAAAAGGAAATTTTAATGCTTTATAAGCTTCTATTAAATTATGTAGACATTTTTTCTTTCTTAAATGTTTTTAAATATTTAACTGTAAGAACAGGTTTAGCAATGTTTACATCTATGATTGTGGTATTTTTAGTAGGGACACCTTTCATAAATTTTTTTTCAACAAAAAAAATCACCAACCCAATTAGAGAAGATGGACCTAATGATCATATAGTAAAAAAAATTGGAACACCTACAATGGGAGGTGTTCTTATTCTTTTGGGTTTATTTTCGGGAACTTTATTATGGGGAAATTTATCTAGTCCATATATATGGACACTAATATTTGTTGTTGCTGGCTTTGGATTATTAGGAGCATATGATGATTACAAGAAAATTAAATTAAATGACTCATCTGGAGTTTCATTTAAATTTAAAATAACAATTCAGGTTATAATCGCTGTTTTAGGCACTCTTATACTAATTAATTTTTCGGACCATTCTGATTTAGAATATTTATATTTTCCATTTTTTAAAAATTTATTCATAAATCTTGGTTGGTTTTTTATTCCTTTTGCGGCTTTTATAATTGTTGGATCTTCCAATGCAGTTAATTTAACTGATGGATTGGATGGTTTAGCTACAGTTCCAGTGATTCTCGTAGCATCGTGCTTTGCTTTTATAAGTTATGTTACAGGCAATATTGTTTTTTCAGAATATCTTCAAATTCCCTATATTGAAGGAGTTGGTGAAATAGCTGTTTTTTTAGGATCAATCATTGGAGCATGTCTTGGATTTTTGTGGTTTAATGCGCCACCAGCTAAAATATTTATGGGTGATACAGGTTCACTGGCATTAGGAGGATCTTTAGGAGCAGTGAGTATTATTACAAAGCATGAAATAGTTTTAGCTATTACAGGGGGTTTATTTGTATTAGAGGCGGTATCTGTAATTGTTCAAGTTTTATCTTTTAAATTAACTGGAAAAAGAATTTTTAAAATGGCTCCTATTCATCATCATTTTGAAAAAAAAGGCTGGCCTGAGTCAACTGTTGTTATTAGATTTTGGATTATATCAATAATTTTAGCAATGATTGGTCTTGCTACTTTAAAATTAAGATAATGAATCTTTCAAACAAGGTTTTTTACAAAAAAAAAATATTAATTTATGGCATGGGGAAAACTGGCTTTTCTAGTTTTAATTTTTTAAAAAAAAATAATCAAATATTCTTATATGATGATAATAAGAAAATATTTAGAAAAAAACGTTTAAAATTTTTTTTTTTAAAAAAAACTGATTTATTAAAAAGCAAATTTGATTATATTGTTATTAGTCCTGGAATAAATATTAATAATTGTTCTTTAAAAAATTATCTTAAAAAAAATACAAAAAAAATTGTGACAGATCTTGATATATTTTATAGTCACTATTCAAAAAATAAAATTATTACAATTACAGGTACCAATGGAAAGTCAACAACAGCAAAACTCTTAAGTTTAATACTAAAAGAACACAAAAAAGACTCTAGGTTGTGCGGAAATATAGGTAATCCAATTTTATTAGAGAAAAAAATATCTAAAAAAACTATATTTGTTATAGAAGCTTCTTCTTATCAAATAGATTACAGTAAATTATTTAAAACAAATTATGCTATTATTTTAAATATTTCTCCAGATCATTTAGAAAGACATAATTCAATTAAAAATTATGTTAATGCAAAATTTAAACTAGTGCAAAATCAATCAAAAAATGATTTTGCTTATATGAATACTAAAGATAAATATTTAAAACACAAAATAAGAGAGAGAAGAATTTTTTCAAAAATTATTAATGTAAATTTGAAATTAGATAATCATTTTAAACGAAAAATTAAAAACCCACATTTTTTAACTCAAGGCAATCAAGAAAATCTATCTTTTATTTTTTCTATAGGAAAAAAATTAAATTTAAAAAATAAAAAAATTTTTAAAGCAGTTAATAAATTTAAAGGTTTAAAGTATAGACAAGAAATAATTTATAAAAATAATAAAATTACTATTATAAACGATTCAAAATCTACAAGTTTTGCATCATCAATTAATATTCTCAAGTCGTTAAAAAGAGTGTTATGGATAGTAGGAGGTATGTCAAAAAAAGGAGACAAGTTCATATTGCAAAAAAAACAATGCCGTAATATTAAAGCTTACATTTATGGAAAAAAAAGAAATTTTTTTATTAATCAATTTAATAATAAATTATCATATTGTTGTTATAAAAATTTAAATATTGCAGTTAAGCAAGCAATGATTGATGTTAGAAATAACAATTTAAATACAACTATTTTGTTCAGTCCCGCAGCAGCTTCTTTTGATAATTTTAAAAATTTTGAGGAACGAGGAAAATATTTTAATTTATTAATGAAAAAGTATAATTTTTAAAAAGTATTTAATGCTATCAAATAATTTAATTTCTAAATATTATTATAATTGGTGGAAAAACATTAATAAAACTGTATTTGTTATAATAGTAATACTATTTGGTTTGGGTTTATTTTTTTCTCTTGCTTCCACATCTTTAATTGCATCAGATAACTTAAATACAAACAGTTACCACTTTTTTTTAAAGCATCTGTTATTTATATTGATGGGAGTTTTTTTTATAATTTATTTTTCATCTTTAAGTCAAAATGATTTAATTAAAGTTTCTAAATTTTTATTTATTTTTTTTTTAATTTTATTAATCTTAGTTCCTTTTTTAGGAGTTGAAGTAAAAGGATCAAAAAGATGGTTGGATCTGCCCTTTTTACCAAGGTTTCAACCAGTAGAACTTTTAAAACCTTTTTTAATTATTGTCCTTTCAAAAGTATTGAGTCATGAAAATAGCAAGGGAATTTATTATAAATACTTTTTAAGCTTTTTGATAATAATACCGGTTATATTACTTTTAGTTACACAGCCAGATATTGGACAAAGTTTGTTAACTTTTCTTATGTGGTTAAGCTTAATTTTTGTATCAGGAATAAATTTAATAATATTTTTTATATTTTTTGGATTAGTAATACTTTCTTTAATTTTTTTAATTTATATTTTTCCAAATAAGTTTGGATATATTATTATTAGATTAAAATCTTTTTTTGATCCTAGTTCAGGAAATAATTATCAATCTGAAAAAGCATCTGAAGCTATCATTAGTGGTGGATTTTTTGGAAAAGGAATAGGTGAAGGCACATTAAAGAATCGAGTTCCTGAAGCCCATACTGACTATATAGTTTCAGTGATTTCAGAAGAATTTGGAGTTTTGTTTATAATAATATTAATGATGATTTTTTTGTTTTTTGTTTATCAAGTATTTAAAAAATTATATTCTGAAAATAACAACCAAATAAAACTAATTCTTGTGGGTTCAATTTCAATTATACTTTTACAAGCGCTTATTCATATAGGTGTAAACATTAGGTTATTTCCAACAACTGGAATGACATTACCTTTTATAAGTTATGGAGGCTCTTCTATTATAGGCACTTCTATTATATCGGGTATTATTTTAAATTTAACTAAAAGAAGAATTGTTTTTTAAATGAAAAAAAAAATTTTAATTAGTAGCGGAGGTTCAGGTGGGCACGTTATCCCAGCAATTACATTTTATGACCACCTAAAAGAAAATTATGAAGTATTTTTAACTTTAGATAAAAGAGGTAGCAAATTTATTAATGAAAAAAAATATGATTTTGAAATTATCTCATCCCCACGTTTATCATTTAATATTATACAACTGCCTTTTACTTTAATAATGTTGATTATCTCAATTATAAAATCAATTTTTTTTTTAAAAAAAAAAAATATAAACATCTTAATAGGAACCGGTGGCTATATGTCAGTTCCAGTTTGTATAGCAGCAAAGATGTTAAATATTACAATTTATCTTTTTGAACCAAATATGGTTATAGGTAGAGCAAACAAATTTTTAGCAAAATTTAGTAAAAAGATATTTTGTTATTCAAAAGAGATTATTAATTTCTCAGAAAAAGAAAAAAGTAAAATAGTAATCATTGATACTTTGCTTAGAAAAGAGATATATAATTTAAATAATTATACCAAAGAAGAAATTAACAATAAAATAAATCTTTTAATCATTGGGGGCAGTCAAGGAGCAAAACTTTTTGATCAAAAAATAAAAAAATCTATTCTTGATTTATCAAAAAAGTATAAATTAATGGTTTATCACCAGGCTAGTTCTTTAGATTTGAGTGATTTAAAATTTTTTTATAGTGAAAACAATATTGCAATTAAGCTATTTAATTTCGAGGAAAATATTTTTGAATATTTAAAAGAGGCAAATTTAGCAATAACACGAGCAGGGGCCTCCACTTTATCAGAGCTAACTTTTTTTAGAGTACCTTTTATAGCAATCCCATATAGATTTGCCACAGATAATCATCAGTTAGAAAATGCTATAAATTACCAAAAAAAAGATTGCTGTTGGATTTTTGAAGAAAAAGAATTTGACCAAAATAAATTAACTACACTTTTAATAAATATTATTGAAAATAAAGAAGATTATCTAAACAAAAAAAAAAATTTAGAAAAAATTAGTTACCAAAATACCTGGAATAATATAAATGAAAAAATAATAAGTTCTATAAATGAAAATTGAGTTAGCAAAAACTGAGATAATACATTTCGTAGGCATAGGAGGCATAGGCATGAGCGGCCTTGCTCTTATTATGAAAGGTTTAGGTTTTAAAGTTCAGGGAAGTGATATTTTTTTGAACAAAAATATTGAAAGATTAAAAAAAAATAAAATTAAAGTTTATATAAACCACAATAAAAAAAATATTAACAATTCAACTATTTTAGTAATCTCATCAGCAATTAAAAAATCTAATCCAGAAATATTAATAGCTAAAAAAAAAAAAATTCCAATTTATAAAAGAGGTGAGATGCTTGCTCACGTAGTTTCTTTGTTAAAAAGAAATATTGTGGTCGCCGGATCTCATGGCAAGACAACTACCACATCACTCGTATCAGCCATTTTTTCTAAAACTAGATTAGACCCCACTATTATTAATGGTGGGGTTTTAAATTCTTTTAATAATTCTGCTAAACTTGGAAAAAGTGATTGGTGCATTTTAGAGTCGGATGAATCAGATGGCAGCTTTATTAAGGTGTCACCCACATATTCAATAATAACCAATATTGATCAGGAGCATATGGATTATTATAAATCTATGAATAGTTTAAAGGAATTATTTATTAAATTTGTAGAAAAAACACCATCATTTGGAAAATCTTTTATTTGTTTGGACGATAAAAATAATAGAGAAATAATTAAAAAAATAAAAATAAAAAATTTTCATACTTATGGAATTAACAAAAATTCTCAATTTTGCATAAAAAATATTTTACAATTAAAAGAATATTCTAAATTTAATATTGAAATAAGTTTGCCAGGTAAAAAAAAATATAAGATTAAAAACATTAAAATTCCTCTACTTGGGCTGCATAACATTAGAAATGCAACAGCAGCAGTAGCTGTTGCTTCTACCATTGGAATATCCACAAAAATAATTAAACAAGCTCTTAAGGAATTTAAAGGAGTCCAAAGAAGGTTTAATAAAATATTTACTTTCAAAGAAACTATTTTTTTTGATGATTATGCTCACCATCCAACAGAAATAACACAACTTTTAAATGGAGTTAGACAATCTTATAAAAAAGAAAAAATTATTTGTGTATTTCAACCTCATAGAATATCAAGAATTAATAATTTAAAAAAAGAATTTAGTTATTCATTTAAAAAAGCAAACAATGTAATTCTTTGTCCTGTTTTTTCTGCAGGAGAAAAACTAAAATTAAATTTTAGCTATCTTGATTTCGCAAAAAAGATAATAAGAAATTCTAAAGTAAATGTTTTTTTGGTTAAAAATGAATCACAATTAGCAAAATATGTAAAACAAAATATTTATGGAAAAAAAATTGTTATTGGTATGGGAGCAGGCTCAATATCAAATTGGATTAGAAACTTACCAAAATTATTATAATGCAAATTGATAATTTAAAGAAATTTTCAGAACAAAGTATTGGTAAATTATTTTTTGATTACGATTTAAAAAAAACAAATTGGTTTAATATTGGTGGAAAAGCTAAAGCTTTTTTTAAACCAGAAAATTTAAACGATTTAGTAAACTTTATAAAAAATTTTGGCAAAAAAGAAAAAATTTTCATATTAGGCTTAGGTTCAAATATTCTAATTAAAGATAAAGGTTATGATGGTGTTGTTGTTAAATTAGGAAAAAATTTTTCAAATATTTCTTTATTACCTAACAAGACTATTATTGCAGGAAGTTCCACAATGGATAAAAAAGTTGCAGAATTTGCTTCAGAGAATTCAGTTGGTGGCTTAGAATTTTTATCTTGCATTCCTGGAAGTATAGGCGGAGGTATTAGAATGAATTCAGGCTGCTATGGGACAGAATTTAAAGATGTATTATTGTCAGTCCAAGCAATAGATAGAACGGGAAAAGTGTTAACAATTCCATCATCAAGCATTAATTTTAAATATAGAACAAATGATTTGTCTAAAGATTTAATATTTTTGAGCGCATCATTTAAGGGAGAACACAAAGATAAAAATATAGTAAAAAAAAACATAGAAATTTTAAAAGCAAAAAAAGAAGAAACACAACCAATGCGAGTTAAGACTGGAGGAAGTACTTTTAAAAATCCAACTAACAATACTAATAAAAAAGTTTGGGAATTAATTAGAGCCTCTGTACCAGAAAGTACATCTTTTGGTGATGCCACTATATCTACAAAACATTCTAATTTTTTTGTAAATAAAAACAATGCTACTTTTAACGATATGAAAAAATTAATAGATCATGTCAAAGATAAGGTAAAAGAAAAGACAGGTATAAATTTAGATCTTGAAATAGAAATTGTTGGGTAAAATTATGAAAAAAATTTTAATTTTAGGTGGAGGCTTTTCCAAAGAACGCGCCATAAGTTTAGTGACAGCAGACAGTGTACTAAAAGCATTAAAAAAAAAAAATTACGAAGCAATTGTCTGTGAACCAGATGGAAATTTAATAAAAAAAATTAAAAGTTATAAGCCAAGCGTTGTTTTTAATGCATTGCATGGAAGATTCGGTGAGGATGGTTATATTCAAATGATATTGGAAGCAGCCAAAGTAAAATATACTCACTCTGGGGTTGTGGCGTCTTACATTGCTATGGATAAAGAAATTTCTAAAAAAATATTTATAAAAAATAAAATAAGAGTACCTAAATATCTAAAATATAAATTAAACAAGAAAAATTTATTCAATAAAAAAATTATTTTAAAAGTTAAAAAAAAATTAAAATTTCCAGTTGTAATAAAACCAAAAAATGAAGGATCAAGTGTTAATGTTTATATATGTAGTGAAAAAAATTTTATTAAAAATTTGAAAAGATTATCTTTATATAATGAAGTATTAATAGAAGAATATATTGGAGGTAGAGAGATACAAGTTGCAATTTTGGGAAAAAAAAAATTGGGAGCAATTGAACTGCAACCAAAAAGAAGATTTTATGATTATGAAGCAAAGTATAGTTCTAAGGCTGCAACAAAACACATAATACCAGTGGAAATAGATAAAAGAGATTTAAACAAAGTTATGAATATTGCTCTAAAAGCACACAATTTAATTGGATGCAGAGGAGTGACTAGATCAGATTTTAAATTTTATAAAGGTAAGTTCTATTTGTTAGAAATAAATACGCAACCAGGTATGACAAATTTGTCTTTGGTTCCAGAAATAGCAGCATATTCGGGTATGAATTTTATAAATTTAATTGAATGGATGTTGAAAGATGCTTCAATTAAAAGATAGAAAAAAAAAAATATTTTTTTATTTAATACTATTTTTTTTTTTAAGTACTCAAATTACCAAAAATAATAAAATTCACAATAATTTTAGTGCCACAATAAAAAATATCGAAGTAATTGGTTTATCAAATACAAAAAATCAAGAAGTTTTTAATAGTTTAAAATCTTTATTATTTAAAAATATTTTTTTTATAAGTAAAGAAAGTTTTGAGGATATTTTGAGTGAAAACAATTTGATAGAAACTTTTAATATCAAAAAAATGTATCCCAACAACATTATAGTAGAAATAAAAAAAACAGATTTTTTAGCTATTACCAATAAAAATAGTAAAAAATATTATATTGGATCTAATGGAAAATTAATTTTAGTTAAAAATTCAGAATATGTTAATAACGAGTTACCTTTTGTTTTTACTAAAAGCAACTATACAAACTTTGTACTATTAAAAAAAATTATTGATAAATCCAAATTTAATTTTGAAGAAATTGATTCATTTTATTATTATTCTAGCAATAGATGGGATTTTAAAACAAAAAGTGGACTATTAATTAAACTGCCTGGTAAAAAAATATTAGAGTCTTTACAAATTGCTCATAACATAAAAGATAACGAAGAGTTTAAGAATAAAAAAGTTATAGATTTACGAGTAAATAATAGGATTACCACTTATTAATGACTGAAAAAAATTTTCATATTTTTTTTGATTTAGGATCCTCTAAAATTAGAGCCACTGCTTTTAATAAAAATGATAAAGATCAAAATTATTTTATTGAAAGAGATTGTTTTTCATCACTTAAATCTGGTCAAATAAATTTAATTGAAGCTGAAAAAAAAATTGAAGATATTATTTTTGAATTAGAAAAAAAAACTGATGAATATATAGATAGTATTTCTCTTATGTTGGATGCTCAGGAGGCTTTATCAATAAATTTATCTCTTTCAAAGAAAAAAGATGGAGAAAAAATTTCTACTGAAGATATACAATATTTAGTTCAAGATGCTAAACAACAAATTTTAAAATTTAATCCCGAAAAAAATATAATACATATAATTGTAAAAAATTATAAAGTTGATGATAAAGATTATAACTATCTTCCAGTAGGAACTAGTTGTAATTTATTTTCAATAGATATAATTTTTATTTGTTTTCCTAAACCTATAATAAAAAATTTAGAAAATTTGTTTTATAAGTTTCAATTAACGATAAATAGAATTTTTTGTTCAAGTTATACAAAATCATTGAACTATAAAGAGCAATTTACAAAATCCGAAAAAATCTCTTTTATAGATATTGGTTATGAAAAAACATCTATAGCTATTTATTATAAAAATAAATTAAATTCTTTTAATGTATTACCAGTTGGTGGGAATCATATAACTAAAGATATTTCAAAGATATTAAGTTTATCAAATGAAGAATCTGAAGATATTAAGAGAAGCTTGAATAAAAATATTTCATTTAATGAAGATAATAAGAGCAGTAAAATTTTTAAAGATGATTTTTTGAGTCAAACAAAACATAAAAAAGAAACTTTAGAGTTAGCACAAAAGATTATTTTTGCAAGAATAGATGAAATTTTAAATTTAGGTCTTGATGTAATAAAACTTAATGAAAATTTTGCTGATGTAAATAAATTTAAAATAGTATTAATTGGAGATGGATCAAAAATTTTAGATAATAATTCTATTTATGTTAATGAAATGGAATTTGATGTTGAAGAAATAGTTTTTTTTCCAGAAACAATAATTACAATTTGTGAATCGGGCCTAACGTTGAGCAAGGGAAATAATAAACAGGAAGTTGTAATGGTTCCAAAAAAAAAGAAAACAAACGGTTTTTTTGAAAGATTATTCCATTTTTTTAAGTAGAAATTTGTATTTTATTGTAACATTTGTTGTTTTTTAAGAGTTCTAAATCAATATTATAAATTCTTTATGTCCGTTTTAAATCAGAAAACGATAAAAAAACCAATATTATTTGATGGTATAGGTTTACACACTGGAAAAAAGGTTAATATGAAAATTTATCCAGCGGAACCGAACACAGGGATTCTTTTTAAAAGAACTGATTTAAAAAATAACAACCTTGTAACTCCTGGAATTTTTAATGTTACTAACACAAATCTTTGCACAACTATATCTAACGAGTCGGGTGTAAAAGTTTCAACAATAGAGCATTTAATGGGAGCTTTGTTTGGTAAAGGAATAGACAATGCATTGATTGAAATAAATTCTGAGGAAGTACCAATTTTGGATGGTTCTGCAAAAGAATTTGCTGAAAAAATTGACTTAGCTGAAATTAAAACAAGCAATACCCCAATAAAAATTGTTAAAATTGAAAAAAAAGTTTCTTATAAAGATGGTCCCAAATTTATTTCTATTGAACCAAATAAGATTAGTTTGGATATAGATTTTGAAATTAAATATAATAACTCTCTAATAGGAGATCAGAGAAACTCAGTTAAAGTATATGAGTCAGATTTAACAGAAATATTTAATTCAAGAACTTTTTGCTTATATGAAGATGTAGAAAAATTAAAACAAATGAATCTTGCTAAAGGTGGTAGTTTAGAAAATGCTATAGTAGTAAAAGGTAATAAAATCTTGAATGAGGACGGTCTTAGAAATGAAAAGGAATTTGTTAATCATAAAATTTTAGATTGTATAGGAGATCTTTATTTAACAGGTTATAAAGTAATAGGTAATATTGTTTGTTCTCAAGGAGGACATAAACTAACAAATCAGTTACTAAGAAAGGTTTTTAGTGAAAAAAGTAATTTTTCAATAGTTGAAATTAAAGAAAAGAACATCCCGCATACACTTATCAATCGAAATATACTTAAATCTATAGCATAAAAGTTTAGAGTTTTTTTAAATATCTGTTAAAAACTTAAGATGAAGATTTTCATTCGAATTACATTAATTGTTTTCACATTATTATTAATTTCTTGTTCAAGTAATAAAGAAAAAATTTCAGTTATTAAAGAAAAAGATATCGAGTTACAAATGATCGATTCATACAAAGAAGGAATGAAAGCATTTAATGACGGCGACGTATTATTTGCCGCCCAAAAATTTAATGAAGCAGAATTACTGTATCCCCAGTCAGATTGGGCACCAAGGTCTGCACTAATGGCAGCTTACTCCTATTATTTTCAAAATTATTATGGAGATGCAATTTATGAATTAGAGAGATTTATAAAGACATATCCATACGATTCAAGAATAGATTATGCTCATTTTCTTTTAGCTATGTGTTTTTATGAAAAAATTGTTGATGAAACAAAAGATTTAGGACCTCTTCTAAAAGCAGAAAAAAAATTTAAATTTATAATAAAAAAATATCCTGAGACCGACTTTGCATTGGATGCGCAGTTTAAATTAGATTTAATTTATGATATTTTAGCTTCTAAAGAGATGTATATAGGCAAACATTATATTAAAAAAGAAAAGTGGATACCGGCTATTAATAGATTTAAAAAAGTTGTAGATGATTATGAGACAACTATATATGTAGAAGAAGCACTTCATAGGCTTGTAGAAATTTATTATAAAATAGGTTTAGTCAATCAATCAAAAAAATATGCTAATTTATTGGGTTATAATTATCAATCTGGAGAATGGTATACAGAGTCTTATAAATTATTTAATAAAAATTATGAAGACCCAATGAAAAAAATAAAAAAAAAAAAGAAGGGAAATTTTATATCTAGAAAATTTAAAAGCCTTTTCGATTAACATATGGTTTATGATCAAACTAAAAAAAAATACTTAAAAAAGATAAAATTACTTGAGAAATATAATAAATTTTATTTTGAAAGCAGTCATCCACTGGTTAGTGATAAAGAATATGATCAATTAAAATTAGATATTTTAAAAATTGAAAAAAAATTTCCTTATTTAAAAGATAAAAATTCACCTTCTTTAAAAGTTGGATTTAAGCCATCTAAAAATTTTGTTAAAGCAAAACATAGAGTTCCTATGCTTTCTTTATCTAATGCATTTAGTGAAGAAGATTTAAATAATTTTGAAAAAAAAATTATTAATTTTTTAAGCTTAAAACAGAGTAGCGAGTTAGAATTTAGTGCAGAACCAAAAATTGATGGAATATCAGCTTCTTTAAATTATAAGAATGGTATTTTTGTAAAAGGTCTTTCCAGGGGAGATGGAATTGAAGGGGAAGATATTACAGATAATTTAAAAACTATAAATGATATACCTAAAAAAATATTGTCTAAAAACTTTCCAAGCGAAATTGATATTCGTGGAGAAGTATTTATTACTAATAATGATTTTAAATCCATAAGTGAAAAATTTGCAAATCCTAGAAATGCTGCTTCAGGTTCTTTAAGGCAAAAAAATTCTAAAGAAACACAAAAAATACCTTTGAAATTCATCGCTTATACTTTTGGATATGCAAGTAATTTAAGTATTGAAAATCAATCAGATTTTTTAAGCAATTTAAAAGGATGGGGTTTTAAAATAAGTAAGTTTAATAAAACAATTAAAGGTATTAAAAATTTAGTTTTATATCACGATCAATTTGAAAAAAAACGATACAACATAGATTATGATGTTGATGGCATTGTTTACAAAATAAATAATTTTGATTTACAAAAAAGATTGGGTTTTGTAGCTAATGCACCTAGGTGGGCAATAGCTCACAAATTTTCAGCAGATAGTTCAATTTCAAAAATTATAAATATAGATATACAAGTAGGAAGAACAGGAGCTCTAACTCCAGTCGCAAAAATTAAACCAGTAAATATTGGGGGAGTAGTAGTTTCAAATGCAACTTTACATAATGAAGATGAAATAATTAGAAAAGATATCAGGATAGGAGATGTTGTAAAAGTTGAAAGAGCAGGAGATGTTATACCGCATGTAATTTCTGTAGACAAAAGTAAAAGAGATGAGAAATCAAAAAAATACATTTTTCCAAATAAATGCCCATCTTGTGGTTCAAAAACAGTAAAAGACTTTAATGAACAAACGAAGAAGCATGATGCTGTAAGGCGTTGTATAAATGATGGTTTTAATTGTGAAAAAATTGCTATGGAAAATATTAAGCATTTTGTTTCGAAAGATGCTCTAAATATTGACGGACTTGGTAAAAAGGTTGTTGAAAAATTTTGGGAGCTTAAAATAATAAAATATCCACAAGATATATTTAAGTTAGATTACCATAAAATAGAAAAATTGGATGGATGGGGAGAATTGTCTGTTTCAAATTTAAAATATGCAATAGAAAAATCTAAAAATATTAAACTAAGCAAATTTATATATTCAATTGGTATAAGACACATAGGCCAAGAAAATGCAAAACTTATTTCAAAACATCTAAAGAGGCCTGAAAATTTTTTTAAATTGCCGATTAAGTCCGGTATTGAAAGTTTATTAAATATTGATGGAATTGGAGAAACTCAAATAAAATCAATAAAAAAGTTTTTTTCTAATAAAAGTAATTTAAATGTTTTGATGGAATTAAAAAAATTTATGAAAATCATTGAAGATGTAGATCTTAAAAAAGAAGGTTTATTAAGTAATAAAACTTTTATGTTTACAGGTAAATTAAAAGAAATGAGTAGAGCAGAGGCTAAATCCTTGGTTGAGAAAAACGCAGGAAAGATAATTAGCAATGTGAATAAAAAACTTAACTACTTAGTTATAGGAGAAAAACCCACAAATAAAAAAGTAATTAAAGCTAAAGATTTAAATATTAATGTAATTACTCAAGATGACTTAATCAGAATGCTAAATAAGACCAGCTAACCACTTTTTTTCTTTTTTATTTAAAAATTTTGAATATTGCGAATAAACTTTTAAATGGTATTCAAAAAGATAATTTTTTTCCACTTTATTTAATAATTTAAAATTTATTAATTCATTTTCAATTGGAGCTAAAGTTAAGTTTTCAAATTTTAATTTATTATTAATTTTTTTTATAAAAACCAAATTTTCTATTCTAATTCCGTAATGATTTTTTTTGTAAAAACCAGGTTCATTACTTAAAATCATCCCTTCTTTTAGTTTTATAGTATTAAATTTTGAAATAGATTGTGGTCCTTCGTGAACATTTAAAAAGAATCCTACACCATGCCCTGTTCCATGGGAATAATCAAGACCATCTTTTTTTAAAAACTGTCTAGCTTTGATATCTATTTGTTTTCCATTTTTAAGTTTATTTATGTCTGAAGTAGCAACAGCAATATGACCTTTTAGTACTTTGGTAAATTTATCTTTAATAGAGCTCGGTTGTTTTGAAAAACATAAAGTTCTAGTAACATCCGTTGTTCCAAATTTGTACTGTCCTCCCGAGTCGCACAAAAAAATATCATTTTTTTTTATTTTTCTGTTTGAAGACTTTGATGCTCTATAATGTATGATTGCTCCATTTGGACCTGAACCAGCAATTGTATTAAAACTAGGAAAGATATATTCTTTATTTAACTTCCTGAATTTTTCTAATTTATTTTGTGCAGAAATTTCAGTTAAATTCTTGTGATCATTATTTTTGATCCAATAAATAAATTTAGTTAGTGCTAAACCATCTTTAATATGTGCATTTTTCATATTTTTTATTTCTGTTGAGTTTTTAATTGATTTCATTTCATAACATGGATCTATGTAACATTTGACATCAAAAGAAGACTTGATAATAGACTCATTAAATGATGAACAAGTAGAGCTGTCTATAGAAAAGTTTTTACCTGACAATTTACTAATTATTTTAGAAAAATCTTTATATTCACAATATTTAAACTTTTTATAAGGAATAATTTTTCTAATATTTTTTATTTTTAAAGGACATGAAAAAAAATAAATTTTTTTATTTTTAGTCATAATGATTTTACAATTTGGTATTGGACTATGAGGGTTATCTTTTCCTCTTAAATTTAGCAACCAAGCAACATTTTCTGGTGCACTTATGAATATGTTATCGATGTTTTTTGATTTAATTTTTTTTAGTAATCTATTTATTTTTGAATTTATACTTTCTCCTGCCGTTTTATTACTTAAATTATAATAATAGTTAACAGAACTTTTGTTTTTTTCTTTGTAAATATGATCTATTAAATTTTCTTTAATTGGAAACAAGTTGCAAATGGAGCCAAAATGGTTTGTCAAAATACTATTTGTAAATAATTGAGGATCGAAACCAATTAATAACTTTTTCTTATATTTTTTAAAAATATCTTTTGGCCAAAGTTTTGGTATTTCAATAATTTTAAAATATTTTCCTGACTCGATTTTTGCCTGTAGGGTATATCTGCCATCTACAAATAAATAATTTTCATTATTTAAAATAATGGCAAAACCTGCTGAACCACTGAAATTTGATATTGTTTTTAACCTATTTGGAAATGAATATTCTGCAAAATAAGCATCATTTTTTGGAATGATGTAACCATCCAAATTGTAATTTGCAATTAATCTTTTTAATTGTTTAATTTTTTTTACTATCATTTAATTCTTTTTTGATACCTTATCCATCCTGGGCTTCTTGTTCCTTCGTTTATTTCAAAATCCTGATTAAATTCAAAATCTTCTTCATTTTTCTCCTCAAAAAAAACATTTTTATCTATATTATTTTCGGGCAATTCGTCAATAAACCTTGATGCCATACTGTCTATCCAGTCACCTTGGTAAAATCTGCTCATTGAAAAAGATACATTAGCTAATTTTTTTGCTCTTGTTATTCCAACATAAGCTAATCTTCTTTCTTCCTCTAAACCACTCTCTCCTTTTTCTTCAATAGATTTTTGATGCGGAAAAAGACCTTCTTCCCATCCTGGTAAAAACACAACATCGAATTCCAAACCTTTGGCAGCATGTATAGTCATTAAATTTATTTTTTCTCCTTGCCAGTCTTGATCCAAAGAAGTTGCTAAAGCAACATGTTCTAAAAAACTTTCTAAGTTATCAAATTCTTTCATAGCGCTGAGAAGTTCTTTAATGTTCTCTAATCTATTTTCATTTTCTAAATCCTTTTTATTTTTTAACATTGATGAATATCCTGACTCATCTAAAATAATTTGTAACAATTTTATGTGACTCATATTTTTTATTTTTAAATCATTTCTCCATTTAGAAATTAGGTTCAAAAATGAATTAAGACCAATTTTAGTTTTTGGTTTTATTAAATTTAATTCAATTAATTTTTTTGAAGAAGCTTCTAAATCAAGATTATTTTTGTTTGCATATTCAATAATTTGCTTAATAGTTGTATCTCCAATTGATCTTTTTGGATTATTGACAATTCTTTCAAAAGCCAAATCATCTTTTTGCTGATGAACCAGTCTTAAATAGGCAACACAATCTTTAATTTCTGCTCTTTCGTAAAATTTTGTTCCACCTAATATTCTATACGGCATTCCTATTTTTAAAAATCTTTCTTCAAATTCTCTAGTTTGAAAAATTGCTCTAACGAGTATTGCAACATTATTTAAACTATATATTTTTTTAATTTTTTTTTCAATTTCATCGGCTACGCCAATAGCTTCTTCTTTTCCATTTTTAAAACAATTTAATTTTACTAGCTCACCATCAGGCATTTGTGTTTTTAGATTTTTTCCTACCCTGTTTTGATTATTTGATATTAATTTCGATGCTACAGTTAATATATTTTGTGAAGATCTATAGTTTTGCTCCAATCTGATTATTTTTGTATTTTTATATAACTTATCAAATTCTAAAAAATTTTTTATTTCAGCTCCTCTCCAACTATAAATTGACTGATCATCGTCACCCACGCAACATAAATTTCCATGTTTTTTTGCCAATAAGTTTAGCCATTTACTTTGTATAAAATTAGTGTCTTGATATTCGTCAACTAATATGAATTTGAAATTTTTTGAATAAATTTCACCTATTCCAGGACTATTTTCAAATATTTTAACACAGTGTAAAATTAAATCACCAAAATCACATGCATTTAAATCTGTAAGTTTTTGTTGATAAATTTTGTATATTGGCAAAATTACTTTTTCAAAAACATTTTTTTTGCTCAACACAACTTCTTTAGGATAAAATCCTTTATTCTTCCATTTATCAATAATAGATAAAATGTATTTTGGAGATAATTGTTTAATATCAATATTTTCAGCTTTGCAAATATTTTTAATTAATCTTACTTGATCATCCTGATCTATAATTGAAAAGTTTGAATTTAAACCAACTGCTGAAGCATGCTTTCTAAGGATTTTGGCACTAACAGAATGAAAGGTCCCTAACCATGAAAGACCAGTCGCCTCTTTTTTAAGCATTTTACTTACTCTAATTTGCATTTCTTTCGCGGCTTTATTTGTAAAGGTCACAGAGAGAATTTGGTTTGGAAAAGCTTTTTTTTGTCTAATTATATGAGCTATTCTAGAGGTTAATACTTTTGTTTTACCAGATCCAGCACCAGCAACAATTAAAAGGGGGCCTTCTAAATAATTTACAGCCTCAATTTGTTCTTTATTTAAATTTTTTAAATATTCTAGGTTCAACATTTGTAATTTATCATTATAAATCAAATAATATTAAATATTATATGAATAAAATAAAAATTAGTCTTTTAAATAAATTAATAATTTTAAGTATTATTATTTTATTCTCATTTCTATTTTATTTATCTGTACCAGCTTTATATGATTATGAAAGACTGCAAAATCAATTAAAATTAGAATTATCTAATAAATTTGACTTAAATATTGAACTTTCAAAAAATATTAAATACAGGATTTTGCCTTCTCCGCATTTTGAACTAGTTGATTCTAAGCTTTATTCAGATCCAAATTTAAAATCTGAAATTGTTGGAGATTTAAAAAATATGAAAATTTATATATCTATAAATAAAATTTACAGTCAAAATAATCTAGAAATTAAAAATATTTTATTTTCAAAATCTGTTTTCAATTTTAATAAAGATAATATTGACTTTTTAATAAGTAATCTTAAGAAAAAACCTTCTAAAAAAATTATTATAAAAAAAAGTAAATTTTTTTTTAAAGATAAAGATAAAACAATTGTAATTTTTCCTATCAGTCATTTAATATTTAACCATAATAAAAAAAAACATACAAATGAAGTTAAATTGAACGGTCTTGCCTTTAATTCAAAATTTTACTTAAATATCATAAAAGAGTTTAAAGATGAAAAAAAAATAAATTTTAATTTAAAATTTCCATCTGCAAATTTATCTTTCAAAAATTCCATAACCAACATAAAAAATGGAGGTGAAAAATTTAAATCATTGCTTACGGTTAATTTTCTTGGATCAGAAGTTAAAACAGAGTTTAATTATGATAATAATTTACTTAAATTTTTATCAAAAAAATCTAAAATTTCTAACAATGATTTAAAATATTCTGGTCTAATTAACTTTAAACCATTTTACTTAGAAAGCGATATAAATATTGAAAAATGGAACTGGGTAAAGATATTAAATAATGATTATTTAATATCTAATTTGTTAAGCAGCGATTTTGCTATTCATAAAAATTTTAATTCAAAAATAAAAATAAAAATAGATTCTTTTTTTAAAAATAAAATCTTTAAAGATGGTAATTTAAATATTGTAACTGAAAATGGAAAAATAAAATTTGACAATACATATTTTGAACTAAAAGATTTTGGTAATGTCATTTTTACTGATTGTACTTTATTCAACTTACAAGGATTAACAATCTTTAAATCAAATGTTTTATTAAATATTAATAAATCAAAAAAATTTTACAATGCTTTTCAGGTGCCCATATCTAATAGAAAAGAAATTAAAAAAATTAATTTTGTCATTAAGTCCAACTTATCTTCAAATACAACTGAAATTTTAGATATTAAAATAGATTCTAAAGATAAAAAAGAATTACTCGAAAATTTAAACATGATCATTAATAATAATGAATTTAAAATATTGGAAAATACAAGCAATTGGATAGAGATTAAAAATTTTATAAATGAATTGATAAAAGAAATTAACTTGGTTTGATCATTTTATTAGGATCAACTATTTTTTTATAATCTTTTTCTGTAATTAGTCCAGATTTTAAAGCTTCCTGTTTTAGAGTTGTATTATTTTTCAAAGCTTTTTTTGCAATTTTTGCAGCATTGTCATATCCAATTTTAGGAGCTAATGCAGTAATTAGCATTAATGAATTATCTAGATGTTCTTTTATTTTTTTTATATCTGCTTTTAAGTCTTTGATGCAATAAAGAGCAAAATTTTTTGAACTATCTGCAAGTAGATCTATTGATTGTAAAATATTATGAGCAATTAGTGGTTTGAAAACATTAAGTTCAAAATGTCCATGAGAACCTGCCATTGTTATACCATTGTGATTTCCTATTACTTTAGCGCAAACCATTGTTACAGCTTCGGATTGTGTTGGGTTTACTTTTCCAGGCATAATCGAAGAGCCGGGTTCATTGGTTGGTAATATTAATTCACCGTATCCAGCTCGCGGACCTGAACCTAAAAATCTTATATCATTTGCAATTTTCATTAAACAAACCGCTGTAGTATTTAAGGTGCCAGAATAATTTACTATTGGATCATGAGCCGCTAAAGCAGCAAATTTATTTTTTGCAGGTTTAAATGGTAGTTTTGTTATTTTTTTTATTTCTCTGATAATTTTTTTATCAAAATTTTTTTTTGTATTTAAGCCTGTTCCAACAGCAGTCCCACCTTGTGCCAAAAAATAAATTTCATTTAAAGAAATATTTATTCTTTTAATACATGCTTCTAACTGTGACTGATAGCCTGAAAATTCTTGTCCTAAAGAAAGCGGAGTTGCATCTTGAAGATGAGTTCTTCCTACTTTAATTACTTTTTTAAATTTACTTACTTTTTTTTTAAGTTCATTATTTAATAAAATTAAGGAAGGTAATAATTTTTTTTTTGTTTCAATAGCTATAGCAATATGCATTGCTGTGGGAAAAACATCATTGGTTGATTGAGATTTGTTTACGTGATCATTTGGATGTACAGGTTTTTTTGTTCCTTTTTTACCTCCTAAAATTTCAATAGCTCTATTTGCTATCACCTCATTTACATTCATGTTTGTTTGTGTACCAGAGCCTGTTTGCCAAACTTTAAGAGGAAAATGATCATTTAATCTATCTTGAACAATTTCGTTTGCAGCTCTTATAATTGTATTTGCAATTTTAGGCTCAATTTGCTTTTCATTTTTATGAACTATTGCTGCAGCTTTTTTAATGATAGCTATTGATTTTATTAAAATATTTTTTACAAAAAACTCACCTATATCAAAGTATTTTTTAGATCTTTGGGTAGAAGCACCCCAATATTTATCCCCAGGTACATCAATGGATCCAATACTATCGTATTCTTTTCTTTTTTTCATAGTTTAAAAATTAATCACAATACTCTATTTCTTATACAATAAATAAATAAAAAATCATAGTAGACACAGTTTACTAACTGAGAGGAATAAAATGACAAATTTTGAAAAAGTTGGTCTCTTTATGAAAACATTTGGCCAGGAAGTAAAAACTAAACCTAGTTTAAGTAGTGACAAAATAAATTCACTAAGATTAAGCTTAATAAATGAAGAATTAGAAGAACTAAAAAAAGCCATGCTAGACAATAATATTGTTGAAGTAGCAGATGCTCTTACAGACATTTTATATGTTACTTATGGAGCTGGCCATGCATTTGGAATAAATTTAGATAAATGTTTTAATGAAGTTCAAGATTCAAACATGAGTAAACTAGATGAAAATGGTAGGCCAATTTATAATGAACATGGGAAAGTAATGAAAGGACCAAAATATTTTAAACCAGATTTAAGTAAATTTACTAAATAAATTGTTAATAGTTTTTTAAAGATTTTTTTCTGCTATCTATTTTTCTTCTTATAAAAAAATAAATTTTCTGTACTAAGTTAAAGTTAATTTTGTTTTTCATATTTAATTTACTATTAGTTTGTTTGAGAGTTTTTATTTCAGATCTATCTTCTAAAAAATCTTTATGATTTTTGAATGAATCAAAAGACAAAGTTAAAGCATGCTCAAAATATTTAATTTGTTTTTCCCAAATCAAATGATTAAAATTACAAACATCTAAATTCTGATCAATTTCTGGATAAAATTTTTTGTATCTTTCGTAAAGCTCATTCCATCCTAAATAATAATTATTTTTTTTTGCTTTTTCATACGAACGAAGTATTTCTTCAGGATTTCTATGTAGATACAAAAATAAAGTATTTTTGTTGTTAAATTTAGTTCTCCTATAAACAAATTCATTTGTATTACAAAAAAAATTATTATTTTTTTTAATAAAAAATTTTAAATAAGAATAATGTTTTCCTATAAAATATTCTTCAGGAAATATTTTATTTTGATCAAATTCAAGATATTCCGATAAAGCTTTTGTAACAAAAGTTGAACCTGACCTTGCTTGAGAAAATAAGACTACATTTTTTAATTTATTTTTAACAAAATAATTTTTTACTTCTTTATAGCTTTTTAGATTTAATACCATTAAGGCTTTTAAAATATAATCAAACTGATAACATGCATTAAATTTATATTCAAATGTAAATTAATTTAACATATATTTTTTATGAAAAAAATAATTAATGATCCTGGCAATTTTGTCGAAGAGTCCATTGAAGGTTTGGTAAAATCTCATCCTGATATTTATTCATTTGCAAAAGACAATAGAAGAGTAATAACAAGAGCAACAAAAGAAAAAAATAAAGTTGGTATTGTTACTGGAGGAGGATCAGGCCATCTTCCAGTTTTTACGGGTTATATTGGAAAAGGTTTTTTAGACGCTTGTGCAGTAGGATCTGTCTTTGCTTCACCTTCTGTAGAACAAATAGCTTCAGCTATTAGAAACGCTGATAATGGTAAAGGTGTTTTATGTGTACTAGGCAATTATGGTGGAGATGTAATGAATTTTGAAATGGCATGTGAAATAACTGGATCAGAAGGAATTAAAACAAAAACTGTAATTGTTGCAGATGATATTGCAAGTGCCAGTATCGAAGAAAAGTTAAAACGAAGAGGTATTGCTGGAATGATTTTTGTATTTAAAGTTGCTGGTGCAATAGCCGAAACAGGCGCAAGTCTTGAAGATACATTTAATTTAGCATCCTTGGCTAACAACAGTATTAGAACAATTGGTGTAGCAGTATCACCATGTATCTTACCAGAAGCAGGAAAACCAACTTTTGAAATTAGTGATGATGAAATAGAAATTGGAATGGGAATACATGGAGAACCGGGTATTAAAAGAGAAAAAATAAGAAAAGCTGATCCACTAGTCGACGATCTTTGTAAAAGAATTTTAGATGATTTTAGATTAAAAAGTAATGATGAAATTGCAATAATGATAAACAGTTTGGGAGCAACACCACTTGAAGAATTGTATATTACATCTAAAAGGGTTCATGAAAATTTTTTAAAACTGAATATTAAAATTATTAAATCTTACATTGGAAGATATGCTACCTCAATGGAGATGGCCGGAATGTCTATTACTTTATTTAAAATAGATGGAGATTTGAAAAAATATTTATTTTCTAAAAGCGAATGTCCTTTTTGGACTAATTGAAATGCTTAATAAAAAAATTTTAATAAGCATTTTTGAAAAATTACTTAATAAAGCTAAAAGTTCTTATGATTCATTTAATGCAGCCGATGGTCAAATTGGGGATGGTGATTTAGGCGTTACAATCTTACATGGATTAGAAGAAATAAATAACAATATTAGTAAATTTACCGACGATATGGGTTTTAACTTTAAACTTTGCTCACAGGCATTTGTTAAGAAATCTGGATCTAGTTTTGGAACATTGATTGCTTTTTCTTTCATGAATATTTCAAAAAATTTAAAAGGAAAATCAGAGTGTAATCATGAAGAAATAGTAAATATTTTTGAAACAGCATTAAAAACAATACTTGAAAGAGGAAAAACAAACTTAGGCGATAAAACAATAGCAGATAGTTTAAATTTAATAATAAATAAACTAAAAGATAACCAAAATTATTCTGAAGTATTCAAAACAGCAACAAAACAAGCATTACAAGATTTTAAGGGTAAAAAAATTAAAATTGGAAGAGCAAGGATGTTTGAGGATAAAACAAAGGATTTAGATGATCCAGGAATGTTTGCCTTAAATAGATTAACCGAAGCTTTTTAAAGATATTTGACAACAGAACGATCTTGAATTTTTCATTATTTATTTTATTTTAAACCAATCATTTTTATATATTTTATTTCCCAAATATTTTGCACCAGCAATAGTGTAATGATCTCTGTCAAAATTAATCTTTTCTCCATTATTCGTAAAAATTTCACAAGTTTTTTCTTCATGATTGCAGAGATATAATTCTTTATCTAATATTCTCACATTGTTTTTCATTGCTAATAATTTTAGAAATTTGTTTGTTGAATTGATAGATTTATTATTAATATAACTGTTATAATATTTTTTTTTATATTTAATAATTTCATTTTCATTTGGCAATCTTCCATTTGATAAAATGAACTTGTCAATCATTGTAAATCTTCCAAATGTTTTAAACTCAGGAGCTGAAGTAGTTAAAATTATTTTTTTGTCACTTTTTTTTAAATTTATTAATATTTTCTCTAATTTTTCTTTGTCTAAATCTCTCCAACGAGTAGATAAAACGATAACATCAGAGTTTGCAAAATTATTTAAATGTGTTTGGTCTACTTTTTCATTGCAAAATGTTTTGTCTATAAGGAATGATTCTAAGCAATAAATTTCAACTCCAATTCTAGAAAATTGATATTCTGTAAAGAGTTCTTCATTAAGTTTAAATATATTAAATGTATCTTGACCATGTGAATTACCAATAATTAATATTTTTTTCTTTTTATTTACTTCAAAAGAGGAAATTTTTTCTTTTGAGTTATATTTTTGTCTTTCTTTTAAATAAAAACCATTATCTAAATTTATTTTATCGAAAACATATCTATTATCGAAACCATTATTTTTAATTACATATATATTAACTAAAATTAGTGGAACTACTAAAATAAGCAAAAATTTTATCAGAAGCTGAACAGACATTTTTTTTCTATTTCTAAAAGGTCTTTCAACAAAAAAAAAAGTAAATATAGATGCCAAAATTATAAAAATTATAATTAATATTTTTTTTAGTAAACTGCCTGATGCTAAAGAATATCTAAATAAAGCAAAAACTGGATAATGCCAAAGATAAAGAGAATAAGAAATTAAACCAGTTCCAACAAATATTTTTGATGAAAATATTTTAGTAATTATTTCATCTTTGTGAGCAAACCATATAATTAAGCAAACACCTATAATTGGTGTTAATGTATAAGCAGATGGATGAAGAGTGTCATCATTGTAAAAAACAATTGCATGACCTATTAAAATTATTCCCAGAAGTGTTAAAATTCTATTAATCAACTTGTTTGAAAAAAACCATCTTCTTTGATTTTTAATTTCCAAATAAGCTAAAATAGAACCTGCTAACAATTCCCACATTCTAGTGTGTAAAAAATAAAAACTAGCAGAAGGAAATTTGACACTAGTCCAGCTAGCTATAAAAAAACTTATAACCAATGCAATTAACAACAAAATAAGTAAATTTTTTTTGAAAAATTTATAAATAATTAATAAAAGTACAGGGAAAACAATATAATACTGTTCCTCAACAGATAATGACCATGTATGAAGAAAAGGTTTTAACAATCCTTCTAACGCTCCATACTCAAGCCCTGTAAAATGAAAATAAAAATTAGAACTAAATCCGATTGAATACAAAATAGATTTTGAAAAATCAACATAATCAGTTGGTAGCAAGTAAACCCAAGCAAGTGGCAATGACGCCAACATAATAAAAAATAATGCAGGGAGTATTCTTCTAGCTCTTCTCTGATAAAAATAGAGGAATGAAAAATTACCAGTTGTATTTAGTTCTTTAAGAATTAATGATGTTATTAAATAACCTGAGATAACAAGAAATATGTCTACCCCAATAAATCCACCTTGAAAGAAGTTTTGATCCAAAATCGTAATTCTTGCGTGATAAAGAATTACTGCAATTACAGCCACAGCTCTTAAACCATCTATTTCTGGCCTGTAAGTTAATTTCATGACTTAAATTTTTTCATTAACTATTTTTTTTCCACTTCACTTTCTCTGCAAAAAAAATATTTTTCATAAAATTAGTAATCTAAATTTCTATATACAATGTTATTCGGCTTTTATTAACAAGAATATATATTATCTAGATCAAAATTCTCGAATGATAAATTAGAAAATTGTGTTATTTTACTTTAATGAATAAAACATCAGTAGATATTGAAAGTATAGGTTGGCATTTTGATAACACTTATTCTCGATTACCCGACACAATGTTATCAAGAATTAGACCAGTGCCTGTAAAAAAACCAAGTATAGCTATACTGAACCATGAGTTATCTAAAGAACTTGATTTAGATCTTTCTGTAGTTAATGATGATGTTTTATCATTGATATTTTCAGGAAATGTATTGCCTGACAAATCTAATTGTATAGCACAAGCTTATGCCGGTCATCAATTTGGACACTTTACTATTTTGGGAGATGGTAGAGCAGTTGTAATTGGTGAACATCTTTCAAAAAAGAATCAAAGATTTGATATTCAATTTAAAGGTTCTGGACAAACTCCATTTTCAAGAAATGGCGATGGTAGAGCAGCACTAGGTCCAATGCTAAGAGAATATATTATTAGTGAAGCTATGCATTATTTAGGAATTCCAACTACAAGAAGTTTAGCTGTAGTTAAAACAGGGGAAACCGTAATGCGTGAAACACCTTTGCAAGGAGCAATATTAACTCGTGTTGCGGCTAGCCATATTCGTGTTGGTACATTTCAATATTTAATTGCAACCAATAATGAAGAAAATTTAAAAACTTTGCTTAATTATTCGATAGATCGACATTATCCAGATATTAAAAATACTGATAATCTAGCACTTAATTTTTTAAAAACAGTAATAAGCAAACAATCAAAACTAGTTATTGATTGGATGAGGGTTGGTTTTATTCATGGAGTGATGAATACTGACAATATGACAATATCTGGTGAAACAATAGATTATGGTCCCTGTGCTTTTATGGATGATTATAATCCTGAAACAGTTTTTAGTTCGATAGATCTTCAAGGACGTTATTCTTTTTTTAATCAACCAGGAATTACTAAATGGAATTTAGCAAGACTAGCAGAATCTCTCATTCCCTTAATTGATAATAATAAAGATAAAGCAATAAAGATTGCTACTGAAACTTTAAATAGTTTCGATGAATTTTATAAAAAAAATTGGCTAAGCATGATGAGAAAAAAATTAGGTTTATTTGGCGAAGAACCAAATGATGAAAGTTTAATTTTTAATTTATTAAGTTGGATGAATCAAAATAAAGCTGACTATACAAATACTTTTTGTTTTTTGATGAATGAAAATTTTGCTAGTAACGATATTTATAAAAATCAAGATTTTATGAGTTGGAAAAAAAAATGGCAAAATAGATTAAATATTAAAAATAACTCTTTTGAAAAATCTTTAAAATTAATGCGCTCTGTAAATCCATTAATTATTCCAAGAAATCACAAAGTTGAAGAAGCTTTAGAAGCTGCCAATAATAATAATTTAAATCCCATTAATAATTTAATTGAGATTTTAAAAAACCCTTACCAAATTCAAGAAAAAAATAGTGAATACTGTTACCCTTCTCCAGAAAGTGATAAAAAATATCAAACTTTTTGTGGAACATGAAAAAACCTTTTAAAATTAATATTTCCAACAATATAATTGAAGAAATTAAAACAAAAGTAGCAAATTACCCATGGCACGAAATGCCAGAAGATGGTGGCTGGGATTATGGCACTAACCTTGAGTATATGAAAGAAATTTCAAAATATTGGGTAGATAAATTTAGTTGGAAAAAAACCGAAGAAAAATTAAATAAATTTAAAAACTTTAAATCAAATATAGATGGTATTGATATTCATTTTATTTATGAAAAAGGAAGTGGATTAAACCCAAAACCATTATTATTAAGTCATGGATGGCCAGGGTCAATTATAGAATTTTTACATATTATAGATAAACTTTCTCATCCTGAAAAATATGGTGGTAATAAAGAAGATTCTTTTGATGTTGTGGTTCCATCATTACCAGGTTTTGGTTTTTCAAGCAGGCCTTCAAAACCTATTGGTCCAAGAAAAATGGCATACATATTTAATTCGCTAATGATTGATGTTCTTGGATATGAAAAATATATAGCACAAGGAGGAGATTTTGGTGGAACAATCTGCACTTGGCTTGCGTACGATTTTCCAAAATATTTGATAGGAATACATATTAATATTTTAATTACACGTCATCCAGATGGACCACAAACAAAGGAAGAAAAAGAATGGCAAGAAAGATTTAAGGTAGAACAAAGAATAGAAGATGGCTACAGAACTCAGCAAGCAACAAAACCTCAAACATTAAGTTATGCAATGATGGACAGTCCAGTTGGGGTAGCAGCATGGATAATTGAAAAGATGAGGGGTTGGTCCGATATAAAAAATGAAGATATTGAAAGTATTTATACTAAGGATATCTTGCTATCAAACATAATGGTTTATTTAGTAACTAAGACTTTTAATACTGCTTCTTGGATTTATTATGGAAGAAGATTAGAAGGTGGAAGATCGCTTCCTAAAGAACATCTTCCATTAAAAGTTCCAACAGCAGCAGCAATATTTCCAAAAGAGTATTTGGAATGGGCTCCTAGATCTTATGTTGAAAGAATTTATAATATTCAACGTTGGACTGAAATGCCAAAAGGTGGTCATTTTGCAGCGCTAGAACAACCAGATTTATTAATAAAAGATATTAGAGATTTTGCAAATACTTTATGAATTTAGAAGAATTTATAAAAAAATCACCTAAAGCTGAATTACATTTACATATTGAAGGTACTTTAGAACCTGAACTTATGTTTTCTCTAGCAAAAAGAAACAATGTGGAAATTTCATTTAAAAATATTGATGATGTAAAAAAAGCATATAATTTTAATAATTTAGATTCTTTTTTAAAAATTTATTATGAAGGAGCTAAAGTATTAATAAATGAAAAAGATTTTTTTGATCTTACTTGGGCTTACGCATTGAAATGCAAAGAAGAAAATATAGTTCATACAGAAATATTTTTTGATCCGCAAACACACACCGACAGAGGAATTAGTTTTGATATTGTCATTAATGGAATCTATAAAGCGCTTCAAAAAGCCAAAAATGAGTTCAATTTAAGTTTTAAAATTATTATGTGTTTTTTGAGACATTTAGATGAAGATTCTGGCTTTAAAGTTTTAAACCAGGCACTTTTACATAAAGATAAAATTTTTGGAGTTGGATTAGACTCATCAGAAACAGGTAATCCTCCAAACAAATTTAAAAGATTGTTTAAAAAGGCTTTAGAAAATAATTTTGTGACTGTAGCTCATGCTGGTGAGGAAGGACCTCCTGAATACATCTGGGAAGCTTTAAATCATCTTAGTGTAAAAAGAATTGATCATGGAGTTCAATGTCTTAAAGATCATAAATTAGTTGAAGAATTATCAAAAACTCAAATTCCATTAACTGTATGCCCACTTTCAAATATAAAATTAAGAGTATTTAATAATCTAAAGGATCACAATTTAAAAAAAATGTTAGATAAGAAATTAATGGTTATGGTTAACTCAGATGATCCAGCTTATTTTGGGGGGTATTTAAATAAAAATTTAATTGAAATACAAATAGCACTAAATCTTTCAAAAGAAGATGTAAAAATACTTTTAGTTAATTCTTTTAAATCTTCTTTTTTAAATGAAAAAAAAAAAATAGAATGGATTTCAAAAATTAGTTAGCAAATGTCATTTTTAACATCAAAACAACTCAATAAATATAATGAAGATGGATATTTTGCTCCAATAAATGTTTTGTCTAAAGAAGAAGCTAAAGAAATAAGAAATGAAATTGAAAATATAGAAAAAAAGTGGCCAAATGAATTGGAGGGATTGGGAAGAAATTATATCCATTTAATTTCACCAACATTTGATAAAATTTGTTACAAAACAAAAATACTTGATGCAGTTGAATCTATAATTGGTAAAAATATTTTAATTTGTGGAACTACCCTTTTTATTAAAAACCCGAAGGAAAAAGGTTTTGTTAGTTTTCATCAAGATGCAAAATATATTGGTTTGGAACCGTATAATTGGGTGACAGCATGGATAGCAGTAACTGATTCTAATGAAGAGAACGGATGTATGAGAATGTGGGCAGGCTCACATAAAGAAAATTTGAAAGATCATAATCAAAAATTCGATGAAAATAATTTACTAACTCGAGGTCAAACAATTGAAAATGTTCCTATCAATGAAACTAATCCAGTTATTTTAAAAGCTGGACAAATGTCTTTACATAATCCAAAAATTGTTCATGGATCTGGCTTAAACAAAAGTAATGATAGAAGAATTGGATTTGTTGTTCAAAGCTACATAGGAACTAATGTTGAGCAAGTTTTAGGAAAGATGTATGTACAACAAGCTAGAGGAAATGATAAATTTAAATACCACGAATACGTAAAAAGACCTACTGAATTAATGAATCTTAAAGATATTCAATCAAGAAAAAAAGCAAACGAAGAATTGTCCAAAATTTTTTATAAAGGATCTAACAAAATAGGAAAATATTAAAAATGTTTATATAGCATTAAATTTTTCAACTTGGTCATCAAGAGAAATCATATGATTGTAATGATCTAGCCAAAATTTTTGATCTTTTCTTTTTTCAAAATCAACTAAACTTATTCCTTGTTGTTCTACCCACGTATAGTATCCCAAATTAAATATTCTTTCCTTATCACTTTGTGATAATTCTATCATATTATCTATATCTATTTCTTTTAAATATTTTTTATATATATGTGAACAAGCTGATTCATCAAAAGTACCTTGAAAATTATTTTTTGTTTTTTCTAATTCTGATAAATAAAGATCAGCTCCATCAGTAGCAACGGTTATAATAGCATCTTCTTTTCCTAAATTCATATATTTGGCCAATTTTATTGATGCTAAAATATTCGCTATACTTGAAAAACCAAATTCAGGTAATTTATTTACTAACGAACTTTCTAGTCCTAATTTTTTAATCAAATATTCTTTACCAATTTTAGTATTAAATACTAAATTTAAATTATCAGTAGCTTTATCAGAAATATCTACTACAAAATCTGTATTCATAACATTATGAATTAATGGGACATGTTTATCACCGATTCCTTGAATATTGTGCTCGCCATAACCATTTTTTAGCAAAGTAGGACACTCTAAAGCTTCAACTACGGCAGTTAAAGTTCCTAAGCTGTCTTTAAGATAATCTCCTGCTGCCAAAGTACCGCTTGAACCTGAAGCACTAACATAAAATCTTGGTTTTAAATTTGAGTCTTTTTTTACTTCCAAAAAAGTTTTTTCTAAAGATGGACCAGTAACAGCTCTATGTATTGCATAATTATAATATTCTGAAAACTGATTAATAATATCATTTTTTTCATCTTTCTTTAGTTCATTACAAGCATCATATATTTCTTTAACATTACTCTCTGTTCCGGGTGTTTTTATAATATCTTTTGGATCATCTACCCATTTTTCTAACCAATCAAATCTTTCTTTGCTCATTCCTTCAGGTAAAATTGCAACACTTTTAAGACCTAAAATTCTAGATATTGCCACTCCACCTCTACAATAATTTCCAGTTGATGGCCAGACAGCTTTGTGTTTTGAATAGTCAAAATCTCCATCTAATATTCTTGGCAACAAACAGCCATAAGCTGCTAAAACTTTATGAGCAGTAATAAGAGGAAATAGTCTTCCTATATTAACAATAATTTTTGCTTCAACTCCCGTGAATTCACTTGGAAGAATAATATGCTCTGGTATTTTTGAAAAATCATTATGGTCTCTATTATTAAACCAATGAACGCGGAATAAATTCAAAGGGTCAACAGCATTTTTATCTACTTTGTTTAATTTTTTTACTATGCTTTCTTTAATGGAGTGAGGATTACAGAGTTCTGAAATTTTTGGCAAAATTATACCTTTTTTCTTAAAGTATTCAGAAGTTTTAATGACAATCGTTTCGTTCATAGTTATAAATTTTATAATTTTTATATCATTTTTTTAATGATAAAAGAAACCAATAGAACTAATAAATTTAAAAATTTATGGATTGTACAATTTCGTCGATACATTACTGCCCAGTCAAATCTTTATCCTTCCAAACTATTAAATCTTGTAATATTAAAAAAGATTTAGGCATGTTAAATGACAGATTATTTGCCTTTTCTAGAGGTGTAGACTTAGAAAAAGCAAAATTGATAGAACAAAACCCAAATGAAAGAAAGCTAAATGATTTATTAACATTAAAAAATTCACCTGTCTTAAATAAATATAACTTTTCATATAGCAATAATAAACTTTCTCTTAATTTAAGTGATAAAGAAATAATTTCGATTTCACCAGATAACCAGAAAGAGAGATCTTTGCTTGCAAACAAATTAATAGAATTGGAAAGTTCACTATCAAAACCTATTTTCCTTTTAAAAAATAATGAATTTCCATTTTTTGATACTTCAAACTCAAATAAAGTTTTTAATTCCATATCTTTAATAAATCTTAATAGCATTGTTGATTTTGAAAAAAAAATTAATAAAAAAGTGGAATTTCAAAGATTTAGAGCTAATTTTTATATTGATGGTACTCAAGCTTGGGAAGAACGTAATTGGATTGGTAAAATTATAAAAATAAATAATATATCTTTTAAAGTTGAAAAAAATATTCCCAGATGTGTGGCAATAAATCTTCAGCCTAAAACAGAAAAAATCACTAACAACATGCTACAGTCATTAAAGAAAAACTATGATCATTACGATATGGGAATATATTTAACTGCATTAAATGATGGTGACATAAAGATTGGAAATAAGGTTGAATTAAATCAATAAATTTATTCAAAGAATTATAATAGCAACCTCAGATTGAATTATTTCTTATATACAAACAACATATTTTCTTGTTAAATTATTTTTCAAATTAACTTTAAAGGGGAGAATAAAATGAGTAGATTTTTAAAATCGTTCACTGTTTTTCTTGTTATTCTTTTTAGTGTTTCATCTGTAAACGCAGCAACACTAACTGATAGATTAAAAGATGGACATAAATTAAGACTTGGGTTTGGTACAGCTGTGCCATGGGCATATGCTGGAGATAATGGTGAAGCATTAGGTTTCGTTAACATGATTGCTTTAACTGTTCTAGAAGAAATGGGTATTACAGAACACGAAACTAAAGTTTTCGAGTGGTCTGGATTAATTCCTGGAATAAATGCAGATCGTTCAGACATGATAACTGGCGGTATGTATATTTTAAAAAGTAGATGCGCAAACATAAACTTTTCAGATCCTATAGGAGTTTTTGGTGATGCTATGTTAGTCCCAAAAGGAAATCCTAAAAATATAAATAACTACCAAGATGTTATTGATACAGGAGCTACACTGGTAACTGGCGCTGGCTTCAATACAGTTGAGGCAGCTAAAAAATTTGGTGTTCCAGACAGTCAAATGCTTTTAGTTGAAGGTGAAGTAGGAATACTCGCTGCAATGAAAGCTGGAAGAGCTGATGCTGCTGTTCAAACTTTCTTTGGTGCAAAAGAACATGAAGAAAAAACAGGTGGCGCATTTGAAGTCACTGATCCTAAGTTAATGCCTAAAGAAACTGTAAACGTAGTAGGTATTGGTTTTAGAAAAAGTGATGACGAATTTAGAAAAGCGTTTAATGCTGCTTTAGCTAAAGTTATGGCTAATCCAGCGAAAATGTTGGAGAGAGCTGGTAAATATGGCTACGATAAAGCTCAATTACCTCCTCCTGATATGACTACTGAGTGGGCTTGCTCAACGAAGTAGTAATAATTAATTATTTATTTAATCAGGCGATCAAATAACGGTCGCCTGATTTCATTTAATTTTAACTGATAGTTATACATTGAGTTATTTTGCATTCTTAGCTGAACACGGAACAACACTGTTATTAGGCACAGTCACTACAATAAAAGTATTGGTTTGTTCAATTATTCTTTATGTAATTATTTCAATGATTTTTGGATTGATGCGCTTATCCAAAAATCCAATTATACAAGGTACTGCAACTGTATATATAGAATTTTTTAGAGGAACATCTTTATTGGTTCAATTGTTTTGGGCCTATTATGTATTACCTTTTTTTGGTATTTCATTAGAAGCTTTTACAGCAGGTGTAGCAGCTCTAGGTTTGAACTTTGGTGCGTATGGAGCCGAAATAGTTCGAGGGGGTATATTAGCAGTTCCCAAAGGACAATGGGAGGCCGCACATGCGTTAAATTTTAGTCCAGCAAAAAGAATTAAAAGAATTATTATTCCACAAATATTTCCAATTATTTTGCCACCAGCTGCAAATTTAACAGTAGAACTTTTAAAAGCAACTGCACTTGTAGCTTTAGTTACAGTTGTTGATTTAACTTTTGAAGCAAAACAAATTAATTCTATTACATGGCTTTCAGCACAATGTTTTGGAACAGCTTTGTTAATTTATTACTTCATGTCTAGATTTGCTCTTGTTCCTTTTTTAAGATGGTTAGAAGTTTTGGCTGCAAAAAAAGTTGGAAGGGGAAAGGTATAGTTTTATGGAAATGGGATGGAGATGGGATTTTGCTTATGAAATTTTGCCACAAATGTTATGGGCAACGTTAAATACTATAATAGCAGCGGGCGTAGGCTATGCAATAGCTTTGGTTGTTGGATTATTTTTTCTACTTGGCCAAAGAACTCCTTCTAAAATTATTAACTTCATAAATAGAGAAATAGTAGAGTTCATTCGTTCAACACCACTTTTAATACAATTATTTTTTGTTTACTTTGTGCTGCCTCAATTTGGTATAAAATTATCAGCATGGTTATGTGGAATGATTACGATTGGTCTTCATTTTGGTACTTATCTTTCGGAAGTTTATAGAGGTGCACTAGAAGGTGTTCCAAAAACACAATGGGAAGCATGTAGAGCATTAAATTTTTCTACTGTTTACACATATAGAAGAATCGTTTTACCGCAGGCTTTTCCTATAGCAATACCAGGAATGGGAAATTATTTAGTAGGAATTTTTAAAGATACTCCGCTTTTGTCCACAATAGGTGTTGCAGAATTGTTTCATGCAGCAACAGCAGTTGGAGGTTATAATTATAGATATTTGGAACCTTATACAATGGTTGGTATAATATTCTTAATTCTTTCTGTGCCAGCAGCAATGTGGGTTAGAAGATTAGAAGCAAGAGTAAATGTGGCCCAAGGAAAAATTAAACAATAATGATTTAAGATTATGGAAAATAAAAAGTCTGAAGAAATTATAGTAAAGTTTGATGAAGTAACAAAACAATACGGTGATCTTGTAGTTTTGGACAAGTTAAATTTAGATATTAAAAAAAATGAGATGGTGTCTATTATTGGACCATCAGGTTCAGGAAAAACAACAGTTCTAAGAGTTTTAATGACATTAGAAAAAATTAACGGGGGAGTTATACATTTAGATGGTGAAACACTTACTCATATGAATTCAAATGGAAAATTAGTTGATGCTGATGAAAAATATCTAAGAGAAAGACGGTCAAAAATAGGTATGGTATTCCAGCAATTTAATTTATTTCCACATATGACTGCATTACAAAATTGTATTGAAGCTCCAGTAGAAGTGCTTGGTTTAAAAAAAGAAGAAGCAGAACAAAGGGCACTTGAATTATTAGAATTAGTAGGTTTAACTGACAAGAAAGATCAGCATCCAACTAGGTTATCTGGTGGGCAACAGCAACGTGTTGCGATTGCGAGAGCGTTGGCAATGAGACCAAAAGTAATGCTACTAGATGAAATTACATCTGCTTTAGATCCAGAGGTAGTTGGAGAAGTTCTGAACGTAATCAGATCTTTGAATAAAGAACATAACCTTACAATGATAATGGTAACTCACCAAATGGGATTTGCACGAGAAATATCAGATCGAGTATGTTTTTTTAACGAGGGAAAAATATTTGAACAAGGACCCCCAGAACAATTATTTGGAGATCCAAAAAACGAAAGAACAAAACAATTTTTGCATGCGGTACTTGATGCAAATTAAACAATGAATACAGCATTAACAATTATTGGTCTTGCAATGTTCATTTTTATTATCGTTTTTAGCTTAAAACGTGCAAGAGATAAAAAGAAAGCTCAACAAGAAGAACATCAAAAAATCAAAGAGTACGGCGAAAGCATAAACGAAGAAACAAGAAATAAAAATAAATGATTGAAGTATTAATTAAAATTACGCCACCATTACGACTCATCAAGTTGTATTTATGAATAATCTTTGTTAATTCTACAAAATTTTATAAGTGTAAGGGGCGTTCTGTGTCCCCCGAGAACTAAATCATACCAAAATACCTAGGTTATTTAAATACTTCATTGAAGACTTCACTGAAAGTTTGACCTTTTTTCAAAAACCCTGTTTCTAGACTTCATTGAGAATTGGGGTTAATTTAAGAAGTGGTTAAAAAAGATAAATCATTAAGACTTAGCAGGTCTAGATGGGATAGTTTTATTAAATGCCCAAAATGTTTTTATCTAAAAGAAAAACACAATATAAATCCACCCAGTCAACCTGGTCACCCAATCAATTCAAGAGTCGACGCCCTTTTAAAAGTAGAATTTGACCAATTAAGAGAAAAAGGCAAACCACACCCTATTTTTAAAGAATATAATGTAAACTTTATTCCTTACAATAAACTCGATCCAGAAGTTCTAGCAAGATATAGAAATAATTTTAAAGGTGTAGAGGCAAAATCTAAAAAAACAAAATATATATTATTTGGTTCATTAGATGATTTATGGTTTAATTTAGATACTGATGAAATAGTGGTTTTAGACTACAAAGCGACGTCTAACAAAAATCTTGAGGATTACACAACATCAGACAAATATTATCACAAATCCTATTTGAGACAGTTGGACTTTTATGCTTATTTGTTAAAACTAAACGATTATAAAGTGCATAAAAAAGGTTACTGGTTAATTTGTAACGCTGCTAATGAAAATCAAAAGAGTTTCAAAAATAATGTAAGTTTTAAAACAACTCTTTTAGAATATGAATTAAAGACAGATTATATTGAAGATAGTTTGCAAGATTTAGAAAAATGCCTTGAAAGTAAAAAAATTCCTATATCAGGTGATGATTGTGATAATTGTAGATGGTTTGATGAGAGAAAAAAATATTAATTTATAGTTGAGGACCTAAAATAACAAAAAATGAATATTATATCAAAAATTGAGGATGAGATTTTACCAAGATTAACTCAAGAAACTTGTAAATTATTAAATCTAAAAAAAAAAGAACTATCAGAATTAAGTTGGCAGACAGGTGAAAGTAATACTGATACTGACTTTTCTAATTTATCAAAAGAATGCTGTTATATTGCTTTTAAAAATATCAATAAAATAAAAGATCTTAGTTTAGAAATTAGTATTCCAGATTTAAAAATTAAATTTAAATATAAAAAAAAAATCATTGATAAAAAAATAGAATTAAAATCAACTAAATCAATTAACTCAAAAATACCTGGGTCGATGATTAAAAGTCTAGACCCAAATATTTGGACAATTATGTGTTGTCGGGCAGATAAAAAAGATAAAATCGAGGTTAGATATGGAAGATATTTTATTGGTATGGAAATTTCTGTATATGAGAAGTTTCAAGATAGATCCCCAAGACCGAGTTTAAATTTTAACAAATTTCAGAAACATGATGAAAAACCTAAAATTGCTATTACTACAATGTCTAAGTCTTTTTGGAAAGATTATGCCAAGTCAGCAGTAAAAAGAGTTTTGGAACCCCAACAGTATTCTTGGCAAGATGATTTGGTAAAAGAAATAATTAAAATAGTATTAAAAGATCCAAAAAAATTTAAGGATATTTAGTCAAAATTTTTTCTATCTTTTTTATAATTTTATAAGAAAGAAGTGGTGGAACTGCATCCCCAACAAGTTTATATCCTGAACTAGCAGAGATACTATTCTTACCATTTTTTATAACGAATTTCATATTGTCAGGAAATGTCTGTATTCTTGCACATTCTCTTACAGTAAGTCTTCTTTGTGTCTTGCCTTTGTCTATTTTATTTTTTCCACCATTAGTTTTTTTTAAAAATCTAAACTCAATATTACCATGGTGTTCCGATCTAATTGTTGGAGCAAATCCATTTTCTTTAATTTCAATATTTCCTTGAAGTTTAGGTAAAAACTTTGCTTTAGAATATGCAATTTGTGAAAGGTCTTTCTGTTTTTCCGTAGGTTCTTTCAAATCAATAAAAAAACTTTTAGATACTGGATATTTTAAATACTTATCGAATAAAGTGTCTTTATCCGAAAACTCTTTTTTAGGAAAGAGATCGTCATCCTTAAAGTCAATATTATTTTTTTTTAAAAAATTATTACTTACTCCAATAAAAAAAATTCTTCTTCTAGATTGAGGTATACCAAAATCAGGAGCAAATATCTCTCGTGAGAAAACTTTATATCCCTCACCAGTATTTCTGAAATCATTTTTTATAATTTCAAAGACTTTTTTTAAATTAATTAAACCTTTAACGTTTTCTGCAATAAAAAATTTTGGTTGTGTAATTTTTATAACCTCTTTCATCCAAAGATATAACTTTCCTCTAGTCTCTTTTTTGTTTTTTATTTTAGTTGTATTTAGGTGTGATTTATGGGAATCAAACCCTTTTCTCCACCCGCTCACACTAAAATCTTGACAGGGGAAACCACCAGTAACTAGATCGATATTTTTTGGGAAAATATTTATACCTTTTTTATGTTTTTTTACTAAATCAACGATACTTTCATGTTTAAAAACAGTATTATTATTTTTTAAATTTTGTTCCCAAAAAATTCTAGAGGAGTCTTTAATATCATTCGCAAAAACAGTAACGAATTTAGTTTTTGGAATTTTAACCCATTTTTTTTTACTACCAACGAAATTTCCAATAACCCTAAAATTACCATTGATTCCAATATCCATTCCTCCACAACCACTAAATAAAGATAGATGTCGAAATTTTTTTCCTTCCATATATGAATTTATAACACATGTTGTTTTCATACTTCACTGAAACTTCATTGAACCTTCATTGAACTTTTTTTTTGGAAAGTAAGTAAGGACAACGGATACCTTTGGAAAGGGGCGTTCTGTTGCCAGGTGCCCCGAAACCCCGTTACTTAATTAATAAATTAATTAAGCAGCAAGAGCAAATTTATCATTTGCAATTATAATTTAGCCCGTCACGGTGGAACAATTCCGAACGAAAGAACAGCCTTTAGACACTCGTCGATTCTAGTTCACCCCCATAAGTTGAAATTGGTGGAGGTGGTGGGTACTGCCCCCACGTCCGCAATGTTTATTACGAAATTCGTTTATCGTCATAGTTGGAAATCCAACAACTTTAATATAAAACGATATTTCAAAGATTCAATAATAATTAATGAAATTAACAAAAGAACAAATTCAAGAGATTAAAGATCAACAATCTCAACAGAATAGTACTAAAAGAGTTACTGTCCCAGAACTTGAAAAGGTTCTGTATGAGGCAATACAAGTACTAGATCATGGATTTATTAGAGTAGTAGATTATATGGGTGACGACTCTTCTATAGTTCAAGCAGCTAGAGTTTCGTATGGAAAAGGAACAAAAAAAGTTAATACTGATGTTGGTTTAATAAAGTATTTAATGAGACACTGGCATAGCACACCATTTGAAATGTGCGAAATTAAATATCATGTAAAACTTCCAATATTTATTGCAAGACAATGGATAAGACATCGAACTGCAAATGTGAATGAATATTCTGCAAGATATTCAATTTTAGATAAAGAATTTTATTTACCTGCTCAAGAACATTTAGCATCTCAATCACAAATTAATAGGCAAGGAAGAGGAGATGTTATTAAAGGAGAACAAGCAAAAAAAGTATTGAATTTATTGAAGGATGATGCTGAGAGAACTTATAGCAATTACGAAGAAATGCTAAATGAACGATATGATGGAACAACAATAGATGAAAATCAAACTGGACTAGCAAGAGAACTTGCTAGAATGAATTTAACATTAAACACTTATACACAATGGTATTGGAAAACTGATTTATTAAATCTTATGAATTTTTTAAGATTAAGAGCAGATAGTCATGCTCAATATGAAATTAGAGCATATGCTCAAGTAATGTTAGATACTTTGAAAAAATGGGTTCCTATTACCTATGAAGCATTTATGGATTATAGAGTAGGTGGAACTGAAGTTTCAGCAAAAGGAAAAAAAATAATTCAGGAATTAATAAAAGGAAATAAAGTAGACTTAGATAGCTCAGGTTTATCTAAAAGAGAATGGAATGAATTAATGAGTGCTTTTGATTTAAAAGATAAGTTAATATAATTTTGATGGACATAACCAATCATTACGTAGGTTTTAATAAAATTTACTATGACTCACTTATTTCAAATATAATAGATATTGGAAATCTAAAAAACAAAAATTTAATTCTAGATTATGGATGTGGAGAAAAAAGACTTCAACAAAAATTAAATAAAAAAATCTTTAATTACGATATAAATCCAAAATATTCTGATTACAAAAATATAGAAAATTTAAAATATGAAATAGTTATTTTAAATCAGGTTTTGATGTATCTTTCTCCAACAGAGGTTAAACAACTTTTTATAAAATTTTTTACAATCAATCCAAATATTGAGTTTATTATAGGAATGGGTAGACAAAAGTTATTGAGTAGAATACTAGCGGTTCTAGGACTTTTTTTTTCGCTAAAACCACATATTGGTCATGCCTTATCTCCACATGCTGGAACTAAGATAAGTTATTCAGAACAGAAAGAATTTATATATAAATATTTTGACATAATTGATCTTAAAAAAAATGTTTTTTTATTGGCAGATGTGTTTTATATAAGATTTAAAAAAGATTGTAAAATTATCGAAAATTAATATGAATAAAAATTTTTTTAACAAAAGTAATTCTTATTTAATTATAATTTTTATTGGTTTTTTTTTATCTGTAATTCTAAGCACTTATTATGTTTTAAAATATGACAAATATATTTGGGATAATAATACTCATCAATTAATAAAAGATGAAACTTATTATCATTGGAAGGAAGGTGCAAAAATTTCTAAAGATGTAAGAGAAGGAAAAAATTTTTTTCTATCTGGCGATATAACCTTCACAAAACCATTACATCAAAGAATTATAGGTCTTTACTCTTTAATAACTGGTTATAATTTAGTTGATAGTTGGGAACCATCAGCAAAAGTTAGTTTGGAAGGGAAGCTTCCATTTTTAATTATTCAAGCTTTTTTTTATTTTTTTGCAGTATATTTTTTTTCAAAAAGAGCAGTAAATATTTTACCTTATAAAGCTTTTTTATTTACAATTTTATTTTTATCGTTTGAATATACAATATTTCAATATCATTCATCTTTTTGGACAGAGTCTATATATTTTTCTTTACAGTTATTAGTTTTTGGAATGCTTTTAGAAAAGCGTATAAATTTTTCACATAATTTAATTATTGGAATTTTGATTGGATTAGCGTTTTTACAAAGATCAGGAGGTGTGTTTTATATTTTACCAGTTTTACTATGTTATATTTTTCTATTTAGAAAAAAAATTACCAATCCCTTTTTAGGAGTTGTGTCTGGATTTATGTTAGTTTGTATTTTAATAGGAATGTATAATTATCATAAAACAAAAGTATTTTATGTTTTTCCACCAGGTGGAAAATGGGGAATGTATAGTTATTTTTCAGTATATGTGTTAGCAGATCAACTGAATGTATCAGGTGCTGAAGCTAGAAAATATGAGGTAAAAAAAGTTTTAGAGTGGGCTGACAAAAACAATATTAAATTTAAGAATGAATTAGATTTAACAAAAATGAAACAACCGTTAAATTTTAGATCTTATTTTTTAACAGAAAAAGACAAAATTAAATTTTATGATTATATTAATTATAGACAGTATGAAATTTTATTAGAAAATCCTTTAATAACTATAAAAAAAACAATTTATAACACAGCGCATATTATAATACTTAATCCAACTTTTAATCATTACTACAATACTTATAGAGGAGTTGAAAAACACTCTCCTGAATTTGTATATACAGAAACTCACAAAAATTGGATACCTTTTAGAATTACATATACATTAATTATTTATATTTTTTGTTTGATGGGCTTAATTGCGTTGTTTAATAAAAAGAAATTTTATGAAGTTTCTTTAATTTTATTTTCAGCCCTGTATTATATCATTTTATTTGGATGGTACGGCAAAACTCGCCTATATGTTCCTTCACTTATATATTTAGCAGTTTTTTTTGGAGTAGGTGTTGATATATTTTTAAACAGATTTGTTAAGTATAAAAAGATTACTTAATGAAAAGACTTATATATTACATTCTTAATTTAACTTTTCATACCCTTGATAAAGATATTATTAAGTTACTTTCCGAAAAAGGAAAATTAATAATTTTTGACGTTGGTTGCTATAGAGGAGTTTTTTTTAAGAGATTGTTAAAGCAATTAAAATATAGTGCAAAATCAAGTAAGTTTTATCTATTTGATATAAATAAAAATGTTAAGAACTATTTAAAAGACTATCTAAAACTTAAAAATATTTTTTATAAAGAAATAGCAATCAGCAATAAAAATGGAAAAGCAAAATATCATTACAATCGTTTTTTTGAAGCTTCAGGGTCTTCCTTATCAACTGTTTATAAGGGTGATGCTAAATGGGTAAGAGCAAGAAAATTTTTTTTAAAAATGTTGTTTCAGAAAACTGATGATTATATTAGCTATCAAGTTCCAACAATGACGCTAGACACATTTATTGAGAAAAATAAACTCAAAAAAGTTGACGTAATTAAAATTGATGTGGATGGCAGTGAAATGGATGTTTTGCAAGGTCTGAAAAAATCTTTCAAAAAAAATAAAGTAAAAATTTTATTAACAGAAATAAGTGAAAGACCAAAAAACAAATATTATAAAAAAGTAAAAAAAATAAAAAATTTTTTAGAAATGCATAACTTTAAGTTAATAAAAATTAATACTATGTTGGCACCTGAGCTATTTAGTGATCTCAAGTCTGGTGACTATTTATTTGTTAATAAAAAATATTATAGTTAAAAAAAAGTTGTTTTAATTTTTTCAGCTAAATTTAAATAAATTTTTGAAACATTATGGTCTGGGTGACTTTCAACTATTGGCATTCCAAGATCGCCTTGTTTTCCAATTTCAGGAACGATTGGTATTTCACCTAAAAAATCTTTTTTAAATTCTTTGGCTGTCCTTTGAACTCCTCCTTCACCAAATATAGAATATTTTTTCCCATCGTCAGTTTGAAAGTGGCACATATTATCGATTAAACCAATGATTTTTACTCCAAGTTTATCAAACATTTTTATTCCACGTTTTACATCTTGAAGAGCAAGTTCTTGTGGCGTTGATACAATAATTACTCCATCCATTTTAATTTCTTGAGCAAAAGTTAATTGCGTATCTCCTGTTCCTGGTGGCATATCCACAATTATAAAATCTAAATTGTTCCAGTTAACTTTTTGAGCAAATGTTTTAATTGCACTTGTTACCATTGGTCCACGCCATATCATGGGCGTTTGTTCTTCTGTTAAAAAACCAATCGACATACATTGAATTTCGTATTTTGTAATTGGAGTCATAGTTTTACCGTCACTTTTAGGTTTTTCGTTTATTGAAAATAATTTTGGTAAAGAAGGACCATAAATATCTGCGTCAAGTAAGCCTACTCTGCATCCAATTTTTTTAAGGGCCAAAGCAATATTTGTTGCAAAGGTTGATTTACCAACACCACCTTTTGCACTTGATATAGCAATTGTGTATTTTGTTCCTTGAATTGGGTTTTTTTCAAAGGTTTTACCTGCCATTTTTTTCTTCATTGCGTCACTTAATTCTGGTTTTTCTTTTGTCATATGGCTATCTTAACTTGTTTTTCCTTATAAAGACATTATATACATTGTCATGGTTGATGATTTTAAAGGAAGAGGAGGCAGTCCTTGGGGATCTCCCCCAGGAGGTGGTGGAGATAATGGATCTGGAAGAGGACCAGTACCTCCAGATATAGAAGAAATAATAAAAAAAATTCAAAGTACGATAAATAGATTTATGCCTGGAAAAGGAACAACAGGTGGAAAGCATATTATTTTAGGTTTAATAATTTTAGCAATTATTTGGACAGCAAGCGGTTTATATAGAGTTTTGCCAGATGAACAGGGCGTAGTTTTAAGATTTGGTAAATTTGTAAAAACAACTCAACCAGGTTTAAATTATCATATTCCGTTTCCAGTAGAGTCGGTTCTTACTCCAAAAGTTACAAAAGTAAACAGAATGGATGTTGGTTTTAGATCTAGTTCTGACACAGGTTTTTCTTCTGGTGGTGTTGCTGATGTTCCAGAAGAAAGCTTAATGTTAACTGGAGATGAAAACATTGTTAATATCGACTTTTCGGTTTTTTGGGTTATTAAAGATGCAGGAAATTTTTTATTTAAAATTCAAGACCCTCAAGGAACAGTAAAAGCGGCAGCAGAAACAGCAATGAGAGAAGTTATAGCAAGAAGTAATATTCAACCAATCTTAACAGAAGGTAGATCGAGAATAGAAATAGACACTCAAGAAATTATTCAAAGTATTTTAGATGAATACAACAGTGGAATTCAAGTTACACAAGTACAAACCCAAAAAGCTGACCCACCAGATCAAGTTATTGATGCATTTAGAGATGTGCAAGCCGCAAGAGCAGACATGGAAAGATCTAAAAATGAAGCACAAGCTTATGCAAATGATGTAATCCCAAGAGCACGTGGAGAAGCTGCAAAAATATTACAAGCTGCAGAAGCATACAAAAAAGAAGTTGTTGCAAGAGCAGAAGGTGAAGCAAGTAGATTTATAGCAATTTACACTGAGTATGCGAAAGCAAAAGAAGTAACACAAGAAAGAATGTATCTAGAGACTATGGAAAAAGTTTTAGCAGATATAGATAAGGTAATTATAGATAAAAATGCAGGCGCAGGAGTAGTTCCTTATTTACCTTTACCCGAGTTAAAAAAGAAAGCGAGCAATTAATGAAAGCTGGAAAATTAGTACTACCATTAATCATTGTAATAGCGGCAGTGGCTTTCTTTTCAATTTTTATAGTAAAAGAAATCAATCAAGCAATTGTATTACAGTTTGGTGATCCTAAAAGAATTATTTTAAAACCAGGTTTAAATTTTAAAATTCCATTCATTCAAAATGTTGTTTTTTTAGATAAAAGAATATTAAATTTAGATGCTCCACCGGAAGAAGTTATTGCTTCAGATCAAAAAAGATTAATCGTAGATGCTTTTGCGAGATTTCAAATTGTTGATCCACTAAAATTTTATATTTCTGTTGGTAATGAAAGAGTTGCAAGATCAAGATTGGCAACAATTATAAATTCAAGAATTAGAAGTGTTTTAGGAACACAGAGATTACAAACATTATTATCTGAAGACAGAAATAAACAAATGGCATTAATTCAAGACGGGGTAAATAATGAAGCTGGAAAATTTGGTATTAAAATTGTAGACGTAAGAATTAAAAGAGCAGACTTACCTCAGGCTAACAGTGAAGCAATATATAGAAGAATGCAAACTGAAAGAGAAAGAGAAGCAAAAGAATTTAGAGCCAAAGGTGCTGAAATGGCGGTAACAATAACATCAACAGCTGATAAAGAGGTCGCTGTTATCCTTGCAGAAGCTAATAAAAATTCTGAAATCATGAAAGGTGAAGGGGACGGAGAAAGAAACAAAATTTTTGCTGAAGCGTTTGGTAAAGATCCAGAATTTTTTGCTTTTTATAGAGCAATGCAAGCTTACGAAAAAGCTTTAATAGGCGGTGATACGTCATTAGTGCTATCACCAGATAGCGAATTTTTTAAATTTTTTGGAAACATAAAACCAAATAAAGATTAATTTTTAATTAGTTATGAGAGAACTCATCATAGCTTTTGGTTTATTTCTCTTCATCGAAGGCATCCTTTATGCCTTATTTCCATCAAAAATGAAAAATATGCTTAAATCAATTGAAAAAATTAAAGATAGTCAATTAAGATCAGGAGGATTTATTTTTGCAATAATTGGCTTTCTTATTATTTGGTATTTAAAAAGGTAATGAAAATTAAATCAAAAAAATCTTACATATTTTTTATATTTTTATATTTTTTCTTTAATGTTGAAGGAAATAGCAAGGAAGTTCCCAGCTCTTTTGCAGATTTAGCAGAAAAATTAATGCCTTCTGTTGTTAATATATCAACAACTCAAACTGTAATTACTAATACAAACCCATTTCCATTCCAATTTCCTCCAGGTTCTCCATTTGAAGATATGTTTAAAGAGTTTGGAACACCTCAAAAGAAAAAAGCTAGTGCTTTGGGATCTGGTTTTATAATTGATTCAAATGGAATAGTAATAACTAATAATCACGTTATTAAAGGAGCAGAGGATATAATTGTTAGGGTTGATGGAAACAAAGAGTATAAAGCAACAGTAATAGGTTCTGACCCATTGTCAGATATTGCAGTTTTAAAAATTAAATCAAAAGGAAAGTTCATACCAGTCAAATTTGGCGACTCAGATAAAGCTAGAATTGGTGATTGGGTAATAGCAATTGGAAACCCATTTGGTTTAGGAGGTACAGTTACTTCAGGAATTATTTCTGCAAGAAACAGAGATATTGGATTAACTAGATATGAAGATTATATTCAAACAGATGCATCAATAAACCAAGGAAATTCAGGAGGACCTCTTTTTGATATGAATGGTGATGTTATTGGAATCAATACAGCAATCTTAGGTCAATCAGGATCTATTGGAATTGGTTTTGCAATACCATCAAATTCTGCAAAAAAAGTAATTAATCAATTAATTGAATTTGGAGAAACAAAGAGAGGATGGCTTGGAGTTAGAATTCAAGTGGTAACAAAAGAAATTGCAGATGTTGAAAAATTAGATGAACCAAGAGGTGCTCTTGTAGCTAGTGTTGCGGAAGGAGGCCCATCTGACAAAGCAGGAATTAAGTCTGGTGATATTATTTTAGAGTTTAACGGTGTTTTAATAAATGAGATGAAAGAATTACCAAAAATTGTGGCTCAAACAGAAGTAGGAAAAACGGTAAAAGTTAAAATTTGGAGAAATAAAAAAGAAATTACGAAAAAAATAATTCTAGGAAGATTAGAAACATCCGAAGATTTTGCAAAAGCTAAACAAGTCGAAAAACCAAAAGATTCACAAATAGAAATTTTAAAAATAAATGTAAGACCAGTTGAAAAAATAGATATTGAAGAAAGAAATTTACCAAAAAACACTAAAGGCCTAGTCATTACAAAAATAGCTAATGATAGTCCAATTAACTATCTAAACATTGGTAATATAATTGTTGAAGCGCAAAAGAAAGCGATCAAAACTATTGGAGATTTAGAAATGGCTGTTAGTGCAGCAATGAAATCAAGTGAAAAAACACTATTAATAGTAGTTTATAACAATCAAAACCAAAAAAGATATATTGGTGTTAAGCTAAATTAATCAAATGGACCTAAAGTCCAAAATAATATTAATTTCAGGTCCCACAGCTTCAGGAAAATCTAAATTTGCTATAAAAGTTGCAAAAAAAATTAATGGTGAAATCATTAATGCAGACAGTATGCAAGTTTATAAGCAGCTTAAAATATTAACTGCCCGTCCTAAAAAAATTGATCAAAAAAACATAACTCATCATCTTTATGGCTTTCAAAATGTAAAAAAAAATTTTTCTACTGGAAATTGGTTAAAATTGGCTACTAGAAAAATAAATGAAATAAAAAAAAAAAATAAAATACCAATTTTAGTTGGAGGAACAGGTCTTTATTTTAAATCTCTAACTGATGGATTGGTAAAAATACCAAATATTCCAAAAAAAATTAGAGAAGAAACTAGATTATTGCAAAAAAATATAGGTCAAAAAAAATTTTATAAAAAACTTATTAAATTTGATCCATTAGTAAAAAATAATATTAACTCAAATGATGTTCAAAGATCTATAAGAGCTTTTGAAATTAAAAAATTTACAAAACTTTCAATTATGCAATGGTTTCAAAAAACAAAAATTTTATTTGATGTCGATTGTTTTGTTAAAATATATATAGATTTTCCAAGAGATGAATTGGTTGAAAGGATAAAAGAGAGAGTCGACCGTATGTTCAATGAAGGTGCAATCGAAGAAGTTAAAAGATACAAAAAAATAAAAATTAAATCTGAAAATAGTTCAAATAAAGTAATCGGAATTCAAGAAATTGGAAAATACTTGGAGGGAGACCTAGATTTAAGACAAACAAAAGAGATAATTTACATAAAAACTAGACAATACGCTAAAAGACAAACAACATGGGCAAGAGGTCAAATGATTTCATGGCAAATGATTTCTCCCCAAGATCTAAATAAGTACTTAAAAAAATTTAAATAGTAGCTTCTTAAACTTGACCAATTAGTACAACTTCAGCTAGATTGAGCGTATGTCAAAATTGTATTCAGGCGCAGAAATTGTTTTTAAGTGCATGGAAGACCAAGGTGTAGAAACTATCTTTGGATATCCAGGAGGTGCAGTTTTACCAATTTATGATGAATTAAAAAATCATCAAACTGTTAAACATATTTTAGTTCGTCATGAACAAGGTGCCGGACATGCTGCCGAAGGTTATGCAAGATCAACAGGAAAACCAGGAGTACTTTTAGTTACATCGGGACCAGGTGCAACAAACGCAGTAACAGCATTAACTGATGCCTACATGGATTCCGTTCCTTTAGTTTGTATATCCGGACAAGTTCCAACACACTTAATTGGAACAGACGCTTTTCAAGAGTGTGATACAACGGGAATTACAAGACCATGTACAAAACATAATTGGTTGGTTAAAGATATTAACAACTTAGCAAAAACAATTCATAAAGCATTTGAAGTAGCAACAACAGGAAGACCAGGCCCCGTTCTTGTTGATATACCTAAAGATGTTCAATTTAAAAAAACAAACTATACAAAATATAAAAAACAAAAAAAATTAAATGGGAAAAAAAATCATTTTTCACATAAAGAAATTAATGAACTAATAAATTTAATGAGCAAATCAACAAAGCCAATATTTTATACTGGTGGAGGAGTTATTAATTCAGGACCAAAAGCTAGTGATCTTTTAAGAGAGCTTGTTAATATTACAGGATTTCCAATAACTTCTACACTACAAGGATTAGGAGCTTATCCAGGAGATGACAATCAGTTTTTAGGTATGTTGGGTATGCATGGATCTTACGAAGCTAATAATGCCATGCATGATTGTGATCTAATGATAAATATAGGCGCAAGATTTGATGATCGAATTACTGGTAAGCTTGATGAATTTTCGCCAAAATCAAAAAAAGTTCATATCGATATTGATCCTTCTTCAATAAATAAAAATGTTAAAGTTGATTTGCCAATCATAGGAGATGTTTCTGAAGTTATTAGTTCTACAATCAAGAGTATAAAAAGAACAAAACCTAACTTTGCAAAATCAAATAAACAAAAAATTTCTAAATGGTGGGAACAAATTGATAAATGGAGATCAATTAAGTCATTTAATTATGTTAATAGTACAGAGACAATAAAACCACAATATGCAGTTCAAAGACTTTATGAATTAACAAAAAAAGAAGATACTTACATAACAACTGAAGTTGGCCAACATCAAATGTGGGCAGCTCAACATTATAAGTTCGATAAACCTAATCGTTGGATGACATCGGGGGGCTTAGGTACTATGGGTTATGGTTTACCAGCTGCAGTAGGAGTTCAAGTAGCTCATCCAAAAAAATTAGTTATTGATATTGCAGGAGAAGCTTCAGTTTTAATGACCATGCAAGAAATGTCTACGGCAGTACAGTACAGCTTGCCTATTAAAATTTTTATTTTAAATAATGAATACATGGGAATGGTCCGACAATGGCAGGAGCTTTTGCATGGTAAAAATTATTCTGAAAGTTATACTGCTGCTTTACCTGATTTTGTTAAATTGGCTGAGGCATACGGATGTGTTGGTTTAAGAGCCACTAAACCTGAGGAATTAGATGACAAAATTATTGAAATGATTAATACAGATAGACCAGTAATATTTGATTGCTTGGTAGATAAAGAAGAGAACTGCTTTCCAATGATACCATCAGGAAAACCACATAATCAAATGCTTTTAGGGCCACAAGATAAAAAGGCAAATAAAATAACAGGGAAAGGAAAAACTTTAGTTTAATGGCTAATCCAAAATCAGCATATAGCATTCCTGGAAAATTAGGTAAATTTGATACACATATTATTGTTGTATGGGTAGATAATGAAGCTGGAGTTTTAGCAAGAGTAGTAGGTTTATTTTCTGGTCGAGGTTATAATATTGAGTCTTTAGCAGTTGCTGAGGTTGATCCTAAATTAAATATTTCAAGAATTACAATAGTAACTACTGGAACTCCACAAGTAATAGAGCAAATAAAATTACAATTAAAAAAACTTGTACCTGTACATAAGGTAGCTGATTTCAAAAGAGAAGATAAAAAAGTAATTTTTAAAGAAATGGCTTTATTTAAAGTGGTCGGCAATAGTGCAAAAAAAGAAAAGGCTCTAAAAGCTTGCAAAAAGTATAATCCAGTTATATTGGACAAGACAAATAAATCATACGTGATACAAATAACTGCTTTAAGAAGAGATATAGATATAATGTCAAAAAATTTAAAAAAATTTGGTCTAGTAAGTGTATCAAGGACAGGTGCGGTTGCAATGACAAGAGGTTCAGAAGTATTTAAATAATCAAATAGGAGAAAAAATATGAAAATGTTTTACGAAAAAGATACAGATGCCAATTTAATTAAAGATAAAAAGATAGCAATTTTTGGTTATGGAAGCCAAGGCCATGCTCATGCGCTTAACCTAAAAGATAGTGGAGTAAAAGAAGTAGTTGTTGCATTAAGAGAAGGCTCTTCAAGTAAAGAAAAAGCTGAGTCCAAAGGATTAAAAGTTATGAATTTATCTGATGCAGCAGAGTGGGCGGATGTTGTTATGATTTTAACTCCAGATGAACTGCAAGCTACAATTTATAAAAATCACATTGAACAAAGAGTTAAAGAAGGAACTTCAATAGCTTTTGCTCATGGTTTAAACATTCACTATGATTTAATAAAAGCGAGAAAAGATTTAGATGTTTTTATGGTAGCACCAAAAGGACCAGGGCATTTAGTTAGAAGTGAGTTTGAAAAGGGTGGTGGAGTACCATGTTTATTTGCTGTTCATCAAAACGGTTCAGGAAAAGCAAGAGATCTAGCTATGTCATATGCTTCAGCAATAGGCGGTGGAAGATCAGGAATTATAGAAACTACATTTAAAGATGAAGTTGAAACTGATTTATTTGGAGAACAAACGGTATTATGTGGAGGACTTGTCGAACTAATTAAGAATGGCTATGAAACTTTAGTTGAAGCAGGATATGAACCAGAAATGGCATACTTTGAAACTGTTCATGAAGTTAAATTAATTGTTGATTTAATTTATGAAGGCGGAATCGCAAATATGAATTATTCTATTTCAAATACAGCAGAATATGGAGAATATGTTTCTGGACCAAAAATTATAAATAAAGAAGAAACAAAGAAAAGAATGAAAGAAGTATTGAAAGATATCCAATCTGGTAAATTTACAAAACAATGGATGGATGAGTGTAAAAATGGTCAAAAAAATTTCTTGAAAACACGAGAAAAATTAGCTGAGCATCCAGTTGAAAAAGTTGGGGCTGTACTTAGAGCTATGATGCCTTGGATTGCTAAGAAGAAACTAGTTGATAGTGATAAGAAATAGTTTTTACCTGTCAATTTTGAGTTAAAAGTTTTATTTTATTTTGCAATCTGAGCGAGAGGCTGTATGATGCCCAAGCTAAATATTAGTAATATGTCAGATAAAAATAGAGTTTATATTTTCGATACTACAATGCGTGATGGCGAACAATCGCCTGGCGCATCAATGAGTTTGGAAGAAAAAATCCAAATTGCTAGAGTATTTGATGAACTTGGAATTGATATTATAGAAGCTGGATTTCCAATTGCATCACCTGGTGATTTTGAAGCAGTAACAGAAGTAAGTAAAATCTTAAAAAATTCTATTCCTGCAGGTCTTTCTAGACATTCAAAAAAAGACATAGATAGATGTTACGAAGCATTAAAACATGCACCAAGATTTAGAATTCACACTTTTATTTCAACTAGCCCACTTCATATGAAGCACAAATTAAATATGTCAAAAGAACAAGTATACGACTCAGTAAAAGAACACGTTACCTACGCAAGAAAATTTACTGATGATGTTGAATGGTCGTGCGAAGATGGAACAAGAACAGATATGGATTATATGTGTAAGACAGTTGAACTTGCAATTAAATGTGGAGCTAAAACAGTAAATATTCCTGATACAGTTGGCTATACTGTACCATCTGAGTTTACAAAAATTATCCAAACTTTATTAAATAAAGTTCCAAATATTGATAAAGCAATTTTATCTACACATTGTCATAATGATTTAGGTTTGGCAGTTGCAAATTCTTTAGCAGGTGTACAAGCAGGTGCTAGACAAATAGAGTGTACAATAAACGGAATTGGAGAAAGAGCGGGCAATGCTGCACTTGAAGAAGTGGTAATGGCAATGAAAACGAGACCTGATTTGATGCCTTTTGAAACTGGGATCAACACAACTCTTTTAAGCAAAGCATCAAAAATTGTTTCTAATGCGACAGGTTTTCCAGTTCAGTTTAACAAAGCAATTGTTGGAAAAAATGCTTTTGCA
>QCKR01000002.1 GCA_003215185.1 Pelagibacteraceae bacterium AG-410-D23
ATGCATATTCCATTGCTTTAATAATTTCTACTTCGCTAAAATTAATTTGTTTTTTTCCTGTTCCAACTAAATCTTTAAAGGCTATAGTTTTATGATTTAAATGTATTTCAGACAATATATCCATATTATGTCTATTTTTTCCTGCATCTAAAACATATGACATTAACATTGTATCTTCCATTGAATTCATAGTTATTCCTTGTTTGTATAAAACTATAAAATCGAATTTAATATTTTGACCTATCTTTTTTATACTATTGTCTTCAAGAATTGGTTTTAATTTTTTTATAATATTTTCTTTTTTTAGATTATTTCCTATTTTATGGCTCAATGGAATATAACAAGCTTTTCCAATTTTTGTGCTGATTGAGATACCTACTAATTCTGCTTGATGAGGGTCAAGAGAACTTGTTTCGGTATCTATAACGATTTCCCCATTTTCTTCTGCTTCAAATATCCATTTATCCAATTCATTTTCATTTTCTATTAAAAAATAATTTTTTTTATTAATTTTTAATTGCTGTTTGGCTTCCTTTTGATCATTTTTTTCAATTAAATTTTCTAAAAATTGAGGTTCTCCATAAACTGAAATGACTGTACTTAATAATCGATTGAATTCCATTTCTCTTAAATAGTTATATAATTTAATTTTATTAACTTCTTTTAAAGAAAATTCTTCAATTTTTTTTTTTACTGGTACATTTTTTTTTAATGTAACTAGTTTTTTACTTAAAATAGCTTTTTGTTTATTTTCAAGAATATTTTCTCTTCTTTTATTCTGTTTGATATCTTCTGCTTTTTCTAATAAGTTTTCTAATGATTTATACTGATTTATTAACTCGGCGGCTGTTTTTACTCCAATTCCTGGAACCCCAGGAACATTATCACTAGTATCTCCTGCTAAAGATTGAACATCAATTATTTTTTCTGGTTCAACTCCAAACTTATTTAAAATATCTTCCTTTAAAATAAATTTATTTTTCATTGGATCATAAATTCGAACATCTTTTTTATATAGCTGCATAAGATCTTTGTCTGATGAAACTATTGTAACCTTTGCACCTTGTTCCAAAATTTGTTCTGTATAGGTTGCTATCAAATCATCTGCCTCGTAATTTATCAATTCAACAGATGGTAAATTAAATGCCTCTACTGATTTTCTAATATATTCAAATTGTGGAATTAAATCTTCTGGTGCATCAGATCTATTTGCTTTATAATCAGAATAAATCTCATTTCTAAAATTTTTTCTGGCAGAATCAAAAATTACTGCAAAATGAGTTGCCTTTTCTTTATTATCACTAGATTTTGAATCCTCTAACAATTTAAATAGCATACTACAAAAACCATTCACAGCCCCTGTAGGCAAGCCATCACTTTTTCGACTCAGAGGCGGCAATGCGTAGTAAGCTCTAAAAATATATCCAGAGCCATCAATTAAATAAAAATGGTCAGTTTTTTTTATTCTGTTCATTCTTATAATGTATCTTAATTCTTATGAATGTTATAAATGTATAATTTCTTATGAACAAAAAAAATGTACTTTCTGCAAAAAATTTAAATAAAATTTATTCAAAAAAAAGTGGTAATCCAATATATGCTATTAACAATTTAAACTTAGACGTGCAACAAGGTGAAATTTTTGGACTATTAGGACCTAATGGTGCAGGAAAAACAACTTTTATAAATATTTTGGGTGGAACAGTTATTAAGACCTCTGGTGTTGTTAATGTTTGGGGTTTTGATCTTGATAAAAATCCAAGACAAGTCCGTGCTTCTATTGGCATAGTTCCACAAGAGGTAAATCTTGATCCTTTTTTTAGTCCTAAAAAATTATTGGAATTACAGGCTGGTTTATATGGTGTAAAAAAAAAAGATCGAATTACTGACATTATTCTCAAATTAGTTTCTCTTGAAGATTGTGCAAACAGCTATGCGAGAAGTTTATCGGGAGGTATGAAAAGAAGATTGCTTATAGCAAAGTCATTAGTACATCAGCCTCCGATCGTTATACTGGATGAACCAACAGCAGGGGTTGATGTTGAACTAAGAAAAAATCTTTGGGACAATATAAAATTGTTAAACAAGCAAGGAGTTACAATAATTCTGACTACTCATTATTTGGTTGAAGCTGAAAAAATTTGTAACCGGATAGGCATTCTAAATAAAGGGAATTTGGTTGCACTTGATAGTACAAAAAATCTTTTAGAAAAAATTCATACTAAAAAGGTTAAATTTAAATTAGATAAACCTACTAAAATTAAAGATGGACAATTAGATTCTCTTAAAATTTCATATATTAATGAAAATGAGATCACTTTATCTTATGAAAAAAATAAAGTTAAAATTGAAGAAATAATCAATCTAATTCAAAAAGAAAATGCAAAAATATTGGACATATCTACACATGATGGTGATCTAGAGGAGGTTTTTATAAGTTTAACAAAAAACTAGATTAAATTACTTATAAATAGTAAAATTACATTATGGAATTAATAAAATCATCTCAAAATCTAAAAATTTTAAAGTCAGTTTTAATTGTTTTTTTTGGATCAATTCTATTAGTTATTTCTGCAAAAATAAAAATTCCTTTTTACCCAGTGCCAATGACAATGCAAACATTTGCTGTATTATTCATAGGACTTTCTTTTGGATATAAGATTGGATTAGCAACTATTGGATTATATCTTTTGGAAGGAATATTTGGACTGCCAGTTTTTTCTAACTCTCCAGAAAAAGGGGTTGGATGGATTTATTTCACAGGACCAACCATGGGTTATTTAATAGGTTTTTTATTTGCAACATTTTTAGCTGGATATTTAAATTTTAAAACAAATTTTATAGTTATTTTTTTTAAATTAATAGTTTCTGTATCAACAATATACATATTGGGTGTTTTATGGCTTGGAAATTTAATCGGTTGGGATAAACCAGTAATCGAATTTGGTGTAACACCATTTTTATTAGCTGAATTATTTAAGATTTCTTTACTAACAGTAATAAGTAAAAAAATTTTAAAATTTAGAAATTTTATTTAGGAGATCTTTTAGATAATATTCTTTGTAAAGTTCTTCTATGCATCTTGAGTCTTCTAGCTGTCTCGGATACATTTCTATTACATAATTCAAAAACTCTATGTATATGTTCCCATTTTACTCTATCAGCTGACATCGGATTTTCGGGTGGTGGTGCCTTACTTTTTGGATCTGCTAAAAGAGCTTTTTCAACATCATCTGCATCAGCTGGTTTTGCTAAATAGTCTATAGCACCATGTTTAACTGCTGCAACAGCTGTTGGGATGTTACCATAACCTGTAAGCATTATGATTCGACTTTTGTTATTGAAGTTTTGAAGTTCCTTTACAACCTCAAGTCCATTTCCATCATTTAATCTTAAATCTATAACTGCAAATGCAGGTTTTTTTAATTTTAAACATTCAATTCCTCTTTTTACACCTTCAGCTTGCGTTACTTTAAAACCTTTTTTTTCCATTGCTCTTGAAAGTCTTTCTCTAAAAGGATTATCATCATCTACTATGAGTAGTGATTTATCCTCAAATTCACTAGCATTTTTTATATTTTTGAAGTCATTCATTATCTTTATAATATGTGAATAGTTTTCCACATTTCAAGAGGTAATTATTTACTTTACATTGATTAATTATTGTCTTAACTGCTGAATCATGTAAAGTTTTTCAGTTAAATATTGAAAAATTTTTTTTGTTAAATTTTTTTGGGGGCATATGAAATGGAAAAATTTAAAACAGTTGATGAATTAGTACGTCAACTAAAACCTGTTGAGCCAGTTTATTGTATCAGAAAAAAATCGATACAAGTGGCTTCCAAGATTTTTCAGAAAAAATTTCCAGGCAAAGTGTTGTATGCCGTAAAAACGAATCCTCATACTGAAGTATTAAAAACAATTTCTCAAAGTGGTATAGAAAATTTTGATGTAGCATCAATAAAAGAAATTGATGATATAAAGAAAATAAATCCCAAAGCAAAATGCTCATATATGCATACTGTAAAAAGCAGAGAAAGTATAAATGAAGCTTATTTTAAATATGATGTTAAAACTTTTTCTTTAGATTCAAAAGATGAATTAATAAAAATAATTGAATCAACAAATCATGCAAAAGACTTAGAGTTATTTGTAAGAGTATCAGTTTCTAATGAGCATGCTGAAATTGATTTATCAAAAAAATTTGGAGCATTAACTTCTGAAGCTATTGGTCTGTTAAGATTAGCAAAACAATATGCAAAAAAAATCGGTTTAAGTTTTCATGTTGGCTCACAATGTATGCATCCAATTTCTTATTCAAAAGGCATCACTGAAATAGGAAATATAATTAAAAAAACAAAAATTGTTCCAGATTACATAAACGTTGGTGGAGGATTCCCCACTATATATCCTGATTTAATACCACAATCTTTGGATAATTATTTTAAAGAGATAAAAGATAGTTTAAAAAATTTAAAATTGGATAAAAAACCAGAAATCTTATGTGAACCTGGAAGAGCAATAGTTGCGGAAAGTGGTTCCACTATTGTTAGAGTTAATTTAAGAAAAAAACAAAAACTTTATATAAATGATGGTACATATGGAACTCTTTTTGATGCAGGAGTTCCAAATATAGTGTATCCATCTCGAATTATTACAAATGGAAGAATTATTTCAAAAAAATTAACTGCATTTGATTTTTATGGACCTACTTGTGACAGCATGGATTATATGAAAGGTCCTTTTGTGCTTCCAAACAATATTAAGGAAAATGACTATATAGAGCTAGGTCAACTTGGTGCTTACGGTTTAACTTTTAGAACTAAGTTTAATGGTTTTTATTCTGATAGAATTTATGAAATTGAAGATGAACCAATCATGACCATGTATGACAAAGAAGCTAACAAAGCGTTTCTTGTTGCTTAAATGTCAGAAAAAAAAAATCTAGGACACAACAGTAAAAAAGACTTTTTAAATAAAGAAGTTGAACATATTGATATTACCTCTTTTGATGCGAGAAAAATAATTTCATCAATGAAAAAAATGTCTTTTGTTTCAAGAGAAACTGCAAATGCCGCTAGTATATTTAATGAAATGATTAAAGATAAGGATTGTACAATTTTTTTAACACTGGCTGGATCCACTTCTGCTGCGGGATGTATGCATATTTATAGAGATATGATTAAATACAACATGGTTGATGCAATTGTAGCTACTGGAGCATCAATTATTGATATGGATTTTTTTGAAGCTCTTGGATTTAAACATTACCAAGGCTCACAATTTCAAGACGATACTGAATTAAGAAAAAATTATATTGATAGAATATATGATACTTACATTAATGAAGATGAGCTTCAAATGTGTGATAAAATAATATGTGAAATAGCAGATAAACTAGAACCAAGAAGTTATACATCTAGAGAGTTTATAAATGAAATAGGAAAATACTTGAAAAGTAATGCCAAAAAGAAAGGTTCCTTAATAGAGACTGCATATGAAAACGATGTTCCAATTTTTTGCCCAGCTTTCACAGATTCAAGTGCTGGATTTGGATTGGTAATGCACCAAGAAAAAAATCCAAAAAAACATATTACAATAGATTCAATTAGAGAATTTCGTGAACTAACTGAAATTAAAATAAGATCAAAAGGATCTGGATTATTTATGATTGGCGGAGGGGTTCCAAAAAATTTCATTCAAGACACAGTTATTTGTGCTGAACTTTTAGGAAAAGAAGTAGATATGCACAAATATGCTGTTCAAATAACTGTTGCCGACTCAAGAGATGGTGCATGCAGCAGTTCTACTCTAAAGGAAGCTAGCTCATGGGGAAAAGTTGATATTACAAAAGAACAGATGGTATTTGCAGAAGCAACTAGCGTTCTTCCTTTAATTGCAAGCGACGCTTATCACAAAGGTGAATGGAAAAATAGAAATAGAAAAAATTTTTCAAAAATATTTGGATAAAAATTGAATTTCTTATCAAACAAACAGGGATTTCTTGGAATTGACAATAAGTTCAAAATTAAAGAGAAAGCTATAATTGTCCCATTTGGTTTAGAAAAAACAGTTAGTTATGGTGGTGGAACAAAAAATGGCCCGAAAGAAATTATTAAAGCTTCACATCAAGTTGAATTATACGATGAAGAATTAAACTGCGAACCATATAAAAAAATAGGAATAAAAACATTAAAACCTTTTAAAATAGATAAAAACATAAATAAAGCATTAAATAAAATGTCAAAAATAAATGAAGTAATTTTAAATAAAAAAATTTTTCCATTAACTCTTGGAGGTGAACACTCAATAACACCTGGTTGTATAGCACCTTTTGCAAAAAAATATAAAAAATTATGTTTATTACACTTTGATGCCCATGCTGATTTAAGAGAAAGTTATAATGGAGAAAAATTTTCACATGCCTCAGCAATAAAGAGATGTTTGGATTACAAAAATGTCTCGGTGATATCTTTTGGTATTAGAAACATATCTAAAAAAGAAGTACCTTATTTAAAAAAAAATTCTTCAAGAATTAATATTTTTTGGGCGAAAGATAAGAAGAAATGGAATTTAAATAAATTTAAAAAAATGATTAAAAATAAAACAGTTTATTTAACTTTTGACGTAGATGGATTTGACTCAAGTATCATGCCTGCAACTGGCACGCCTGAACCTGGTGGTATTTTTTGGGATGAAACTCTAGAAATAATAAAGATAGCTATTAAAAATTCAAATATTGTTGGTGCAGATATAAACGAACTTGCCCCAATAAAAGGGTTTAATTCATACAACTTTTTAGTAGCTAAATTAGCTTATAAGATTTTATCCTATAAATTTTTATATAAATAATTATTAAACTGCTTTAACTCTTCCTAGCAATAATCTAAACGGAATTAGCATTACTAGTGCAACAAAAATTTTAACTGTCAAATCTCCTAATGATAAACTAAACCAAGGTATACCTGTTGCATAAAAAGATATTGAGAAGAATAAAAAAGTATCAACAATAGAACCAATTAAAGAAGATGTTAGAGGTGCTACAAACCACTTTTTTCTTCTTAGCTGATCAAAAATTTGAACATCAAGTAATTGAGCAACTAAAAAAGCTGTACCTGAACCAATTGCAATTCTTATTGAAATTAAATCTGCAAAATTTGTAGAAAATAAAAGTGTAAAACAAATACCAAAAGCAAAACCTATATAAACAATTTTTCTAGCAGCTATTTTTCCATAAAATCTATTTGCAAGGTCAGTTATTAAAAAAGCTATAGGATAACTAAAAGCCCCATAAGTTAAAATTTTATCTAGACCATAATATCGAATGGGAAACTGAACTAAATAGTTTGAAGATAATACAACCACTCCCATCAAAAAAGATAGAAGTAAAAAAGTTCTATTCATTAAATAGATTTTGCAAGAATTGTTTTCTTTAATTTTTTTAATCTTGGAGACAAATTTTTGTTTTTAACGTCTTTTAAAAACTGATCAAAACTTCCTTTTTTATCTACCGATCTTACAGCTGCATTTGAAACGTTAAGCTTTAAATTTCTTTTCAAAATTTCACTTGTAAACCTTACTTTTTTCAAATTTGGTAAGAACCTTCTCTTAGTTTTATTGTTGGCATGGCTTACCTTGTGACCTTTTAAAGGAATTTTACCGGTTAATTCACATTTTTTAGACATAATATTTATTTAGTGACTGTATAAAGTGGGATAGTGACCTCGTCAAGTTTATCGTGCAGCTCTAGAAAAAAAATTTCTAAAACATCAAAATAATCATGGCAAAAACCATAAAGGTATGTTACGCAGAAAAAATGTTGCAAATTTTCAATCAAAACTATGAAAAAATCTTAAATAAAATATTTCAACAATTTAGTAGCAACATCATTAAAGCGAGTGTTCATTTTATGCTTTTTGTTTATTGGCTTATAGTTATTGCAGGTACCTTTTTAATGTTAAATTGATAAAATAAATGGAATTTTTCCTACCAATTGCGGAAGTATCAGTAAACCTATATATAATTTTTTTTCTTAGTACACTTGTTGGTATTTTATCAGGATTATTTGGAGTTGGTGGAGGATTTCTCATGACTCCATTTTTAATTTTTTTAGGTATCCCTCCTTCATATGCTGTTGCAAATGAAGCTAATAATATTTTAGCTACATCAGTTTCAGGATCAACAACTCATTGGTTAAAAGATACAATGGATTACAAGATGGGTATCATGATAGTTATTGGTGGAACTATAGGAACATTAATTGGAATTCTAACCTTTACTTACTTTAAAGAAATTGGAAAAATTAATTTAGTGATCTCTCTAGCTTATATGTACATACTAGCTATCATTGGAACTTTAATGCTGGTTGAAGGTGTTTCAGAAATAGACAGAGCGAGAAAAAAAATTGTTTTAAAAAAAAAATTACACTCTCATTATTGGATACATGGTCTTCCTCTAAGAATGAGATTTAAAAAATCGAAATTATATGAAAGTGCATTTACTCCAATTATAATAGGTTTAATTGTTGGATTTATTGCAGCTATTATGGGAATTGGAGGCGCTTTTATACTAGTTCCTGCAATGATCTATATTATAGGTATGCCAACTAAACTTGTTCCAGGAACATCACTGTTTGTTACAATTTTTGTTAGTGCAATTGTAACCGTCCTCCATGCATTCAACTATGGTTCAATTGACTTAATTTTGGTTTCAGTTTTAATTTGTGGATCAATTATTGGAGTTCAAGTTGGACAAAAATTAGGAGAGCGGATTGATAGCTCAGAGCTTAAAACTTTATTAGCAATTCTTTTACTGGCTGTAGGTATAGCGATTGCATATGATAGTTTTTTTGCTCAAAAAGTAATTAAAGAAACTTCTCATAGTGGAACTTTAAGTACTTTTTCAATTTTTATAAAAAATCTTTCTATAGATTTTCCAATTCAATATGCAATAATTTCTATTATCTTTGCAATAGTATTAGGAGTTGCTGCTGCTTTTATTAGAAGATTTTTTTCTAATTTAAGAAAAAAATATAATGTTAAAACTTAACTTTTTTTTCCAACTATTTCATTAAAGTTATTTACACCAATATTTTTTAATAATTTTTTAAGTTCTTTTTTTATTTTAATAACAATATTTGGTCCTTCATAAACCATACCTGTATATAATTGTATAAAACTAGCTCCTGCCAAAAATTTTGCATAAGCACTTTTTCCCGAGTCAATTCCTCCTACTCCAATAATTGGAATTTTACCTTTTAATGAATTATAAAATATATTTATTAATTCATTTGATTTTTCTTCTAAAGGTTTGCCTGACAAACCTCCTTTTTGATATTTATTTGCACTTTTCAATTTATCTCTATTTTCTTCAGTTGTATTTGATACAATTATTGCTTTAATTTCATATTTTAATATTATTTCAATTATTCGATTTGCTTTTTCAATTGATATGTCAGGTGAAATTTTTACTACCATTGGCGTGTTAGACTTCAAATTTTTCATTTCTTCTCTTATAGAACTTAATAGTTCTTCTAATTTCTCATTCTCATGAAAATCTCTTAATTTTTCAGTATTTGGTGATGAAATATTAATAGTTATATAGTCAGCAATATCATAAAATTTTTTAATACAAATTAAGTAATCATTTAATCTATCTTTAGTATCACTATTAGGTCCTATATTTATTCCTAATAATCCATTGGGCTTAATTGATCTAATTCTAGAACTTATATTTTCTGCTCCAAAATTATTAAATCCTAATCTGTTAATCAACGCCTCATCTTCTTGCAATCTAAAAACTCTAGGTTTGGGATTTCCAAATTGTTTTATTGGTGTAATCGTACCAACTTCAACAAATCCAAACCCCAATTTAAACAATGGATTATATACTTCAGCGTTTTTGTCAAAACCAGCGGCAATTCCTATTGGGTTCTCAATTACTTTTCCAAATAAAGTTGTTTTAAACATTGGGTCATTTTTATTTTCATCAAAAATATTTGGTATAAAATTAAGTTTTAGTGATTTAATTGCTAAATCATGCGCAGTTTCTGGATTAATTTTAAAAATTAAAGATCTAAATTTTGAAAACATTATTTTATTTTTTCTTTAATAAGTTGTTTTGTTTCATTAACTCCAAAAAAACTTATAAAAAAGCCCATCCTAGGTCCATTTTCATCTCCAAAAACTACTTCGTAAATTAATTTAAACCAATCTCTCAAATTTTCTTTATATCCATTCTCTTTACCTACAGAATAAATTTTGGTTTGAATATCCTCTGGTTGCATGTTGTCATTACAACTTTCTAATGACTCAACTAAAGCTTCAAGTGCTTTTTTCTCTTCATGGTTTGGTTTTTTATAACTTTTTTTCTGCTTTATTACATCATTAAAATATCTTATTGCATAATTTATTAAATTATCAAAAATTGGGTATTCATTATCTATAATATTTTTTTTATATTTTTTTACAAATTTCCATAATAATTCTTTTGTATTAGCATTACTTGTTTCAACTAAATTTAACAGCATTGAAAAAGGCATAATTGTTTTTTCTTTTGGTATTTTTCCATTGTGAACATGCCATGCTGGATTCATTAATAACTGTAATTCATTTTGAGATTTTCCTTTTTCAATAAAATCTAAATATTCATCTACAGCTTTTGGAACAATTTCTTTATAAAGTTTTTTTGCTCTTTTTGGATTTTGGTACATAAAAAGAGATAAACTTTCTGGCGAAGCATAATTTAACCAATTTTCAATTGTAATTCCATTACCTTTTGACTTAGAAATCTTTTCTCCTTTTTCATCCAAGAATAATTCATATGCAAATCCTGAAGGATCATTTTTTCCTAATAATTTTATTATTTTTTTTGATAAAATTGCACTTTCAATTAAATCCTTTCCATACATTTCAAAATCTACATCAAGCGCATACCATCTCATTGCCCAATCAACTTTCCATTGCAATTTACACTTACCATCTAAAACACTAGTTTCTAGTTTTTTTCCATTATTATCAAAAATAATTGTAGATTTTTTTTTATTAATTTCTATTACAGGTATTTCTAGAACTATCCCAGTTTCTGGACATATTGGTAAAAACGGACAATAAGTTTTTTGCCTTTCTTTTCCAAGAGTTGGTAAAATTGTTTCCATAATAGATTGATAATTATCAAGAACAATTTTAAGAGATGAGTTAAAGAAACCAGATTTATAAAGCTCTGTAGAACTTTTAAAAGTATAACTAAAATTAAAATCATTTAGAAATTTTTTTAGCATTTCATTATTATGTTTTCCAAAACTATCAAATTTTTCAAAAGGATCTGGAATACTTGTTAAAGGCTTATGTAGATTTTTATTTAATATTTCTTTTTTTGGAACATTATCTGGAACTTTTCTTAGACCATCCATATCATCTGAAAAAGTTATTATTTCCTTTGGAAAATCTGTAAGATGATTTAAAGCATTAACAACCATTGTTGTTCGTGCTACCTCGCCAAAAGTTCCTATGTGTGGTAATCCACTTGGTCCATATCCAGTTTGTAAAATTATTTTACCCTTTTTTTCTATAAATTGTTTTCTTTCTTTTAAAATCTTTCTTGCCTCAATAAAGGGCCAAGCACTAGTCTTGTCTATATTCAATTTTTCAATCACTTCTTATAATAACAAAATGTCTAATAAATATTGTTTTTATTAATTCTTATAGAGTTGCAATTTATTTACCATAAAATAATGTTCATTGAAAATGTCTAATTACAAAACTGTCTTTTTTACACTGGGTATTTTGCAGATGATACTTGGTATCTCAATGATCTTTCCAATAATCACACAAATTATATTTAAAGAATTTGACTCATCTTTCGTAAGCAGTGCCATGATTACAATAACATTTGGAGTATTGTTTTTTTTATCAAATCTTGAAAATGATAAAAAAATAAATTTAAAACACGCATTTTTATTAACATCTCTTTCTTGGATCAGTGTTGCAGTATTTGGATCTCTTCCATTTTTATTTTCTGATTTAAATTTAAGTATTACAGACTCTATTTTTGAAAGTATGTCAGGAATTACAACTACAGGTTCAACAATTATAACTGACTTAAATTCAACTCCCAAAGCAATTCTTTTTTGGAGAGCAATTCTTCAATGGTTGGGTGGAATTGGAATAATTGTAATGGCAATTACTTTAATGCCAACCATGAACGTTGGTGGGATGCAATTACTTAAAGTTTCAAGTAGCGATAGTTCAGAAAAAATTTTACCCAAAACAAAGGAAATAGCATTTAGATTAATAATTATCTATATATCTCTAACTTTTCTTTGTGCATTATTTTATAAAATATTTGGAATGAAATTTTTTGACAGCTTAACTCATTCAATGACAACAATAGCCACAGGTGGATTTTCGAATTATAATGATTCAATTGGACATTTTAATAATTTCAAAATTGAAATGACTTCAATCATTTTTATTATACTAGGAAGCATACCTTTTATCGCTTACATTAAATATTTAAGTGGCAAAAAAAATATATTTATGACTGATAATCAAATAAAATCTTTCTTTAAGATAATTTTTTTTTCAATATTAATTTTATTCTTATATTTAACCATTATTAATAAAAATTTTTCTGAAATTGGTATAAGATCTATTTCTTTCAATGTAATCTCTATTTTAACTGGAACAGGTTATGTAACACAGAATTTTGATAGTTGGGGAAATTTCCCTCTTATTTATTTTTTAATTTTAATGTTCATTGGTGGTTGTGCTGGGTCAACAACTTGTGGAATAAAAATTTTTAGAGTTCAAATTTTATATTTATTTATAAAAAATCAATTAAAAAAAATTATTTATCCTAGAGGTGTCTTTATTATAAAATATGATGGTAATGAAGTTAATGATAAATTTATGTCATCAATAATCTCATTTATTTATCTTTATATAATAATATTTTTTGTAATTGCTGCTCTTTTATCTTTAAGTGGATTGGACTTTACTACCTCTATTTCTGGGGCAGCAACTTCGATTTCCAATGTTGGGCCAGGACTCGGTGAATTAATAGGCCCAAATGGTAATTTTTCTCAATTACCCAATTTTTCAAAATGGGTATTAAGTTTTGGAATGATCTTGGGTAGACTTGAATTATTTGCTATACTTGTTCTGTTATTGCCATCATTTTGGCAAAAATAAATATGACTGAAAAAAAACAAAGCTGGTTTGAATCACTTCTAGTTTACAAAGACATAAGAATGGTAAGAATATTGCTTCTTGGAGCAATAAGTGGTTTTCCGTGGGTTTTAATAGCAAGTAGTTTAAGTCTTTGGTTAAAAGAAGAAGGTTTAAGTAGATCAACAATAGGTTGGGCAGGTTTAATTTTTGGAGTTTATGCTTTTAATTATTTATGGGCACCAATAATCGATAGAATTCAAATACCAATTTTAACAAAAAAACTAGGTCATAGAAGAGGATGGATAGTTTTAATGCAAATTGCAATTTTGCTGAGCTTGTTAGTTTGGAGTTTTATAAATCCAACACAAAACTTAGCTCTATTAATTACAGTTGGATTAATTATTGCAATAGCGTCTGCTACTCAAGATATTACGGTTGATGCTTTAAGAATTGAACAAATTAACGAGAATGAAGGAAAATCTATGGCGGCTGGTGCTGCGATGGCAGTGGTCGGTTGGTGGACAGGCTACAAATTAGGAGGTGTAATTGCTTTATTTACAGCAGAATATTTTGAAAATATGGGTATTGCAGACTACTGGCAAGCTACTTTTTTAGTTTTAGGAGTTGTTATAATTTTAATGAATATAGGTTTAATGTTTGTTCATGAACCAACTAAAACTGATAGAGAAGCAAAACAAAGAGATACTGACAAGTTAATACAAGGAAAACTTGGTTCAAAAAATATTATAACTAGCTTTGTTGCTTACATTGTTGGAACTATAGGTGGACCAATAATTAGTTTCTTTAGAAAAAATGGATTTGCTATTGCTCTAGGAATATTAGGTTTTGTATTCTTATTTAAAATTGGAGAAGCGTTTCTTGGTCGTATGTCTATTGTTTTTTACAAAGAAATTGGATTTTCTAAAGGTCAAATAGCAATTTACTCAAAAGGATTAGGATGGATAACAACAGTTATTTTTACATTGCTAGGAGGAGTAATGGCGATGAGAGCAGGAACTATCAAAACTATGTTTTTTGCTGGAGGTTTAATGGCTTTAACAAACCTGCTTTTTGCTCTTTTGGCTTGGACTGGTAAATCTGAATTATTATTTGCAATTGCTGTGATAGCAGATGATATTACTGCTGCATTTGCAACAGTAGCATTTGTTGCTTTCATATCATTATTAGTTGATAGAACTTATACAGCAACTCAATATGCGTTACTTGCATCAATAGGAACTGCTGGAAGAACAACTCTTGCTTCATCCTCAGGAGCTCTTGTTGACTGGTTAAATGGAGACTGGGGAACCTTCTTTATTATAACTACAGTTATGGTCATTCCTTCTCTAGTTTGTTTGTGGTTTATTAAAAATAAAATAAAAATTGGTGCAAAATAATTTTTTTTGTAATAAGCCCTATATAAATTTATACGACAAACCTTTTTGTAACTCTAAAATTAGTTCGCAAATTTTATATGGTGAAAAATTCAAAATATTATCTAGAAAAAAAAAGTTTATTAAAATCAAAACTTCATACGACAACTATGTAGGTTATATAAAATCATTTAAGTATATTAATAATTTTAAACCAACTCATAAAATAATTACTCTTAAATCAAGGATTTTTAAAGCTCCAAAAAATTTATCAAAATATCGATCAAAAAAATTTTTGCCTTTTTTAAGTAAAATAAAAGTAATAAAAAAAAATAAAAACTTTTTTATGTTTGAAAATAATAAATGGCTATTTGTCAAAGATACAAAAATAATTAATAAAAAAGAAAAAAATTTTCTTAAAATTTTAAAATTATTTTTGAATTCTAAATATAAATGGGGTGGAAAAACATACGATGGTATTGATTGTTCTGCATTGATTCAATTATTTTATAAATTTAATAATAAATTTTTTCCAAGAGATACTGTAGATCAAATAAGATATAAAAAAGGTTTTTCTAAAAAGAAAAAATTCAAATTTGGTGATATTATTTATTGGAAAGGTCACGTTGCAATTTGTGTCAATTCAAAAGAACTAATTCATGCGTATGGACCTAGAAAGAAAGTTTTAAAAATGCCAATAAAAAAAACAATAGAACTAATAAAAAAAACTGCAAATCTTGAAGTTAAAAAAGTTTTTTCTATTTAAATTTCTTCTCTACCAAAGTCTGGTTTAGAAATATCGTGTTTTAGCTCTATTATCTGTTTTCTCACTTTTTTTGAATTAATTAATACTCTTCTTAAATTTTTATCTTCAAGATTATTAATATTTTTTTTGAAAACATTTAAATTTTTAATAAACATATTAATTGTGCTAATCATATTTTCTTTATTACTAAAAAAAATATCTCTCCACATAATTTCATTTGATGCTGCGGTTCTAGAAAAATCTCTAAGACCTCCAGCACTATACTTAATTATATTTTTTTTCTTTTTTTTTTGAAAATCTTGAGCAGTTTTAATTAAATTATAAGCAATTAAATGTGGTAAATGACTAGTTATTGCAAATATTTTGTCATGCTCAAATGGATCCATAAAAATAATCCTTGAGCCAAGTTTTTTCCAAAATCGCACAACCTTTTTAACTTTATTTTTATTTTTATCATTAGTAATTATGCACCATTTTTTTTTAAATAAATTTTTGTTACCAAATTCTGGACCACTAACCTCAGAGCCTGTAATGGGATGGCTTAAAATCCAATCTAATGATTTTTTTAACATTTTGTTTTTTAGTTTTAAAACATTATGCTTTGTAGAACTTACATCAGTTATTACACTTTTTTTATGTAAAAATTTGTTCAGATAAGGAATAATATTCTGGTATTCACTCATAGGCGTACATAAAATAACTAAATCAATATTAGATATTCTTTTATCTAATTTATTCAATATTATTAATTTTGAATTTATTTTTTTTATTATAGATATATTTTTTTTTGATTTTTCATAGACAAAAATATTTTTTGATATTTTTTTAGCAATTGAAGCTCTTAGTACTGATGAACCTATTAACCCACAACCTACTATAAGAATATTTTTCATTATTTATTAAAAATTTTTTTAAGAATTTTTATTAACTTATTATTAGCAGTACTATTTCCAATTGTTAACCTTAAAGCATTTTTAATTTTGTAAGATTTCATCCCTCTTAAAATAATTCCTTTATCTTCTAATTTTTTTTGCACATAATTTGCAGAATATTTAGATTTTTTAAAATTTAATAACAAAAAATTAGCTGTAACATCATTTGTAGTTATATTAAAATTATTAAGTATTTTTTTTATTTTTTTGGCCCACAAAAGATTATGTTTTATCGACTTTTTGACAAAAATTTTATCATTCAATGCTGCAACTGCTGCCAATTGTGCCACCGTATTTGTATTAAATGGTGGCTTAATTTTATTCATTGCATCAATAATTTTTTCGGGACCATAGCCCCAACCGATCCTCAAAGAGGCCAATCCATATATTTTAGAAAAGGTTCTTAATACAAGAACATTTTTGCTATTGCGAAAGAGTTTTAATCCTGATGTATAGTCCTTTTTTCTCATATATTCGTCATAAGCATCATCAACAACTAACAAAATATTAGTTCTAAGTTTTTTTCTTAATAATAATAAATCGTTTTTTTTTAAATAAGTGCCTGTTGGATTGTTTGGGTTCGCTAAAAAAACTATTTTTGTTTTTCTTGTTACTTTTTTAATAATTTCCGAAATAGATATTTTATAATTATTTTCTTTTGCATATACAACTTTAGCTCCAATATTTTTCGAGTATATTCTATACATTAAAAAACTAAATTGCGGAACTACTACTTCATCTTTTGCTTTTAAGAATAGTTGACAAATAATCTGAATAATCTCATCGGATCCAGAACCACAAATAATTTTTTCAAATTTACAATTAAATTTTCTTGAAATATTAAGTCTTAAATAGTTTGATTTACTATCTGGATATTTAGAAAAATTAATTTTTTTATTAATTGCCGTTTTAACTTTTGGGCTTGTGCCTAAAGCAGACTCATTTGCTGATAATTTTATAATATTTTTTATCCTGGACAATTTTGATTTTCCTGGTTTATAAGATTCAAATCCTATTTTTTTAAATTTCGGTAAATTCATATTTTTTAATTTATATTCCTATCCTTATAAATAAATTAATCAAGATTTATCAATAATTGTGAGCTATCATAAAAAATTTGACATATAGAATCTGATTTAGTACAAAAAGGCGCGCTGATTTAATCTGAATTGCGAGCGCTTAAAAAAAACCGCTAAATAAGTTTTTTTCCTCACAATTCGTTATTAGCACAATTTATGAATACTAAAGAAAATATAAAAAAAATAATTGTAGAAAAAGAACTTAAATTAGATTGTGGAAAAACTATAAACAATTATCCGCTAGCATATGAAACGTATGGCGTTTTAAATGAAAAAAAAGATAATGCTATTTTAGCTTTTCATGCCTTAACTGGTGATCAATTTGTCAGTGGAATTAATCCTATAACTAATAAGCCAGGATGGTGGTCATATTTAGTTGGACCTTCTAAAGCAATTGATACTAATAAATTTTTTGTAATTTGTGCAAATGTAATCGGTGGATGTATGGGTTCTTTAGGGCCTTCAAGTATTGATCCTGAAACAAACAAACCATATGGCACAAATTTTCCTGTCTTGACAATCAATGACATGGTTAATGCTCAATATAATCTCCTAGAATTTTTCAAAATAGAAAAACTATATAGTGTTCTTGGAGGATCGATGGGTGGAATGCAAGTATTACAATTTGTTGCAAATTTTCCAAACAAAACAAAAACAGCAATTCCAATTGCTTGTTCAGCAAGTCACTCTGCACAAAATATTGCTTTTAATGAACTTGGAAGACAGTCAATAATGGCCGATTCGAATTGGAAAGAAGGAAATTATTCAAAATTAAATCTATCTCCTGATAAAGGATTGGCTGTAGCTAGAATGGCAGCTCATATTACATATCTTTCAAAAGAAGGATTACAAGAAAAATTTGGAAGAAAACTACAAGAAAAAGATGATTTAAATTTTAGTTTTGATGCTGACTTTCAAATTGAAAGTTACTTAAGATATCAAGGTTCAATATTTGTAGATAGATTTGATGCAAACAGTTACTTATATATAACTAGGGCAATGGATTATTTTGACTTGCTTAAGCAATACAAGGGAAATTTATCTAAAGCATTTGAAAAAACAAAAACAAAATTTTTTATTATTTCTTTTACTTCTGATTGGCTCTATCCAACTTCGGAAAATAAAGAGATAGTAATTGCATTAAATTCTTCTGGTGCAGATGTTGGTTTTATAGAAATAACTAGTGACAAAGGTCATGATTCCTTTTTGTTAAATGTCCCAGAGTTTTTAAAAACAATAAAAAACTTCTTAGAAACAAACTATAGATAAAATATGAAAAAAGAATTTCAAATAATTTCTGAATTAATAGATAATAATACTAGAGTATTAGATATTGGTTGTGGTGATGGAACTTTAATGAAAAATTTAAAAGATAAAAAAAATATTGATACAAGAGGATTGGAAATATCAAAAAAAAATGTTCAAGAATGTATAGGTAAAGGACTTTCTATAATTGAAGGCAATGCAGAAAAAGATTTATATCAATTTCCAAATTTATCTTTTGATTATGCTATATTGAGTCAAACTTTACAAGCATTCTACGATCCAGAAAAAGTAATAAACGATCTTCTAAGAGTTGCAAATAAAGCTATAGTAACAATTCCTAATTTTGGTCATTGGAAAGTTAGATTAAATTTATTGTTTAAAGGAACTATGCCTGTCACCAAAAATTTACCAAATGAATGGTACAATACGCCAAATTTACATATGTGTACTATAAAGGATTTTTATAATTTTTGTTTTAATAAAAAAATCGAATTGTATAAATCTATTGCACTAAGCGGAGAAAAAACCTCTTTAATAAATAATAATAATTTAATTATTAAAAATCTTAGTTCAGAATTAGGAATATTTCTTATTAAAAAGTAAAATGAAAGTTGAGATAATACCATGCTTACAAGACAATTATTCTTATATAATTGTTGATGAAAAAAATAATAAAACGTGTGTAGTTGATCCAAGTGAATCAAAGCCAATAATTAATTTTTTAGAAAAAAATAATTTAAAATTAAACTATATTTTAAATACTCATCATCATTATGATCATATTGGTGGCAATATTGAATTAAAAAAAAAATATAAAGCAAAAGTGATTGGATTTAATGGAGATTATAAAAGAATACCTGAAATTGATATTAAATTAAAAGATGGAGAAATCTGGAAGGAAGATAATTTTGAATCAAAAATAATTCATATTCCAGGACATACACTCGGTCATATTTGTTTTTATTTTTATAATGAAGATAATTTGTTTACGGGTGATACTTTATTTTCTTTGGGTTGTGGAAGAATATTTGAAGGAACATATGAACAAATGTTTAATTCATTAGAAAAGATAAAAAATTTACCAAGTAAAACAAAAATTTATTGTGGACATGAGTATACATTACAAAATTCAAAATTTTGCATAAAATATGACAAAGATAATTTAGAATTAATTAAAAAAATTAAAGCTATAAAAAAAAAATTAAATAATAATCAACCAACTATACCAACAACCTTAGGTGAAGAACTTAAAAGTAATATTTTTTTAAGAAGTGATAATTTTAAAATTAAAAATAACCTAAATATCAATAAAGGCTCTTCTCTTGATACATTTTCAAAATTGAGGGATTTAAAGGATAATTTTTAAGTTATTCGACTTGACTATAATTAGCCTCAGTCTATATTCCACCATATAAAAAATAGGATAAGTAATGTCATTCGCGATAATTCAAACAGGTGGAAAACAATACAAAGTTAAAGCTAGTGAAATAATAAAGATTGAACAGCTAGAAACTTTAAAAACTCAAAATAAAATAGAATTTAATGAAGTTTTGGCATATGGCGATGAAAAAACAATGGAAATTGGATCTCCACTTGTAAAAGGTGCAAAAGTAGAAGCTGAGCTTGTAAAAAATGGAAAAAATAAAACAGTATTAATTTTTAAAAAAAAAAGAAGAAAAAATTCTAGAAAAAAAAATGGACATAGACAGCTTTATTCACTTATAAAAATAAAAAAAATTTTTTCAAAAGATGGTAGCTTGTTAGCAGAAGCAAAAAAATTAGAAAAAAAAGAAATTAAAAAAACTGAAAAAAAAGAGACTATAGTTAAAGAAAAGTAAATTTAGGAAAATATTATGGCAACAAAAAAGGCAGGTGGATCATCAAGAAATGGACGAGATAGCGCAGGTAGAAGACTTGGAGTTAAAAAGTATGGTGGTCAGCTGGTAAATCCTGGAAATATAATTGTTAGACAGCGCGGAACTAAAATTTTTCCTGGAGAGTATGTTAAAATGGGTAAAGATCATTCAATTTTTTCTTTAGTAAAAGGAAAAGTTGAATTTAAAAAAAGTAAATCAGACAGAACATTTGTTTCAGTAAAACCCAATTAATCAATACAACAATTAATTAAACAGAGTTGTATTATGAAGTTCTTAGATCAAGTAAAAATTTTTGTAAAAGCAGGTGACGGAGGATCAGGGTCAGCTAGTATGCGTAGAGAAAAATTTGTTGAGTTTGGTGGGCCAAATGGAGGCGATGGAGGAAAAGGCGCTTCAATAATTTTTAAAGCTGAAAGAAATTTAAATACTTTAATTGATTATAGATATACTCAACATTTTAAAGCTGAGAGAGGTCAAAATGGAATGAGTAAAAATAAAACTGGAAGAAGTGGAAAAGATTTATATTTAAAAGTCCCAATTGGTACTCAAATTTTAGAAGAAGATAATAAAACTTTATTATTTGATTTTAAAAATGAAAAAGAAGAATTTGTTATAGCAAATGGAGGTAGAGGTGGCTTAGGTAATACAAATTTTAAAAGCTCTACAAATCGTGCTCCTAGAAAATTCACAAAAGGTACTGCGGGAGAAGAATTCTGGATATGGTTACAATTAAAAACAATTGCAGATATAGGAATTGTTGGTTTGCCAAATGCAGGAAAGTCAAGCCTGCTTGCTTCAATTACAAACGCAAATCCAAAAATTGCAAATTATAAATTTACAACATTAAATCCAAATTTAGGTGTGGCCACATACGATGATAAAGAAATTACTATTGCCGATATACCGGGTTTAATTGAAGGAGCACATCAAGGTGTTGGACTTGGTATAAAATTTCTTAAACACATTGAAAGATGTAAAACATTACTTCATATGATTGATGTAACTGATGAAAATTTAGAAAATTCATACAAACAAATTAAAAATGAATTAAAAAATTATAGTAAAGAATTATTAAATAAAAAAGAAATTATTGTTTTAAATAAAGTAGATTTATTAGAAAAAAAAATAGTAGAAAAAATTAAAAAAAAATTCTCAAAAAATAAAAAAAGTGAAGTTATAACTCTATCAACACTTGAAAAAAAATCAGTTAAAAATATTAAGGCAAAACTATTATCCTATGTATATTAAAAATTCTAAAATAATTGTTATAAAAATTGGTTCATCTTTACTTATAGATAAATCAAAAAAAATTAGAAAAAAATGGTTATTAGAATTTTCAAAAGATATTAAAGAATTATTAAATCAAAATAAAAAAGTGATAATTGTTAGCTCAGGTGCAATTGCTATTGGATGCAAAAAACTTAATTTAAATAAAAAAAATTTAAAATTAGATAAAAGTCAGGCAATTGCTTCTATAGGTCAGATAGAATTAATGAATCTTTTTAATAAAAATTTTTCTAAAAAAAATATAAATATATCTCAAATACTTTTAACTTTAGAAGATACAGAACAAAGAAGAAGATCTTTAAATGCAAAAAGAACTTTTGAAAATTTATTTGAATTAGGCTTTGTACCTATCGTTAACGAAAATGATAGTACAGCAACAACAGAAATTAAATATGGTGATAATGATAGGTTAGCATCTAGAGTGGCTCAAATATCTGGTGCAGATTGTTTAATTTTATTGTCAGACGTAAATGGTCTTTATACCAAAAATCCAAAGTTTGACAAAAATGTAAAATTAATAAAAGAAATAAAAAATATTGATAAAGAAATTGAGAGAATCTCAACAAAAAGTACTAGTGAACATGGAACTGGTGGAATGAAAACAAAAATAGATGCCGCAAAAATTTGTCAGTTGTCGGGTTGTTATATGGCAATTGCAAATGGATTATTGAGTAGACCCATAATACAAATAATAAAAAAAAATAATTGTACATGGTTTGTCCCAAAAATCTCTAAATTAGATGCAAGAAAAAAATGGATAGTAGGATCTGTTTCTCCAAAAGGAGAATTAATAATTGATGATGGTGCAAAGGAAGCCCTAAAGAAGGGAAAAAGTCTATTAGCTGCTGGAATAAAAAATGTTTATGGAAAATTTAACAAAGGAGATCATGTTAAAATTCTTGATAAAAATAAAGAAGAATGTGCAAGAGGATTAAGCTCTTTTTCTTCAAACGAAATTAATAAAATTAAAGGACACCATTCTAGCAGCATAAAAGAATTGTTAGGATATATTGCTAAATCTGAAGTTGTTCATAAAGATGATATGGTAGAAATATAAAATGAAAAATTTAATGTATAAAATTGGAAGAAACGCAATAAATGCATCACAAACTAAAATTAGCACAAAATTAAAAAATAAAGTTTTGAATACTTATATTAATTTAATTAAAAAAAAAAAAAATTCCATAATTAAACAAAATAGCAAAGATGTTAAACAAGCAATAAAAAAAAGATTAAAAAATAATTTGATTGAAAGATTAAAAATTAATCAAAAAAAAATAAATAATATTTGTTTAGCTATAAAAAATGTAAGCAAATTAAAAGATCCGGTAGATATAACTATTAATAAATGGAAAAGACCAAATAATTTATTAATTAAAAAAGTTTCAATTCCATTGGGAATTGTTGGAGTAATATTCGAAAGTAGGCCAAACGTCTCTTCAGATGTATCTAGTTTATGCTTTAAATCTGGAAATGCTGTTATCTTGAGAGGAGGTTCAGAAGCGCTAAATTCAAATAAAATATTAATTTCATTATTTAGAAAAGCTTTAAAAAAAAATAAAGTAAATCCAAACTATGTCCAACTAATTGAAAAAAGAGAGAGAAAGTATGTAGATTTTATGCTTTCTAGTATGTCAAAATATATTGATATAATCATTCCAAGAGGTGGCAAGGGTTTAGTAGCAAAAGTTCAAAAACTTTCAAAAGTACCTACTATTGGTCACTTAGAGGGAATTTGTCATACATATATAGATAAAGAAGCTGATTTAAAAATGGCAATAAAAGTTACACATAATGCAAAACTAAGAAATACAAGTATTTGTGGAGCAACAGAAACTATTCTTTTAAATAAAAAAATCGTTAAAAAATTTTGTAATCCTATTTTAAAAAGACTTGAAGAAAATCATTGTAAAATCATTGGTGATAAATATTTAAAAAAATTTTATAAAGGTAAATTTTTACTTGCTAAAGAAAAAGACTGGGCAACTGAATATTTGTCTCCTACTGTTTCAGTAAAATGTGTAGAAAACTTAACGCATGCAATTAATCATATTAATAAATATGGAACAATGCATACGGATGCTATTATTACAAAAAACAAAAAGTCAGCAACAAAATTTTTAAAAAATGTCAAAAGTTCTATAGCAATTCATAATGCTTCTACACAATTTGCAGATGGTGGAGAATTTGGATTTGGTGGAGAGGTTGGAATATCAACAAATAAACTTCCTCCAAGAGGTCCTGTTGGTTTAGAACAATTAGTTTCATACAAATATGAAATAATGGGCAAGGGTCAAATTAGGAAGTAAATTGTCAACAAATATTAAAAAAAAAATTAAAATTGGAATTTTAGGTGGAACCTTTGATCCTGCTCATAAAGGTCATATAAAAATATCCAGAGAATCAAAAAAAAGATTTAAATTAAATTATATAATTTGGGCTATAACAAAAAAGAATCCTTTAAAAAATAAAAGTTCTTTAACTTTAGATTCTAGAATTAAATATGCTAAAAAAATAACAAAAAAATATAATTTTATTAAAGTTAAATTTTATGAAAATAAAATAAAATCTAATAAAACTATTAATCTAATAAATTATTTTAAAAAAATTAATAATAAATTAGATATTTATTTTATAATGGGAGCAGACAATTTGATTAATTTTCATAGGTGGAATAAATGGAAATTAATTTCAAAAAAATGTAATATTTTAGTCTTTGACAGGCATGGTTTTAAAAATAAGTCTTTAAAATCAATTACATTTAAACAATTAAATCAAAGAAGATTGAAGTTTATTAAATTCAAAAAAGTTAATATTTCATCTTCTCAATTAAGAAAAATTTGATAAGATTTTTATAATTAATGGATAAAATTTTTGATTTAAAAAAAATCATTATAAACACTTTAGATTCAAATAAAGCAGTAGATATAATAAGTATAGATTTAGAAAACAAAAGCTCAATGGCAGATTATCTGATAATTGCTAGTGGAACTTCATCTAGACATATACAAGCTTTATCAGAAATCGTTTTGGAAAAATTAAAAAGTAATGGAGTAACAAATTGTAAAATAGAAGGAAATGATAGTAATGACTGGAAATTAATAGATGGAATAGATGTGATAGTTCATATATTTCATCCTGAAAAAAGAAAATTTTATGAACTTGAAAAAATGTGGTCAGAATTAATTCCAAAAGAAAAAATTTTAATATGAAAACTATAATTATTTTAATCTTCTCATTTTTTATTATAAGTAACTGTTTTGCCGAAAAAGACAAAACTGTTTATGAAAAAATAGATTTGTTCAGTGAAGTTCTAAGTAAAATAAATAATGAATATGTAGAAAAAGTTGATCAAAGTGAAATGATGGATTCTGCAATTGATGGTGTTTTGCAATCTTTAGATCCTTATTCTTCTTATATGTCACCTGAAATTTTTGAAAATATGCAAACAGAAACAAGTGGTGAGTTTGGAGGGCTTGGTATTGAAGTTGGAATGGAACATGGGGTAGTAAAAGTTATTTCTCCAATTGATAATTCTCCAGCTTCAAGGACAGGAATAAAAGCAGGTGATTACATTGTAAAAATAAATGATATTCAAGTTCAAGGTAAAACTTTAACAGAGGCAGTCGAGTTAATGAGAGGGCCTGTAGGATCAGATATTGAAATAACTGTTAGAAGAAGAGGTGTTAAAAAAGCACTTGTTTTTAATATTACTAGAGAAATTATAAAAATAGCGTCTGTAAAGTCAAAATTTATAAATGATAATATAGGTTATTTAAGATTAACTGCTTTTAATGAAAACAGTGCCTCTCAAATAAAAAAGGCAATTGATATTTTAAATAAAAAAAAAAATTTAAAAGGTTATATTTTAGACCTAAGAAACAATCCTGGAGGTTTACTATCTCAGGCAATAAAAATTTCAGATTTTTTTCTAGAAAATGGAGAAATAGTTTCAACAAAAGGTAGAAAAAAATCAGAAAATAAAAAATTTTTTGCAAGAAAAGGCGATTTAATAAATGGAAAAACTTTAATTGTTTTAATTAATTATGGTTCTGCCTCAGCATCAGAAATTGTTGCTGGAGCTTTAAAAGATCACAAAAGAGCAATTCTTTTAGGAGAGAATAGCTATGGAAAAGGATCTGTTCAATCAATAATTCCTCTAAAAAATAAAGGTGCTATTAAATTAACAATTTCTAAATATTATTTACCATCAGGAAAATCAATATCAGAAGTGGGCGTCAGTCCTGATATTATTATAGAAGAAAGTTCAGATGCATTCGTAATTAATTCAAACACTGATAACCAATTAAACTTCGCAGTTAAACTTTTAAACGGCTAGCTATGAAAGAAAAATATAAAAATCTTCCACTAAGAAGTGGCGTTGGAGTAATATTACTAAATAAAAATAATCAAGTATTTGTTGCAAAAAGGATTGATAATCCAAAAAACTTTTGGCAAATGCCTCAAGGAGGCGTTGATAAAGGTGAAGACTATTATGATGCTGCTATAAGGGAACTAAAAGAAGAAACTAGTATAGTAAGTGTAGAACTAATTCAGGAAGTTGACAAAAAACTAACTTATATATTGCCGGATGAATTAATAGGAATTATTTGGAAAGGTAGATTTAAAGGTCAAACACAAAAATGGTTTATTATGAGATTTATTGGCAATGAATCAGAAATCAATATAAATACGAAAAAACCTGAATTTCTAGAATGGAAATGGATTGATTTAGAAGATTTAACAAAAATAGCTGTAAACTTTAAACTCAATGTTTACAAAAATCTTAAACAAGAAATATCAAAAATATTAAACTAATTTAAAGTTAAGTTCTTTAAAACTTCAATCTTTTGGTCAATTAGGTATTTGTTTTGGTCAGAAATATCTTTTTTTTGATTATCTTGCTCTGCTTTAGCCAAAGCATCTCTTGCAACATTTTTATCCATTTTTTTAATATCAAAAATATTACTAGTTAATATTGATAAACAATTATTCTTAAATTCTACTATTCCGTCATCAACATAGTAAGTTTCTTCATTTGAGCCATCAAAAATTCTCACTAGTCCAGGTTTTAAAAAAGATATTATTGATATATGGTCCTTTAATATTCCCATATCTCCTTCAAATGCTGGCACCACTACTTCAGTAACTCCTTCTTTTGATAAAAATGAACTTTCAGGGTTTACTATTTCAAGCTTAAAGCCTTCACTCATTATGCTGCTGCCTCTTTAGCCATTTTTTCTGCTTTTTCAATCGCTTCCTCTATTGTTCCAACCATGTAAAAAGCTGCTTCGGGTAAGTGATCATACTCACCTTTGCAAATTGCATCAAAGCCTTTAATTGTAGATTCTAAATCAACAAGTTTTCCTGGCGAACCAGTAAATACTTCTGCAACAAAGAAAGGTTGTGATAAAAATCTTTGAATTTTCCTTGCTCTAGCTACGGTTAGTTTGTCTTCTTCGGACAGTTCATCCATTCCTAAAATTGCAATAATATCTTGTAAAGATTTATAAGTTTGTAATACTTTTTGAACTTCTCTAGCAACTCTATAGTGTTCATCTCCAACTATTCTTGGGTCTAAAATTCTAGAAGTAGAGTCTAATGGATCTACAGCTGGATAAATTCCGATTTCTGCAATTTGTCTAGATAGCACTGTTGTTGCATCTAAATGTGAAAAAGAAGTTGCGGGGGCTGGATCTGTTAAATCATCTGCTGGCACGTATATTGCTTGAACAGAAGTAATAGATCCTTTGTTTGTAGTTGTAATTCTTTCTTGAAGATTTCCCATATCAGTGGCTAATGTTGGTTGATATCCTACCGCTGAAGGAATCCTTCCTAATAACGCAGACACTTCTGATCCAGCTTGGGTAAATCTAAAAATATTATCTACAAAAAAAAGTACATCTTGTCCTTCTTGATCTCTAAAATATTCAGCAACCGTTAATCCTGATAATGCAACTCTTGCTCTTGCTCCTGGTGGTTCGTTCATCTGGCCATAAACTAAAGCTGCTTTTGATCCAGTGCCTTCTGGTTTAATTACTCCAGACTCTATCATTTCATGATAAAGATCATTTCCTTCTCTAGTTCTCTCTCCAACTCCAGCGAAAACTGAAAATCCTCCATGAGCTTTTGCGACATTGTTAATTAATTCCATAATAAGAACTGTTTTTCCTACTCCTGCACCACCAAATAAACCAATTTTACCACCCTTTGCATATGGTGCTAATAAATCAACTACTTTTATACCGGTTACTAAAATTTCTGTCTCTGTTGATTGATCATTAAATTCTGGTGCCGATCTATGAATAGGCCAATTTTCTTTAGTTTGAACTTTTCCTTTTTCATCAATAGGTTCGCCTATTACATTTATAATTCTTCCCAATGTTTCAGGACCAACAGGAACTTTAATTGGAGCTCCAGTATCTGTTACTTCATCTCCTCTTTTTAGACCCTCTGTTGCATCCATAGCAATTGTTCTTACACTTGACTCTCCTAAATGCTGTGCTACTTCTAAAACAAGTCTATTGCCACTGTTATCACATTCTAATGCTGTTAAAATTTCTGGTAATTCTCCGTCGAATTTAACATCTACTACCGCTCCAATAATCTGTGTAATTTTTCCTTTTTTCATAATTATAAACTTTCTGCTCCTGATATAATTTCAATTAATTCTTTGGTTATTGCTGCTTGACGACTTCTATTATATTGAATAGTAAGTTTGTCAACCATTTCACCTGCGTTCCTAGTCGCATTATCCATTGCACTCATTCTTGAACCTTGTTCGCTAGCTGAATTTTCTAACATCGCTTTAAAAATCTGAGTAGATATATTTTTTGGAAGTAAATTACTTAAAATTTCATCTTCTTCAGGTTCAAATTCATAATTATCATCAGATGAATTTTCTTTTGATTCAGAATTTTTTAAAGGAATAATTTGTTGTTCTTGTGGTATTTGAGTTATTACATTTTTAAATTGGTTATAAAAAATTGTGCATACATCAAATTCTTTTTTTTCAAATCTATCAATAATTATTTTTCCTACCTTGTCTGCATCAAAATAATTAGCATATTTCGATTCTTTGAAAGAAATTTTTTCAATTATATTATCTTTATACGTTCTTTTTAATTGATCATAACCTTTTGATCCAACAGTAATAATTTTTAAGTTTTTCCCTTCATCTAAGATTTTTTGAAAGTACACTTTAGCTTTTTTAATTATATTTGTATTAAATCCACCACATAATCCTCTATCAGAAGTCATTACGACACATAAATGAACTTTATCCTCACCAGAACCTGAAAGTAATTTAGGAGAATTTTCTTTATCTGAAATACTATTTGAAAGATTAAGAATAATATTATTCATCTTATCTGAATATGGTCTTCCTTTTTCCGCACTTTCTTGAGCCCTTCTTAATTTAGATGCAGCAACCATTTTCATTGCCTTAGTAATTTTTTGTGTAGATTTAACACTTGAAATTCTTTTTTTTAAATCGTCTAAACTTGCCATAGATCTATGAATTAAAGTTTTTTTTAAGTTCTGTAATAATTTCAGTTAAAGATTTTTCTACATCTTCTTCAAGTTTACCTGAACTTGATATTGAATCTAAAATTTCCGATTTTTCAGACTTGCATTTTTCTATAATTTTATTTTCAAAATCAGAAATATTTTTTTGCTCAATGTCATCTAAATGACCTTTAACACCACAAAATATTGAAATTACTTGTTCGGCTACAGTCATAGGTGAGTATTGTTTTTGTTTTAATAGTTCGGTTAATTTAGAGCCTCTATTTAATAATTTCTGAGTAGAAGCATCCAAATCTGATCCGAACTGAGCAAATGCAGCCATTTCTCTATATTGAGCAAGCTCAAGTTTCATAGATCCAGAAACTTTTTTCATTGCTTTTGTTTGAGCTGAAGATCCAACTCTTGAAACCGATAATCCTACATTGATTGCTGGTCTTATACCCTGGTTGAATAGCTCTGTTTCCAAAAAGATTTGACCATCTGTAATTGAAATTACATTTGTAGGTATAAATGCAGAAACATCACCACCTTGAGTTTCAATTATTGGAAGAGCTGTTAAAGATCCTCCACCATGCTCATCACTCAATTTAGCAGCTCTTTCAAGTAGTCTACTGTGTAAATAAAATACATCACCTGGATAAGCTTCTCTTCCAGGAGGTCTTCTTAATAAAAGAGACATTTGTCTATAAGCTACAGCTTGTTTTGATAAATCATCATAAATAATTAATGCATGCATCCCATTGTCCCTAAAATATTCACCCATAGCACAACCTGTATACGGTGCTAAAAATTGTAGTGGGGCAGCATCAGAAGCTGTAGCTGCAACAATAGTTGTGTATTCCATTGCACCAGCTTCTTCTAAAGTTTTCTCAATTTGTCTAACAGTAGATCTTTTCTGACCTATTGCTACGTAAACACAATATAATTTTTGCTTTTCATCATTAGACTCATTTATTTTTTTTTGGTTTATAATTGCATCAATAGCAACTGCTGTTTTGCCTGTTTGTCTATCACCAATAATTAATTCTCTTTGACCTCTACCAATTGGAACCAAGCTATCAATAGATTTAAGTCCAGTTTGCATTGGCTCACTAACTGATTTACGTGGAATAATTCCTGGGGCTTTTACTTCCACTCTGCTTCTCTTAACTCCTTTATCTAATGCTCCCTTGCCATCTATTGGATTTCCTAACCCATCAACAACCCTACCTAATAATTCTTTACCTACAGGAGTATCAACTATTGCTCCTGTTCTTTTAACTGTATCTCCTTCTTTAATAGCTTTGTCATCTCCAAAAATTACTACACCAACATTTTCACTTTCTAAATTTAGCGCCATACCTTTTGATGAGTCTGCAAATTCTACCATTTCCCCTGCTTGAACATTGTCCAGTCCATATATTCTTGCAATACCATCTCCTACAGATAATACTTGTCCAACTTCAGTTATCTCTGCTTTATCTCCATATTTTTTTATTTGTTCTTTTAATATTTTTGTAACTTCTGATGGATTAATTTCCATTTATGCCTCTATCATTTTATTTTCTAATTGTTTTAACTTACTTTTTATTGATGTGTCTATCATCAAACTACCAACTTGAATTATCAATCCTCCAATTAAGCTTGGATCATATTTATAATCTAATTTAACTTTGTTAGTGAAATCTTTTGATAATTCATCTTTAATTCTGTTTACTTCATTATCACTCAATTGTTTAGCAGCAATTAGTTTTGCTTTCACTTCACCTCTTTTTTGAGAGCAAATATCTAAAAAATTTCTTAAAATATTTTGTAAAAAAAACAACCTTCTTTTTTCAACTAAAAAACATAAAAAATTTTTTAACAATATGTTAAAATTATAATTTTCAGATATTTTATTTAATATATCTATTTGGTCTTCTTTTTTATTAGTCGGATTTTTTATTAGAGATTCAAAATCTTCACTATTATCAAGAAGTTTAATCAATGCAGAAGATTGATTTTCTATTTCCTGAACATTTTTATTTTCTTCTGCAAGTTCATAAAGGGCAAGAGAGTACCTGCTCGCAGCTGTATCAGAAAAATTTTTGTTTTTACTCAATTTAGATCCTCTAATTATAGTAGATGAATTATATAAAGTTGAAATTAATTAACATATGAATGTTATGTCTTCAAGTGAGACATAATGAAAAAAAGCTCATTTTTCCCAACTAATTGAAGCTTATTGGATCAACATCAACTGAAAGTTTTATTCCTTTTTCAAACTTAAAATATTTTAAAGCATTAAATAAAGATTCTTGAATTTTTAAAGATTTTTTTCCTCTAATTAACAACCTCACTCTATAATTTTTTCTAATCTTATAAATTGATGAATTTACTGGACCAAGAACTAAGTAATCTATTTTACTATAAATATAATTTTTAAATTTTATTGATTCTCTTTGCAGTTTTTTTTCATCCGTCGATGTTAAGATCAAAGATATAAATCTTTGATAAGGTGGTAAATTATTTTTTTTTCTTAATTCTAATTCTCTTTCAAGAAATAAGTTTGGGTTTTTATTTGTAATATCAAAAATTATATTTTTGTCTAAGTTATAAGTCTGAAAATAAACAGTTGCTGGTTTTCCAGTTCTTCCTGCTCTTCCTGAAAGTTGATGATATAATTGCAGATTTTTTTCAGCACTTCTTAGATCATGTCCCTGCAATGATAAATCTATATCAACTACTACAATACAATTTAAGTTTGGAAAATGAAAACCTTTTGATATTAACTGAGTTCCAATAAGAATTGGAATTTTATTATCTGTAATTTTTTCTAAAATTTTATATGAATCTTTTTTATTAATTGTATCGCTTGAAAAAATAATTTGTTTTCGATTAGGAAAAATTTTTTTTACTTCTTCCGATATTTTTTCAACTCCAGGACCACTAAAAACAAACTTGCAACTTCCACTTATGTTTCTTTTACATTCTCTTTTTAAATCTGTACTAAATCCACAATAATGACAAAGAAGATTTTTTCTATTTTTATGATAAACTAAGTTAATAGAACAATTTGGACACGAATAAACTTTTGAACAATTTTTGCATAAAACATAAGGTGAAAAACCTCTTCTATTTAAAAAAAAAAGCACTTGATCTTTCTTATCTAAATGTTTTTTTACCTTTTTAATTACTTCTGTAGATATCCAAGATTGTGCTGATAATTTTGATTTATTTAAATCTATAATTTCGTAATTAGGTAGTGAGGCCTCTTCAAATCTATTTAATATATTTGAAATTTTATATTTTTTATTTTTTATATTTTCATAAGTTTCTATAGAAGGTACAGCTGTTATTAGGTTTACTGGAATATTTTGAAAATAAGCTCTAGATACAGCCATATCTCTAGCATTATAAATTAAACCTTCATCCTGTTTGTAAGACTGGTCATGTTCTTCGTCAACAGTAATCAATCCTAAATTTTTAAAAGGTAAAAATAACGAAGATCTGGCTCCAATAACAACCTTAATTTTTCCAGTTGAAATTCCATTCCATATTATTTTTTTATTTTTTTTTGTAATTCCTGAATGCCATATCGCTGGATCAAAACCAAAAAATTCTCTAAATTTTTCTTCAAATTGTCTGGTCAATCCTATTTCGGGAAGCATTATTAGTCCTTGAAAGCCTTTATCAATTATTGCTTTTAGAGCTTCAAAATATACAATTGTTTTTCCAGAACCTGTTATTCCTTGAAGAACATGAACTCTAAACTTGTCATTTTCTTTGTTAATTTCTCTTAACGCTACTGACTGTTCCTTTGATAAATCAAAGGATTTTTTTTTAAAATTAGTATTAAATTTTTTAAATTCTTCGGTATTTATATTTTCAATTGCTTCCCCACTAAGTAGTGAAGATCTTAAGGCCATCCCTATAGGAATTAAATTATATTTTGAAAACCAAATAATAAAGTTTATTATATTTTTATTAAGCGATGGAACATTTATTTTTGAAATTACTTTTTTAACAATAAATTTCTTATTTTTTTCCTTCTCAAATTCATTCCAAACAACACCTGTAAGTTCTGAATTGCCAAATGGGATTTTAACATAATCGCCTAATTTTAAATTTAGCTCACCACTTTCATAAGTAAATGGATAATCAAAAATTTTTGGTAAAAGAATCGGAATCTTCATATGTGCATAATATGAAAATTTTTTAAGAGTGTATTGGTCTTTTATCTACCGCTAAAGCTGCTTCTTTCACTGCTTCTGAAAAAGTTGGGTGTGCATGACAAGTTCTTGCTATATCTTCTGCACTTGCACCAAATTCCATTGCTAGAGACATTTCTGCTATTAATTCACCTGCATTAGGCCCTATAATATGAACTCCCAAAACCTTATCTGAATTACTGTCTGCTAATATCTTAACAAAACCTTCTGCCTCGTTTATTGCTTTAGCTCTTGAATTAGCCATAAAGGAAAATTTACCTATTTTAAAATTTATTTTTTCTTCTAGTAATTGCTTTTCCGTTTTGCCAACTGTTGCAACTTCAGGTGATGTATAAATTACTCCTGGAATCACATCATAATTTACATGTCCCGCATGACCAGCTATCATTTCAGCTACTGCAATACCTTCATCTTCTGCTTTATGTGCCAACATAGGTCCTTGTATCACATCACCTATAGCAAAAATATTTTTTATATTTGTCTCATATTTTTCATTAACTTTAATTCTATTTTTATCATCTAAGTTAATTCCAACTTTTTTTAAA
>QCKR01000003.1 GCA_003215185.1 Pelagibacteraceae bacterium AG-410-D23
AGACTTAGTATGGGTATTTATATTTGCATTCTTTTATTTATGGTAAATTGAATTATGGACGAAACAAATAAAAAAGAACAAACAACTACACATAAGATAGGAATTTATCTTTGGATATGGGGTTTATTATTCGTGCTAAGTTTCTTTTCATACATGGTTGATTGGTATCAATTTCAAGGAATGCTTAGATGGTCTTTAATATTGATATTTATGTTTTTGAAAGCGGGATTAATTATGGCTTTCTTTATGCATTTATTTTGGGAACGCTATGCATTAGTTAATGTTCTTTTGTGGCCTATGACAGCGATAGCATGCTTTATATTTCTTATGGCAGCAGAATTTAAATATACTTTGTTTACAAGACTTTTTTACTTTTTTATTGGCGGATAAAATATGGATGGATACACTATACTTGCTGGAGCTTTGATATTTTTTGTTTTATTTATTTATTTAACATGGTTTGGAACTTCTATAAAAATGGAAAGTACAAAGGATGAAGGAGATAAAATTAAAATTAATCCGTATGATAATTTACCTCTTTCTAGAAAATTAATTGATAAAAAAAATAAGCAAGTAGGACTTTTTGATCTAGGAAATCACATTCTTATTGTAGGAATGATATTGTTAGTAATTTTCGTTTCTCTAAATGTTGATTAATGTATTTAAATAAAGTTATAAATAAAAGTATTAATCCATCAAGTATAAGTAATTATATTAAATCGCTGATATCACTTATGAAACCAAGAGTTATGTCTCTTGTTATATTTACTTGTGCTGTGGGGTTTTTAGTTTCAGATCCAAGTCTAAAAACTTTTGACGCAATAATTTCAATAATTTTAGTAGCAATGGGTGCGGGTGCAGCTGGATGTTTAAATATGTGGTATGAGTCTGATTTAGATGCTTTAATGACTAGAACTTGTTTAAGACCAATTCCAACAGGAAAAGTTAACAAAAGACAAGCTCTTACATTTGGAATATTACTCTCAATTTTTTCAGTTGGGGCACTTTATTATTACACAAATTTTTTATCTGCATTTCTTTTATTTTTTACTATTGCTTTTTATCTTTTTGTTTACACAATTTGGCTTAAGAGAAAAACTCCACAAAACATTGTCATAGGTGGAATAGCTGGTTCGTTACCTCCTGTTATAGGCTGGTCTATTTCAACTAATTCAATTTCTCTTGTATCAATATCATTATTTTTAATAATATTTTTTTGGACACCATCTCACTTTTGGGCATTAAGTTTATATAAAGCAGACGATTATAAGAAAGCAAAAATACCAATGATGCCTATTACAGATGGTATAGAAAAAACAAAACTTTATATTTTAATTTACTCATTATTGATGCTGCCAGTTATAATTTTACCCTATTTGCTTAATTTTTCGGGATTAACTTATTTAGTTCCAACAATGATTTTAACACTTTATTACAATTTTATTTGCATTGATTTATATAAATATAAAAAAAATAAATTTGATTTAAAAAAAGCTAAAAAAGTCTTTGCTTATTCAATTTTATATTTATTTCTTATTTTCCTATTATTCTTATTAGATTATTTAATTTAGATATTGCGACTGAAAAAAATTGGGATAGTATCTGTATTAATCTCATAAATGAAATACATAAGCACTCGAAATAACTCAAAAGAATTTAATTTTAGTGATGTTTTTATAAAAGGACTTGCTGATGATGGAGGTCTTTATGTTCCCAAATCATTAAAAAAATATAGCAAAGAAGAATTATTAAAGCTCAAAAATTTAAATTATAATGAATTATCAACTGAAATAATAAGCCAATTTTCAGGAGATTTTATCTCAAGAGAAGAGCTTTCGTCTTTAATTAAAAAATCATATTCAACATTTAGAGAAAAAGAGGTTGTAAAAATTTCAAATGTCGGAGAGATAAAATTGTTAGAATTATTTCATGGACCAACACTAGCATTCAAAGATGTTGCAATGCAATTTATTGGGAATTTGTATGAATATTATTTGAAGAAAAATGACAAAAAAATAAATATAGTTGTTGCAACTTCTGGAGATACTGGTGCAGCAGCAATAGATGCAATTAAGGGAAAATCTAATTTAAATATATTTGTCTTACATCCAAATAATAGAATTTCTTCTGTTCAAAGAAAAATAATGACAACAGTTGAAGAAAAAAATGTTTTCAATATTGCAATTGATGGAAACTTTGATGATTGTCAAAATATTGTAAAACAAATGTTTTCTGATCTTGAGTTTTCTAAATCTATAAATATGTCAGGGGTGAACTCAATAAATTGGGCAAGAATTATTGCTCAAGCTGTGTATTATTTTTATTCATATTTTAAATTAGGCAAAGAAACTATTTCATTTTCTGTTCCAACAGGAAACTTTGGTGATGTCTTTGCTGGTTACCTTGCAAAGAAAATGGGATTACCAATTGATAAACTAATTGTTGCAACAAACGAAAATGATATTTTGCATAGAGCGATTTCAAAAGGAGACTATGTTTCAAAAGAAGTTAAAGAAACATTGTCACCTAGTATGGATATTCAATTAGCAAGTAACTTTGAAAGATTAATTTATTACGTAAATAATTCTAACTCTGAAAAAACAGTAGAAATTATGAAAAAAGTTAAGCAAAATTCTTATCAAATTGAAAAGAAAGATTTAGATATAATTCAAAAGGATTTTTTATCTGAAAGTTGTAATGAACAAGAAACTTTAGACATTATTAAAAAAAATTATGAAGAAAATAATATAATATTAGATCCACATACTGCGGTTGGAGTAGCGGCTGTAAAAAAACTATCTTTTAATGATTTTGTAGTTTTATCAACAGCACATCCTTCTAAATTTCCAGATGCTACAAATAATGCAATAAATAAGCATGAAAAATTACCCAAAGAACTTCAGCATGTGCTTGATAAAGATGAGAATTTTCAAGTATTAAAAAACAATACAGAAGAAGTAAAAAAATTTGTTAAAAGCAAAGTTTAAAGAGGCTTATTTCAAACTATCATCATAATAAGTACGAATAAAATCAAAACAATCAAGGGAGCAAAAAAATATTGCATATTCTTATTCTACATATTTTATAAATTTGCAGCTTCTCTAGCAATTAAATCAACTTCATTATTTAATTTATCAGTAGAGTGTGCTTTTACCCAACTCCACTTTATTTCAAACGAACTAGATAAAAGATCTAATTCTGTCCAAAGTTCTTTATTTTTAACCGGTTGTTTGTTTGCAGTTTTCCATCCATTTTTTTTCCAATTATTGATCCACTCCGTTATTCCTGACTTTACATATTTAGAGTCTGTAAAAATTTGAACTTTGCTTCCTCTGGGGATTTTTTTTAAAGCTTTTATCGGAGCAAGTAATTCCATCTGATTGTTGGTTGTATTTTTTTTACTTCCTTTTATCTGAGTTTTTTTTCTATCTTTAATAATTATTGCAGCCCATCCACCATTACCTGGATTTCCTATGCATGATCCGTCAGTGTAAATTTTAATCATTTAACTATAGTAGTTTTTAAAGCTATTAAATTTGTTAAGGATATTAAGTTTTTGAATATACTCTTTTGGATCTTTTATTTTAATAATTGCATTTTTTGGAGTATTTAAATAATCGTAAGATCTTGTAACCAAATATCTTAAAGCAGCTCTTTTGCACAAAATATTTAATGAATTTTTTTCATTTTTTGTTAAGGATCTTACTTTTGAATAACCCATTATAAGATTTTCTGATTTTTGTTTATTAAATATAAATTTTCTTCCTTTTTTATCAAAACATAGTGCATTTATACAAATAGCAATTTCATAAACCAGAAAATCATTACAAGCGAAGTAAAAATCAATATATCCATGGAATTTATTTTTTTTAAAAAAAATATTATCAATAAATAAATCGCCATGAATAATTCCATGTGGCAAATTTTTTGGCCACTTATTTTTTACTTCTAAATAACTATTTTTCATTAGAATATTTAAATTAGAATTTATTTTTTTATATTTATTTCCTATTTTATTTAAAATTTTTTTACATTCATTAAGTGACATTGAGTTTTTTCTATATAGTTTTATTTTTTTTGAGGCTCTATGAAATTTTGCAATATTTTTTCCAATTGAGTAACAGTCTTTTGCTGCTAGTTTCAATTTATCTTTTCCTTCAACAAAAGAAACAATAGAAGCAGTTTTATTTTTTACTTTTATTAAAAAACTTCCTCTTTTATTTTTTTGAGGTTTAGGACAGTTAATTTTATAATGATTTAATTTATCCATTAATTTCATAAAAAAAGGTATATCTTTTACCTGAACTCTTTTTTCAAAAATTGTGAGAATAAAATTTTTATTCTTTGTTTTTAAAAGGTAATTAGTATTTTCAATACCTTTTTTAATACCTTTAAAAGAAATAATTTTTCCTAAATTATAATTTTTTTCTATAAATTTAATATCTTTAGAAGTGATTTTTGTATAAATAGCCATTTAGTTCAATTTTCCTGGAGTTTTAAATATTATATTTTCTTTAATAATTTCTACTTCTTCGATTTCAAGATTAATTTTTTCTTTTATTTTATTAATAAAATTTTTTACTAACACTTCTGGTGCAGAAGCACCAGATGAAATTCCAATTGTTTTACAATTCATGATTTTTTCGATTGGCACATCACTTTCAGAATGAATGAGTTCTGATTTAATACATCCAGATTGCTTTGCTACTTCTACTAATCTTTGTGAATTTGATGAATTTCTACTACCAATAACAAAAAACATCTCACAATCTTTCGCTATTTTTTTTACAGCTGCTTGTCGATTTGTTGTTGCATAACAAATATCTTCTTTGACTGGATCTTTTATTTGTGGAAATTTTATTTTTAAAGCTTCAACTATATTTTTAGTATCATCAACAGAAAGGGTTGTTTGCGTTACATAGGCAACCTTTTTATCATTTTTTTTTGTAAAATTTTTAACATCTTCAAGAGTTTCTATTAAATCAATGGCATTATGTGGAAGCTGACCCATTGTACCAATTACTTCTGGATGATTTTGGTGACCAATTAGCAATATATGATAATTATTTTTATAAAGGTTTTCTGCTTCTTTATGAACTTTTGAAACCAAAGGACAAGTAGCATCAATATACTCCATTTTATATTCTACAGCTCTTTTTGGAACTGATTTTGGAACTCCATGAGCAGAAAATATTACTGGTCTAGATTTATCTTTAATTTCATCAAGTTCGTCTACAAAAATTGCACCAATGCTTTTTAAGCTATCTACAACATGTTTGTTATGGACAATTTCGTGCCTAACATAGACAGGAGCACCGTATTTTTTTATGCTCTTTTTTACAATTTCAATAGCTCTATCTACACCCGCACAAAATCCTCTAGGAGAAGCTAATAATATTTTTAATTTTTTATTTTCGTTCATTTTTTTCGATTAAATATTCGAGCAATATATGTGGAAAAGTTAAAGACGCCAAACCAATAAATATAACCTTTAAAATAGCACTATCCAAAACATAATAATTATTAAGAAAATAAATACTGGCTAAAAATAATATAGCTGTAATTAAAGTAAGAGGTAATGCTTTTTTCAAAAATTTTTTAAATCCTTTTGTAAAATTTTTTTTATCAAGTTCTTTTATTAATGAAAGTGAATGTCTGGGTGAATGTAAAAAACAAAAATAAATTGTAAATGCCATTACAGGATTAAAAGCAATATTTAGAAATATAATTGAAAGAGTATCAGGTATAAAGTTATCACCTCCAAGATTATCGGGGGCACCAACAGATTTTTTATGCCCATGCAAACCTATACCTGCAAATATACTTATAACTAAGAGTAAATTCAAAAGACCATATCCTTCATATATATCTGATTTCATAAATTCTAAAATATTAAAAAAAATACTATCTTTTAAAAATAAATTTGAAAAAATATCTACTGTTTGTTCGTAATGAAAAATTAAAGGAGCAAGAACAATAATAGAGCCTTTTAATAAAAAAAGTATTTGAAAATTTTTATTTATTTTTTGATCAACAAAATTAAATAATGTGTCTTCTTTTCCAAAATGATATGATGCTACAACTAAAAAAATAAACAACATTAGAGAAGGAAAAATTAACCATAATATTATAATTAAGAATGAAAATGTAATATAGCTAAAATAAAAAATTGACTCCTTCTTAAGTTTAAATTTTTTTAATAATTTTTTTCCTTTGATGTTATCTAATGATCCATGAGTTATTCCTATAGTTAAAATTAGAATTAGACAAACCAAATTTGAAAATTTGAAATAAAAAAAATATTGACCAAAAAAACCAAAAAAAATAGTTAAAATTAAAAATATTATAGAAATACTTCTATTATATTTTATTAATTCAAAATCGTGCATAAATTTTAACCAAACAATGATTTAATAAAAAGCCATTTTGGCATTTTTGAAATTATAGATATATCCTCTAAAAAATTACTTCTATTTGATAAAAATTTAATAACAGTATCCGAAGTTGTGTTGAACATGTTTGAGAATATATCTGGCATTTTTTCTGGATGATTTTCTAAAACTCTTAGAAAAACTTTATCTAAAATTTGATATTTTTTTTTTATTTCATATTTTTTTGAGTTTTGAATATTTTCAATATTCATTCTTATATATTTACTATGTTCCTGGATATTAAGGAAGGTATACCCTGTGCTTAATCTTGTCATGCCACCAGCTGTTCCAATGTTTATCTTATTCTTCTCTTTTTCATTTAGAGGGTGGAAAAGAGGAATGGCTCCTTCTTCTTTATAAACTATTTCGTAATTTTTTATTTTTAAGTTTTGCTCTATATAATTTTTTATTTGATTATCATAATCTTTCAAAGAGTTATCATTCATTTTAGATAACCAAGTTGTTTCAACTAACGCCCTGTCTTTTTTAAAAGGCAATGTATAAAAAAAATGCACGTTATCTCTTTGCTCACAATTAAAATCCATCAGATTGATTATTTCATCATCAAAAATTTTGTCTTTTGTTTTAATTTCAACGCCACAGAAATGCTGCCAAAGATTACTTTTATTGCTTTCTTGCGAAGGAACGCTATTGAAGATAAATGAATTATTTTGGTTTATATCTTTAATATCTTTAAAAAAACTTATATTTTTGTTTTCTTTTAATTTAGCAACTGTTTTTTTATAAAATAATTCACTATCTATACTTTGATAAGGATAATTATCACATTTCAAGTGTTTGGTTTCTGTTGCTGAATTTATAGAAAAGTTTTTCCAACTTTTTTTAACACAGTCATCAAAGTTGTGATCTAGTACTTTCCAAAAAGACCAAGTTTTATCTTTCTTATATTCATCTCTTGGTTCAATAATTGCTAAAGTTTTGTTTTCTAGTTTTTTGTGTAAATCGAGCTCATAAGCTAACGATAAGCCAGCACAACCACCACCTAAAATAATATAATCAAATTCTTTCATCTAGATTTATTTCCTGTCTTATAATTTCATGTTCTCTTATTCTCTGATGAGATTCTACATCTTTTAAATACAGAAACATTAAATCAAATAAAGATAGGATTGTTTGATATATTTTTCCAAAATTATTAACATAAATTTTTCCTGATTTTTCATAATTCTCCATGTTTCTTTTTTGTATAATTTTTCTTCCAATTTCTCTGTAAACTCTTCTGGCTACAATTATTGCAAATCTATATTTGAATGGAATTTTCTTTATTGAAGTATATGAACTTTCATAAAACATATCTGCTAGTTTCAAGGTTGCTTCAATATTTTCAAAGTCTGGTTTAATGTACTGTCTATTCATTTTTTGATCTTCAATTACATCTCTTGATATATTTGTAAGTTGCATTGCAATTCCTAAATCTATAGCCCCCTTCAAATATCTTGTATCGCTTACATTTAGTATTTTAGCTGTCATTAAACCAACTGTTCCAGCTACTCTATATGAATATACCAATAAATCTTTTACTGATCTTAAATAAACTTTTTGCTTTAAATCTGAACCAACCCCCTCAATTAAATCATCTAAAATAATTCGTTTAATATTATTATTTTCAGCAAGGATAATCATATCGTTTACAATTATTTCATGCTCGTCTTGATCCAATATCTTTCTATCCTTGTTATTTAGTTCATAAGTTTTATTAAAAATATCTTTAATTTTATTAAATCTTTCTATTCTTAATTCTAAGTTAGTTTTTTCGTCCACCAAATCATCCAACACTCTACAAAATGCATATAGTTTTGAGCAATCGTGATAAACATTTTTTGGTAAAAAAAATCCAGCCCAATTAAATGACTTAGCAAATAGAGCTAGATAATTTTTTTTTGTCATTAAATTAATTTATCCAATACTTTAGCTGATGACAAAACACCAGGGACTCCTGCGCCAGGATGTGTTCCTGCTCCTACAAAATAAAGACCATCATAAATTTCAGATTTATTATGAAATCTAAAGTAAGCTGACTGTGAAAATTTTGGTTGGATTGAAAAACCAGAGCCATATTTAGTGTTAAGTTCTTTTTCAAAGTAATTTGGTGTTAAATAAAAATCTTCAACAATATTTTCTCTAAGGTTTGGCATTAAATCTTTTTCCATCTTATCAATTACTAAATTCTTCATTTTTTCACCTTCTATAGACCAATCAATTTTTGATTGATTATTAGGAACAGGAACTAGTACATAAAAACAATCTTGTCCTTCTGGAGCCATAGATTTATCAGTAGCAGATGGTCTATGAAGATAATAACTTATGTCGTTATTTAATTTTTTATTATCAAATATGTCATCAAGATGTTCTTTATATTTGTTTCCAAATTTTATTGTATGATGCTCTATATCATCATAAGTTTTTTTGGTTCCAAAATAATAAACAAATAATCCCATTGAATATTCCATTCTATTTTTTTTCCATTTAAACAAAAATGAGTTATTCTTATTTACATTTAACATTTTTTCATAAACGACATGCGGATCTGCATTACAAATAACATTATTGGTATCCATGATCGTTTTATCATCTAGTTGAATACCAGTAATTTTGTTTCCGTCCGAAATAATTTTTGTTACTTCACTTCCCTTTATTATTTTTATACCAACTTCATTCATCAATTTTTCAAAACCTTTTATAATATTTCCCGTACCACCCATTGAGTAATGAATTCCCCATTTTTTTTCTAAGTATAAAATTAGTCCGTAAATGGAAGTTGTTGTAAAAGGATTTCCACCAACCAAAAGAGGATGCATACTTAACATTCTTCTTAATTTTTCATTTTTTATATAAGATGAGACTAATGAATAAACTGACTTGTAACTTTTAAGTTTTAGTAATGCTGGTAATTGCTGTATCATTATAGAAGGTTTATCAAATGGAACATCGGCAAGCTCCGTAAAACCTTTATCAAAAATTTTTTTCGTAAAATTTACTAATTTTTCATAACCCTCGACATCATCTTTATTTATTTCTTCGATTTGTTTTTTCATTTGAATTTCGTCGCCTGAATAATTGAATTTGGATTTGTCTTCAAAAATAAATTGATACCAAACTTTAAGTGGAGAAATCTCAATATAATTTTTTGGATCTTTATCAAATAATTCAAATAATTCATCAATTAAATATGGAGCTGTAATAACTGTTGGACCACCATCATAAGTAAATCCATTTTTCTTAAATACTCTTGCTCTTCCACCTAGATCTGGTTGCTTTTCAATTAATGTAACTTCGTGTTTTTTTGTTTTTAATCTTAAAGCAGCAGCAATACCACCTAAACCAGATCCAATTACTATAGATTTCATTATACTAATCTATAATATTTTTAAAAAATTGTAAGTTTAATGTTTTTTTTAGCTTAGGATTTAATTTTTTTTAAAGCTATTTTTGATTCTTCTAAATTTTTTTTAAAAAGATTATCTAATTTAGATTTATCAATTGAAGTAGAAATTATTTTTTTTACAGATTCTATAGCTAGTTTGATGGAATTATCTTTAATATCTTTAATTGCAGCTTCCTTCATTTGAGAAATTTTGTTACTTGCAAGATTTTTTTTTATTTCTGAAGATTTATGGAATCTATCATTCATTTCAATAATTAAATTTTCGCTTTCTTTTTTCGCTTGTTCTATAATCTGTTTACTTTCATTTTGAGCACTTTCTAACTTTACTTGAGATTTATCTAGTAATGTTTTAGCTTCTGTTCTTAGTTTTTCACTTTCGTTTATTTCAACCTTAATATCTTTAATTAATTTATTCAGTAATTCGTTTATTTTCTGAGGAACTTTTAGGTAAACTAGACCTGCAAAAAAAAGCACAAAAGAAACACCGACCCAAAAAGTTGCATCAATTGCCATATCGTTTTTCCCGTTTTCTTTTCGAAATATCTTCAACAATTGCAGAAATGTTACTATTATTTACATCTGCGCCAATTATTTGTTTTATTAGATCAGCTGAAGTTTCTATTGCAATTTTATTTATTTTTTCTGGCGATTTCTTATTAAGATCTAGTATTTCTTTTTCTGCTTTTTTAATTTCTTGATCAATTTCTTTTTCCAAGTTTTCTTTTTTATTATTTATATCGCTTAGAATTTTCTGACGTGCCTGATTAAATAAATTTTTAGCTTCAATTTTAGCTTCATTAATTATTTTTTCATAATCCTTTAATTTTTGATCACTTTCATTTCTTTGTTTTTCTGCAACCTCAATATTTTCTGCTATTTGAGATTTTCTTGCCTCTAAATTATTACTAATTTTAGGAAGAATTAATTTTGAAAGCATAATATACAAAGAGCCAAAAATTAAAATCAGCCAGAAAATTTGAGAAGCCCAAAATTCAGGATTCAATTGAGGCATACCTTCTTCGGAAGATAAGGCTTTCCTGCTAAAAAGGAAGCTAAATAAAATAAAATAAAAAATATTTCTTTTTAACATTAATATTAAAATGCAAATAATATAATCAATGCAACAACTAAACCAAACAACCCTGTAGCTTCTGCTAGTGCAAAACCTAAAAGTAAATTTGGAAACTGTTTTTGTGCAGCAGATGGATTTCTCATTGCTCCAGAAAGGTAATTACCAAATATTATACCAATTCCTACACCTGCCCCAGCAAGAGCTATAGCTGCTAAGCCTGCTCCTATCATTTTTGCTGCTTCTAGTTCCATTATGTCCTCCTTGTTTTTAATGGTGTAAATTTAATGCATCATTTAAATAGATGCATGTTAAGATTGCAAAAACATATGCTTGAAGAAAAGCAACCAATATCTCCAAACCTGTTAGTGCAACCGAAAAACTCAGTGGAAGCCATCCACCAACTATTCCGAGACTTATTACAAAGCCTCCGAAAACTTTCATCATAGTATGACCCGCCATCATATTTGCGAAAAGTCTAACAGATAAGCTTATAGGCCTACTTAAGTAAGAAATAATTTCAATTATTACTATTAAGGGTAATAAAATAATTGGAACACCGCTTGGTACAAATAATTTTAAATATCCAAAACCATGCTTTATAAACCCAATAATTGTTACAGCTATAAAAATGAAGGCTGCAAGAACAAATGTAACAATAATATGGCTAGTGACAGTAAATGCATAAGGTATCATTCCAAACATGTTGCAAAATAAAACAAACATAAAAAGTGAAAAAATAAATGAAAAATAAGGTTTAGCTTTGCTGCCCGCAGTATCACTGATCATTTTGGATACAAAACCATAACTAAGTTCTGCTATTAATTGTATTTTATTAGGTATTAAAGAATTTTTTTTTGTTCCTAAATTTAATAATATTAAAATTGCCAATGAACTTATTGCCATAAATAAGCTTGCATTAGTGAAAGATATATCAATATTGCTGATTTTAATTTCTGGACCAATTCTATACACATTGAATTGGTGCATCGGATTTGTTGCCATTTTTTTTATTCTTTATCTTGTATGCTTTTTGCAGATCTGACTACATTAAGAATTCCTGCAATCACTCCTACAAAAAAAAATATTAATATTAACCATGGCTTAGTACCAAACCAATTGTCTAAAATAAACCCAATAATTGTCCCTACAACCACTGCTGCGACCATTTCGGTGCTCATTTTAAAGGCTATTCCGAGTTTAGAAGAAGAAGATTGTCTAGAAATCTTTGATCTTTTTAATATTTTATTTTTTGCAATCTCTAAGCGAGTTTTAAATTGATCTTTTGACATTCAAAGTTAAGCTACCATGCTTTCTGCTTTTTGGAGATCTACAGCTACTAATTGGCTTATTCCTTTTTCTGGCATAGTAACACCATATAATCTATCCATTTTTGACATTGTTAAAGCATGATGGGTTACAATAATGAATCGAGTATTAGTTATTTTTGTTAGTTCATCTAATAAATTACAAAATCTAGTAACATTGGCATCGTCCAGTGGGGCATCAACCTCATCTAAGACACAAATTGGAGATGGATTAGTTAAAAAAACTGCAAAAATTAAAGATAATGCTGTTAATGCTTGCTCTCCACCAGAAAGTAAAGTTATTGATTGAAGTCTTTTACCTGGAGGACTTACTAATAAGTCTAAACCAGCTTCAAGTGGATCATCAGAATCTACTAACTCAAGCTTTGCATTTCCACCATTAAATAGCTTGGTATAAACTTCGTTAAATTTACGATTTACTTTTTCAAAAGCATCTATAAGTCTTTCACGTCCTTTTTGGTTAAGTTCATTTATACTTTCTTTTAGTTTAATTATCGCAGAAACTAAGTCTTCTCTATCTTTTTCCATTTTTTTTATTTCAATTTCATATTTATTAGTTTCTTCATCAGCGCGCAGATTTACAGAACCCAATTTTTCTCTATCTCTTTTTTTTGAATCTAGCAGCTCTTCTTGCTCAACAGCATCAGGTAAATTTTCTAATTTTTCTAGGCCAGAAAATTCAAGTAAATTGTTTTCATTTAAATTTAATTCAGTATCTATTCTTTCTAACAAATCATTTCTTCTTTGCTTTAACCCACCAATAGTTGCAGATGAGCTTGCTCTTCTTTCTCTTATTCGAATCATTTTTTCTTGAACAGAAGATAAATCCTCACGTAAGGAATTTATTTTTTTATCTGTCTCATTAATTGTTTCTTCATCTTTTTGTTTTTCTATTTCTGAAGTTCTTAAACTTTCAGAAATTTGTCCCTTTTTTTCTGCTTGTGAGTGGGGTTGTTTTTCAAGCCGATCTAAATTTTCTTTTGATTTATCTTTTCTAGCATTTAACTCACTGATCATTTTTTCTGAATTTATCAGAAGATTTTTCCAACTTTCAATTTCTTTTTCTATAACTTTTATTCTTTCGTTTCTCTTTACTGATTCTTTTTTTATACTTTGATTTTTACTGTAACTTTCTGCGTAGGCTTCTATAATTATTTTACAGTTATCAAGAATAGTTATTGCTTCATCATTTTTCTTAGCATTTATAAATTCTTTAACTTTATCTATCTCAATTTTTAATTTATTTTTTGTAGCATCTAAGTCTTCGTTAGATAGTTTTTCGGTTTCATAGTATTTTGAGTCAATTTCTATTAACTCATTTTTTTCTTCTTTAAGTCTTTTTTCATTTGATTTTGCATCAATTACTATGCTTTTTTCTCTATCTATATCATCATCAATTGTTTTAATAGAATTTTTTATACTTTCGATTTCACTTTTTATTCTATCACTTTCTTCATCGAGACTTTTTAATTCTAAATTTAACCTTTGAATTTTTGACAAATTTTCAAAGTTTTTTTCTCTTAAAGGTTTAACTTTGTAAGTTTCGTCCTTAATTATATTTTCTATATCATCAATTTGTTTATTATATCCTCCCACCTCATTTTCTGCATCGGTGTTAATTTCATTTTCCAACTTAATTTCGTGATCAATATCTTTAAGTCTTAAATAATATAATCCTGATTCTATTTTTTTAATTTCTTCTGATATTAGTTTATATTTTGTTGCTTCCTCAGCTTGTTTTTGAAGGTTAGCCAATTGTTTTTCTTGTTGCTTTCTCAACTCGTCAGCTCTTTTCAAGTTATTTTCTGCTGCATCTAATCTTAATTCTGCTTCATGTCTTCTTACATGTAAGCCAGAAATACCAGCGGCTTCTTCTAAAATAGCTCTCCGATCAACTGGTTTTGCTGTTACTAAAGCTCCTATTCTTCCTTGACTAATTAGGGAAGGCGAGTGTGCTCCGGTCGATAAATCAGCAAAAAACATTTGAGCATCTTTAGCTCTTACTTCTTTATCATTAATATAAAATTTTGATCCTTTGTCCTTTTCTATTTTTCTTTTTATTACAATGTTATCTAGGTTTTTATATTGATGTGGACCACCTTTATCTTCATTAGTTAGTGCAATTAAAACTTCAGCAATATTTTTGGAAGGTTTATTTGAAGTTCCAGAAAAAATAACATCTTCCATTCCAGAACCCCTCATACTTTTGGCAGATGTTTCTCCCATACACCATCTTAGAGATTCTACAATATTTGATTTTCCACAACCATTTGGCCCAACAATACCAGTTAGTCCTTTTTCAATTAAAAAATCAGTTTTTTCAGCAAATGATTTAAAACCGTTAAGTTGAATTCTTTTAAATTCCATTTAAAAGTTATATCAGCTTTTCAATAGTTTTTTTTAAATTTTTGAAGTTTATTGTTTTATCGAACTTTTTATTGTTAATTATTATAGTAGGGGTAGAATTTATTCCAAATTTTTTGGCTCCTTCGATTCGACTATTAAGAACAAAATCTTCTAATTTTTTGTTATTTATACATTTTTCAAAATTTAAATTTACATTTTTTTCATCAAGCAGTTTTTTCAAATTTAAATTAAATTCTTCAATTGTATCGCCTGTAACCCACTTATTTTGATTTGCAAATAATAAATTTAGAATAATTGGTTTTCCATCATTTTTACATTGGGCTATTTTAGAAGCATTAAGGGCAGCCATATCTAAAGGAAAATGTCTAAATTCTACTTTTATAATTCCTTTATCCACAAATTCTTTTTTAATCTTAGGATAAATTTTTTCATGGAAATTAGCGCAATGGCTACAAGTTAAAGATTCATAGACAATCAAATGAATTTTTGCTTCATTATTTCCTTCAATAATAGTTTTTAATTCTGAATGAGAATTTTTAGTTTCTTTATTGATTGAATAATCTTTTACACTAGAAGAATCTTCATTTCGTTGATCACATCCTGATAAATTAAATAATATAAATAGAAATAATAAAAGTGTTTTTTTCATTTTTGGTTATCTTTATAAGCGATTAATTTAATTTTGTTAACAAATTCGTATCCAAGAAAACTATTTATTTTTTCTTGTATAACGCTTCTAGAGTATTCAACTTTTATTTCGTGACCTCTTTTTACCATTATATATAGAAGTTTTATTCTTGAAGTTTTTAAATTTTTAAAAGATTTTGGATAACAAGCCTCGAAAAGATCAGTGCCTACAATTTTTTTCCAATTATTTGTAATTTTTGAATATATATCAGCTTTTTTTAAAATAATTTCTTTAATATCTTTAGGCAAACTATCTTTGAATGATCTTAAACCTTGAATTGGTTTCTTTCTCTGCCTAGTATAATTTTTAAAACGCATATGAAGAAACAGAACATATCAAATAAAATTCTTAATTGGTACGATAATAATAAAAGACATTTACCTTGGAGAAAACATACATCTAAAAAGCAGAAACAGTATTTTACTTTAGTAAGTGAGTTCATGCTGCAACAAACACAAGTTAAAACTGTAATTCCTTATTTTGAAAATTTTATTAATAAAATTCCTAATATGCAGAGTCTTGCAAAAGTTAATAGTGATAAATTGATGAAATGTTGGGAGGGACTAGGTTATTATTCAAGGGCTAGAAATTTGAGAAAAACCTCAAAGCAAATTATCTCAGACTTTAAAGGTAATTTACCAGAAAACATTGAAGATTTAAAAAAGCTACCAGGCATAGGTGATTACACTTCAAGAGCAATTTTGGCTATAGCATTTAATAAGCCTATTATTCCTATAGATGGTAATGTTGAAAGAGTTTTAAAAAGGATTTTTTGTTTAAAAAAAAAAAATGAAATAACTAAAGATAATTTAAACAAAAAAATTTTTTTTTTCGGTAAATCAAAAAGGTCTAGTGAATATGCTCAGGCAATTATGGAAATAGGAGCATTGATTTGTAAACCTAAAAATCCAATTTGTATAGAATGCCCAATTTCAAAAAATTGTATATCTTTTAAAAAAAATAATTTTGAAATAAAATCTAAAATTAAATTTAATAAAATAAAATATTTTGAAGCAGCAATTTATAACAATAAAAATAAATATTTATTAATAAAAAACGATAAATTTAATTTTTTAAAAAATCTACTTATTTTTCCAATGAGAGAAGTTGAAAAAAAGAAGTTTATATCGTCAATTAGTAGAAAAATTAATATTAAAATATCAAATATGAATATGAAAATTATTTTAAATAAAAAAAATGAAAAACCAAAAATAAAAAACGGCTATATGCTAGATAAAAATAATATTGAAAGTAAGATTTTGCCATCGTTTACTAAAAAAATATTTAAATCAATCTCAAAATATTAATGAAAAAAATTGCTATAATTGGATGTGGAATCTCAGGTTTGTATTTTGCAAATCAATTACAAAATAAACAAAATTATGACTACACTATTTTTGAAAAAAAATCTGCAATTGATCTAAATGATGGATATGGAATTCAACTTTCTGTCAATAGTATTAAATTGCTTAATGAAATAGGTTTTCAAAATATAGCTGCTCATGAAATATCCTTTCCAAAAAAAGTTAATTTTTTTAATGCCAAGACATCTAAAAAAATATGTGACATAGATATATCAAAATTTAATAATGAAAGCATTAGATACACTACTCTTAAAAGATCAATATTAATCAAATTTTTGTTAAGCAATATACCGGCCGAAAAAATTAAAAATAATATAGAATTAAAAAATTTAGAATATGGGGAAAAAATTAAGCTACACCTATCAAATAAATTAATTGAAGAATTTGATTATTTAGTTGTATCTGATGGTGTTTTTTCAAAAACAAAGTCAATTATTTTTAAAAAAGATACAAGTCCTAAATTTTTTAATTCAGTAGCTTTAAGAGGAAATATTCAAAATATGGATAGCAATGATATTTCATTATATTTAGGCCCAAATTTTCATTTTGTTATATATCCAGTGAATCAAAGTAAAGAATTCAACTTTATATCTATAATCAGAAAAAAACTTAGCAAAGAAGAAATTATAAATCAAAATCTTTTTAAAAATAATGAACTTTTAGAATCTTTAACGAAAGAAATATTCCAAAAAACTTCGTTGGATTTAAATAGCAAATTAAAAAATATTAAATTTTTCCCGGTCTATGTGAGTAAAAAGTTAGAAATCTTTTCAAAAAAAAAAATTTATTTTGTTGGAGATGCATTATTTGCATTTCCGCCATCTTTTGCACAAGGTGCATCACAATCAATAGAGGCATCCAAAGAAGTTTATGAAGAGATAAATAATAATACTAATAATTATTATTACAAAAGACTTAAAAAAATTAAAAAAGTTAATTGGAGATCAAAAATTAACCACTTTAGTTTTCACTTATCTAATCCAATAGCAATTTTTATTAGAAATTTAATTTTAAAACATTTGTCAAAAAATCATAAGTTTTTAGAAAGTTATTTGGGTAAAATTTATAAAAATTAGCTATTTGGTCTTAATCTTTGTCTCAATTCATCAATCGGTTTAAGTGAGTTTCCTGATTGATAATACCAATAAGTCCATCCATTACAACTTTCTGCACCTATTATTTTTGCTGCAATTTTATGAATAGAACCTTCTGACTGTTGATATTTAATGCTTCCATCTATCATTATTTTTGCAATTATTTTTTTCTTTTGATCGTAAATTTCAGTGCCAGGTTTAATTAGACCAAGCTCAACCAAAGAACCAAATGGAATTCTAGGTTTTGTCCTATTATTTTGTACTACATCTAAATATTCATCTTCAATTATTTTAGTATTTTTTAATCTTTTTTTAGCTACTTCGAAATATTTTTTTTCTTTCTCTATTCCATAAAAAATTCTTCCAATTTTTTTTGCAACTACTGCTGTAGTTCCAGACCCTAAAAAAGGATCTAAAATAAAATCACTTTTGTTTGTAGAAGCTAATAATATTCTATGAAGTAAAGCTTCAGGTTTTTGAGTAGAGTGTACTTTTTTACCTTTTTCTTTTAATCTTTCTCTTCCATTGCAAATTGGCAAATCCCATGTAGATCTCATTTGAAGATCATCGTTTAAACATTTTAAAGATTGGTAATTAAAAGTATATTTTGAATTTTTTTCTTTTGATGCCCAAATTAAAGTTTCATGAGCATTAGTAAATCTTGTTCCTTTAAAATTGGGCATCGGATTATTTTTGTTCCAAATAACATCATTCAATATCCAGAATCCTAAATCCTGGATTTTAGAGCCAACTCTGAAAATATTGTGATAACTTCCTATTACCCAAATACTTCCATTTTTTTTTAAAATTCTTTTACATTCTTTAAGCCAATTAGTAGTAAAATTATCATAAGTTTTGAAACTTTCGAATTGATCCCATTTATCATTTACAGCATTTACTTTTGATCTATCAGGTCTTATTAATTGATTTCTTAACTGCAAATTATATGGTGGATCAGCAAAGATAAGATCAAAACTTTCATCAGGAATTTTTTTTAATTCTTTTAAACTGTCGCCATTAATTATTTTGTTTTTTAATTCTCGATTAATCATTTTTAAAAAAACAATTAGACTCCAGCTTTCAGCCTTCGTCAACCTGAGATTGAACTAATTTGAGTCCTGTAGTTCTTTAAATTATTTAAGACTCAATATGTTGTGTATGGGCTGGAATGTTTTACGATGGTATTTGGTGATACCAAATTTTCTTATTGCAATAATATGGTCTTTGGTTCCATAGCCAGCATTTCTATCCCAATAATATCTACTAAATCTTTTAGACATTTTTGTAATCAAACGGTCTCTAGATTCCTTAGCAATTATTGAGGCTGCTGAAATTTCAGGTATTTTTTGATCACCCTTAATTACATTTTTTATTTTACAACAATTAATTTTTGGAGATTTATTGCCATCAATTAAAACTAGTTGAGGTTTTTTCTTTAATTTTTTTATTGCCCTTTTCATAGCCAGCAAACTTGCATTTAGTATATTAAATTTTTCTATTTCAATTAATGAAGCAGAACCAATTGCCCAAAGAGAATTTTTCTTAATATATTTTTCTAAAATTTGACGTTTTTTTTTTGAAAGTTTTTTTGAGTCTTTCAATTTTTTTTTGTCAATATTTTTATTTAAAATTACTGCAGCTGCATATACTGGTCCAATTAAACTTCCTCTACCTACTTCGTCAACTCCTGCTATAATTTTTTTCATTTGTTAGATTAATATTTTTTTATCATCTATTTTTTGACGAATAATTTTTAAATCTTCCCAAGAATATTTTTTTTGATCGGGTTTTCTTAAAAGGTAAGCAGGATGAAATGTAACAATAGTTTCGTAAATTTTTTGTTTGATAATCACTTCTTTCCATTGACCTCTTTCTATTGATATTTTTTTATTACTTCCAAGAATTGCTTCCATAGCTGTGCTTCCCATTAATATTAAAATTTTAGGATCTATAATTGAGATATGTTCTTTAAGAAATTCAGAATATCTATTTATTTCAGAGGTTTCAGGTTTTCTATTATTTGGAGGTCTATAATTTACCACATTAGTTATATAAATTTTTTCCCTTTCAATATTTATTGCTTTAAGCATTTTGTTTAGCAAGTTACCAGCATCTCCCATGAAAGGCTTTCCTAATTCATCTTCTTTTTGTCCTGGACCTTCACCAATTATCATTATTTGACTTTTTACATTTCCATCAGCAAATACAATTTTTGATGCATTTTTTTTTAGATTGCAATTTTTAATTTCTTGTATTTGTTCTTTAAGATTTTCTAGCCTGTTTAAAGTATATTCTAATAAAGGTTTAGTTTTCATCCTCTTAATAGGTTCGTTATTAAATATGTAGTTATAATCAATTATATTTAAAAACTCAGAGTATAAAATGTCATTTTGATTTATGTCCTTTTTAATCATAGAATAAGGAAAGAATGTATAAAATTTTTAATATAATTTTCTTTTGTTTTATTTTTTTTTATCAAAACGTTTCTCATTCGAAAAAATTAGATTTATTAAATTTCAACGAAAAAAATGTTTATAATTATTTTTCTGCATTAGTATTATTTGATTCCAATCAATATAATAAATCATTAAAATTCTTCAATTCTTCAAAAAAATTAAAAGAATCTCATCGATCATATATTAAAAAATATTTATTTTCACTAATCTTAAATGGAAAAATTGATAAAGCTATTACTGAAATTAAGTCATTGGAAAATAAAAATTTTTCTGATTTCTTTGAAGCCCAACTATTGCTTGTATTAGATAGTATTAAAAACAATAATTATAAGACAATCTCCTTAGAAGGTCTCACAAAACATGAAGAAGAAGGAACTTTTGAATATATTATTTCGAAAGGACTTAAGGAATATATTTATCTTTTTAAAAACAAAAAAATTAATGACGAATTATCGAATGAATTTAGAAATTTAAGTTTAGTTAATCAGGCTTTTCAAAATTGCTATTTAGATAATCCAAGGACAGAATCTTTTTTTCTTAATCTAATTAATGCAGAAGAAAGAGGTTATTCAAGGTATGTTTTTTTTTATATCAATTTTTTATTAAAAAAACAAAAATTCTCTGAAGCAAAAACATTTTATAAGGAAATAAATTATTTAAATAGCACTTTACTTGTTTCACAATCAAAAAATTGGCTGGAAGAAAAAAATTATAATAATTTTAAGGAAATTTTTTCCTGCCAAAATCCTAATGATATAGTTGGAGAGTTTCTTTATTTAATTGCAAATTTATATTCAAGTGAAGGTTTTTTAAAGGAGTCTAATTTTTACCTTAATTTATCTAATTATTTAAATTCAAAATTTACATTTAACTCATCTTTATTAGCTGAAAATTATTTTGAAAGTAAAAATTATAATAAATCAAAAAAAATTCTTAATAATTTTAGTAAAAAAAATAAAATTTACCATTGGTATAAAATAAAAAAAATTTCTGAAATAATTAAAAAAGAAAAAAATTCTCAAGAATCACTAAATTATATTAAGAAAGAATTTAATAAAATTAAAAATCCTTCACTAAAAATAATTTATGATATGGCAAATATTGTCAAAGGGTTTGAAAAATATGAATTATCAATAAAATATTATTCGAAAGTCTTATCACAATTGGATAATAAATCTCTTATATATGCAGACATTTTATACCGTAGAGGAGGAAGTTATGAAAGACTTGGAAAAGAAAAAAAATCTGATGAAGATATGTTAATGTCATTAGAAATTAATCCTGATGAACCGTACGTATTAAATTATTTGGCTTACTCTTGGCTAGAAAGAAATTATAAAATTAATACAGCTATTGAAATGTTAAAAAAAGCATATGAACAAAAAAAAAATGATCCTTACATAATTGATTCAATAGGGTGGGCCTACTATTTAATAGGAGATTATATGAAAGCAGAAAGCTTATTAAAAAAAGCTGTTTTATTAATGCCAAGAGATCCTATTGTAAATGATCACTATGGAGACGTACTTTGGAAGTTGGGAAGAAGATTGCAGGCAAAATATTTTTGGGAAAATGTTTTAACTTTTAAAGATACTGAAAATAAAATGAAAAAGGAAATTTTTCTTAAACTCCTAAAAGGACCAAAAAAAACATAAAACATGAATTTTGATAAAATTAATTCTTGGGCAAAGATCAATTTGTCTCTTAATGTAATAAAAAAACTTCCAAACAAACACCATAGAATTGAAAGTCTAATAACATTTGTTCAACTTGTTGATGAAATAAAGATTAGACAAATAATGAGTAAGAAAAACAAAATTTCTTTTACGGGAAAATTTTCAAAAGGAATAGGTAAAAATAATACTGTTTATAAACTACTAAACTTATTAGAACAAAAAAATATAATTAAAAACAAAAAATTTGAAATAATAATAAAAAAAAATATTCCTCAAAAATCAGGCATGGGAGGAGGATCAATGAATGCGGCAAATTTATTAAAATATTTTATTAAAAATAGAATTGCAAAAATATCTAATAAAAAAGCCTATGAATTAGCATACAAAATTGGATCCGATGTCCCTTTAGGTTTAAAAAAAAAAAATTCTATTTTATTAAAAAATAATAAAATTAAAAGGTTGACTGATAGTATTAATCTTTATGTTTTGATTATAAAACCAAGTATCAGTTGTTCTACTAAAAAAATTTATAATAGTGTCAAAAAATATTCAAAATCTGTTTATACAAAAAATAGCAAATTTTATTTAAAGACAAATAATTTAGTAAAATTAGTCAATGACCTCGAAGGTATTGTGTTTCAAAAATATCCAAAAATTAAAAATTTAAATAATTTTCTTTTAACATTACCAAAAATAAATTTTGTGAGAATGACAGGGTCAGGTTCTGCTATTGTAGCTTATTTTGATTCCAAAAAGGCAGCTAATAAGGCAGCAAGAATTTTTAAAAGAAAGTATAAGAACTATTGGTACATTGTATCAAAAACTATATAATTTATTTTTTTTGTGATATATGAATTTAATTTTGGGGTGTAGCCAAGCGGTAAGGCAGCGGTTTTTGGTACCGCCATCCTAGGTTCGAATCCTAGCACCCCAGCCAGATATGATTAATTTAATAAATAAAATTTTTTACTTTTCAAAAAAAAAAGATAATAAAATATCTTCATTTGAAAATTTAAAAAAAAAAAAATCCATAAAAAAATTATTTTCTTCAATTGAAAATTATTCAGAAAATAGTGAAATAAGATATGTAGGAGGGTGCATAAGAAAGATTTTAAATAATGAAGCTATAGATGATATTGATTTTGCAGTTAATTTAAAACCCAGAGATTGTATTGAAGCTTTAACTAAAAGTAATATAAAATTTTATGAAACAGGAATTGATCATGGAACTATTACAGCAATTGTAAATAATGAAAAGTTTGAAATTACTTCTTTAAGGAAAGATATAAAAACTGATGGAAGGCATGCGAAAGTTGTGTTTTCACAAGATTGGTATGAAGATGCTTCTAGAAGAGATTTTACAATTAATTCTATTTATTCAGATCTAGAAGGAAATTTATTTGACCCCTTTGAAGGAAAAAATGATCTTCAAAATGGAAAAATAGAATTTATTGGAGATGCAGAAATAAGGATAAAAGAAGATTATCTTAGAATACTTAGATATATAAGATTTTTTATTAATTACAGCAAACAACCACATAACGATAAGATAAAAAAAACAATTAAACAAAATATAAAAGGAATATTAAACATATCATCTGATAGACTATTAGATGAATTTAATAAAATAACTAAGTCTCCTAGTTTTTTAAAATTATTTGAAGATCCTTTTTGTGTAGAAATAGTTAGTTTAATTTTTCCTCAATTCAAAAACTTAGAAATATTTAAAAAAACAAACAATTTTGTAAAATCTAAAATTAGAGAGGTTGATTATATTGTTTTAATTTCTTTAATGTTGCTTGATGATACAGATAATGTTGATTACTTTCTTTTTAAACATAATCTTTCAAAAACAAATAAAAAAAGAATTTTATTTTTGAAAGAATTTTATAAGGAAAAAATTAACAAAGATACTTTATCCGAAAAAAATCTTTGGAAAATTCTTTATAATAATGGAAAACAGTCTCTTCTTGACCTTTTATATTTTGAAATTATTAGATCTAAATTGGAAAATAAAAAATTAATAGATTTGTTAGCTTTTTTTAAAGATAAAGAAACACCAATTTTTCCGATAAAAGCAAAAGATTTGATTAGAACATATGATATGTCGGAAGGAAAAATGATTGGTATAAAATTAAAAAAAATTGAAGAAAAATGGATTGAGAATAATTTTAAAATCTCTGAAAAAGAAATTTCTCAAATAGTTAAAAATTAAATATATTTTACATCTTTAACTTCAAAATTTTTGACACCAGCTGGCGTTTGTACTTCAACCAAATCTTTTATATTTTTTCCTATTAATCCTTTTCCAATTGGTGATTTATAATAAATTAATTTTTTTTTAAGATCTGCTTCATCTTTTCCAACGATTTTATATTCTAATTTTTCATTTGTATCTAAATTTTCCAAATACACGGTTGAACCAAAAATTATTTTTCCATCATTAGTGAGTTTAGTAACATCAATAACATTAGCTCTAGCAATAATGTCATTAATTGCTTCTATTCTTCCTTCATTATGAGATTGTTGTTCTTTCGCTGCGTGATATTCAGCGTTTTCTTTTAAATCCCCATGAGATCTAGCTTCAGCAATTGCAGAAACTATTTCAGGCCTTTTTTTTTCTTTTAAAAAAATCAATTCCTCTTTTAAATTTTTTAAACCATTAACTGTTATTGGTTCTTTTTCCATTTCATTTCCATTTTGCATTTGGTGGCATAGACATTAATATTGCTTTGGGGTTGCCACCACTATTTAATCCAAATTTTGTTCCTCGGTCATATAACAAATTAAACTCAACATATCTTCCTCTTTTTAAAAGCTGAATATCTTTTTCTTTTTTTGACCATTTTAAAAACATTTTTTTTTGTGTAATTTTTTTTAGTAAATAAATAAATGTAATTCCTACATCTTTAACTAATAGAAAATCTTTTTTCCAATTTTCCATTTTATAATCAAAGAATATACCTCCTATGCCTCTTGCTTCTTTTCTATGCGGTAAATAAAAATATTTATCACACCATTTTTTGTATTTTATATAATATTTTTTATTATGTGAATCACATAATTTTTTTAATTCTTTATGATAATTTTTTTTTTGATTATTGTCAGATATACAAGGAGTTAAATCCATACCTCCACCAAACCAACTTTTTTTTGTACAAATAAACCTAGTATTAAAATGCATAGCTGGAACATGAGGATTTTTTGGATGCAGTACTACAGAAACTCCTGAAGACCAAAATTTGTTATTGTTTTTAGTGCCAGGAATTCCTTTTGCAAAATTTTTTGGAAATTTACCTATTACATTTGAAAAAGCAACACCGCCTTTTTCAAATACTTCGCCCTCAATTATTCTAAAATTTCCATGTTTCCATTTATTGCTTTTAAATTTTTTTTTAGAACCATATTCTTTTTCTAATTGTTCGATGCTTTTACAAATTATATTTTGTAATTCAACAAACCACTTTTTAACTATTTTTTGTTTTTTTTTAATGTCCATTTTTTAAATCAATTTATTCTGCCTAAGGCTTTCAGAAAGTATTATCGCAACGGAAGAAGCTAAATTTAAAGATCTTTTTTCAAAAGCCAAAGGTATTTTTAATCTATCAGTAACAGATTGATGTATTTTTTCTGGAACACCTGCACTTTCTCTGCCGAATAAAATTGTATCATTAATTTTAAAGTTAAATTTAGTGTAAGAATTTTTAGATTTAGTTGTCATAAGTATAATTCTTTCTTTTTCTTTTTTTTTGCTTTGAAAAAAATCATCATAATTTTTATAAAATTTTATCATTTTTTCATCCAGGTAATCCATAACAACTCTTTTAAAACGTTTATCGTTAAAAATAAAACCGCAAGGTTCAATGATTTCGATCATAGCACCAAGGCATGAGCAAGTACGAATAATAGCTGCAGTATTTTGAGGTATGTCAGGTTCATAAAGAGCAATTTTGGGCCTTAAATTCATGTTTTTTTGAGGTCGTTGTTGTCGCATAAAAAAACTTTTTTCTTAAATTAAATCATATATTAGATATAAGAATAACCATAAATTTAAAAAATGTCAGATCAAAAAAAACCAAAAAGAAGAGATTTTTTGTTTACAGCCTCATATGCAATTGGAGCAGTTGGAATTGGTGCAGCAGTTTGGCCATTAGTGGATCAAATGAATCCAGACAGATCGGTAAAAGCACTTGCCAGCACAGAGGTAGATGTTAGCTCATTAGAACCTGGAAAATCGATAACAGTTCTTTGGCGAGGAAAACCAGTTTTTATAAAAAGAAGAACACAAGACGAAATAGCAGAAGCACGATCAGTTGATTTAAAAGATCTTCCACATCCTGAAAAAGATGAAGATAGAGCAAAAAACCCTGAGTGGTTAGTAATGTTAGGGGTTTGTACCCATCTAGGGTGTGTGCCTCTTGGAGATAAGGGTGAATACAATGGTTGGTTTTGTCCATGTCATGGGTCACATTATGATACATCTGGTAGAATTAGAAAAGGCCCGGCACCCACAAATCTTGAAGTTCCCAAATACGAATTTCTAAATAGTAATACAATAAAAATAGGTTAAAATTTAATGAGTGATCATAACTATGTTCCATCATCAAAATTAGGCAAATGGTTTAACGATAGATTACCCTTATTATCTTTAAGTGCTCATTTACAAGAATATCCGACTCCAAAAAATTTAAATTATTGGTGGACCTTTGGAGGCATATTAACTTTTTGTTTAATTGCTCAAATAATTACTGGAGTTGTATTGGCTATGCATTATGTTGCTCATGCAGATTTAGCATTTGACAGCGTTGAACATATAATGAGGGACGTAAACTATGGTTGGTTAATAAGATATGTCCATGCTAATGGAGCATCAATGTTTTTTTTAGCTGTTTATATACACATCTTTAGATCATTGTACTACGGATCATATAAATCACCCAGAGAAGTTATATGGATTATTGGAATGATAATTTATTTATTAATGATGGCGACTGCGTTCATGGGATATGTTTTGCCTTGGGGTCAGATGAGTTTTTGGGGAGCAACAGTAATAACAAATTTATTTAGTGCAGTACCTTTGGTCGGTGAAAGTATCACAAACTGGTTATGGGGAGGATATGCAGTAGATAATCCAACTTTAACTAGATTTTTTAGTTTACATTATCTTTTACCATTTCTAATTTTTGGTTTAGTAATTTTACATATTTGGGCTTTGCACGTTCCAGGTAATAATAATCCAGTAGGAATAGATTTAAAAAAACCGTCAAAAGATACGGTTCCATTTCATCCATATATAGTAATTAAAGATCTGTTTGCCTTACTACTTTTCTTAATTGTATTTGCTTTTTTTGTTTTTTATGCTCCAAATATATTAGGACATTCTGATAATTATATTGAGGCCAACCCAATGGTTACCCCGGCACATATTGTTCCTGAATGGTATTTATTACCATTCTATGCAATTCTTAGATCAGTGCCCGATAAATTGTTTGGAGTAATTGCAATGTTTGCTTCAATTTTTATATTAATAATTTTACCTTGGCTTGATACATCAAAAGTTAGATCGGCAATTTTTAGACCTTTATACAAACAGTTTTATTGGATTTTAGTAATTGATGTTATTTTATTGGGTTATATGGGAGCAATGCCTGCTGAAGGAACATATTTATTAATAGCTAGAATAGCTACAACATATTATTTTGTTCATTTTTTAATTATTTTACCAATATTAGGTAAAAAAGAAAAAACACTTGAAGTACCACAAAGCATTACTGAACCAGTACTCGGAGGCTCTTCGAATCCAGAAATGGTTAAAAAAAAAGATTTATTTAATTAGTATTATGAAAAATATTTTTAAAACAATTTGTTTAATTTTTTTATTAACTAATTTTTCAGTAATAAGCGTTGCAGCAGAAGAAGAAAAAAAATTATTAAGTACAGACTGGAGTTTTAAAGGATATTTTGGAAAGTTTGATAGGGGGTCATTGCAAAGAGGATATCAAGTTTACCAGGAAGTGTGTGCTTCTTGTCATTCAATGAAATATTTGAGTTATAGAAATTTGTCGGAAAAAGGTGGTCCAGAATTTTCTGAAGAACAGGCAAAGGCTATTGCTTCTAATTTTGAAGTAACAGATGGTCCAAATGATGATGGAGAAATGTTTACTAGACCAGCAAAACTTTCAGATAAATTTGTAAATCCATATCTGAACGATAAAGAAGCTATTGCTTCAAATGGAGGAGCTTACCCACCAGATATGTCTGTTTTGGTAAAAGCAAGAAGTGGTGGAGCAGATTATGTATATTCTGTTTTATTAGGATATGAAGATCCGCCAAGTGGAATAATTTTAGATGATGGAGTTTATTACAATAAATATATGTACGGAAATGCAATAAAAATGCCAAACCCTTTATCTGATGGTTTAGTTGAATACAATGATGGCACAGAAGCAACTGAAGAGCAAATGGCCAAAGACGTTGTGACTTTTCTTGCTTGGTCAGCAGAACCTCATCTTGAAGCCAGACATAAAATTGGTTTTAAAGCAATAATATATTTAATTATCTTAGCTTTATTAGCCTATCTAAGTATGAAACGAGTTTGGTCACGTGTTGAACCTAAAGTTTAATACCTCACCATCTTTTACAATATAATCTTTACCCTCTAGCCTCATTTTTCCATTTGCCTTCGAATTTGTCCATCCGTTACTATTTATAAAATCTTTATAACTAACAGTTTCTGCTCTAATAAATCCTTTTTCAAAATCTGAATGAATAACACCTGCAGCTTTAGGAGCAGTACAATTTTTTGAAATTGTCCATGCCCTTGATTCTTCTGGTCCAGATGTAAAAAAAGTATCTAATTCTAAAATTTCATATCCCTTTCTAATGATAGTATCCAAACCTGTTTCTTTAATATCTATCATTTTCATATAATTATTTTTTTCATTTTTATCTAGTTGATTTATTTGATTTTCAATATCTGCAGATACAATTATTGTGTTATTTTTTCCGTATTTATCTATAAACTTTTTAGTATAATTGTTGCCATCTTTTATGCTTTGCTCATCTACGTTACAAACAAATATCTTTGGCTTAATTGAAAGAAGTCCTGTTTGGTTTAATGTTTTTTTGTCATATTCTTTTAAGAGAATATTCAAATTTTGGTTATTATTTATACATTCTAGACCTTTTTCAAGTACTTCTAGTTGATCATTTTCTAACAATTTTTTTTTCTTTTTTTCTAGTCTTTTTTGAATTGATTCAAGATCAGCAAGCAACATTTCAGTTTCAACTATTTCAAGATCTCTAACAGGATCTACATTTGGATTTACGTTTTGAATACTTTCAGAGTCAAAACATCTAATCATGTGGATTACTGCGTCCACTTCTCTTATGTGAGATAAAAATTTGTTGCCGAGACCTTCTCCTTTTGAGGCACCCTTAACTAAACCAGCAATATCAACAAAGGAAATTGTGGTATTTATTTTTTTTTTAGAAGAAGATATTTTCACCAATTTGTCTAATCTGTTATCTGGAACTGGAACTACACCTTCATTTGGATCAATTGTGCAGAAAGGAAAATTTTCGGCTTGTGCCTTACTTGAGTTTGTTAAAGCATTAAAAAGTGTAGATTTGCCAACATTTGGCAGACCAACAATACCACAACGAAAGCCCATCTATTATTATCTATTGTTAACTGTGCTAGAAAATAAATCTAACTTCTTATCAAGTAAAATTGTAAGAGATTTTATTATACAATCAGTTATGTCTTGTAATTCTTTTTGTTCTTCTTCGTTAAAGTCTTTTAGAACGTGGTCTGCACTTTGAATCTTTCCGTTTGGTCTTCCTATTCCGATTCTAATTCTTGAATAGTCTTTACCAATGAATTTATCTATAGATTCAATTCCATTATGACCTGCACTTGAGCCTCCAAATTTTGCTTTAATTTTTCCAAAATTAATATCCAAGTCATCATGAAAAACCATTACATCTTCGGCATCAATTTTAAAATATTCAATTAATTCACGAATACAAATTCCTGAATTATTCATAAAGGTTAATGGTTTAATGGCATAAACTTTTTTATCTCCAATTTGTCCCGTAGTTAGCAAACCTTTAAATTTTGGTTTTTGCTTTGATAAGCTAAATTTTTGATTAATAGCATCTATGATTTTAAAACCAATATTGTGTCTATTATTCTCATTGTCTGGACTGGGATTGCCTAAGCCTACAAATAGAAGCATATTTTTTTAATTAGGAAATATTGACACTTTAATTTATTTTTTTTTTTCTGGAGTTGCTTTTTTATCTTCTTTTTTGCCACCTTTATCTGCTTCTTTTTTTTCAACTTCTTTTTTATCACCTTCAGTAGCTTTAACTTCTCCTTCTGCACCTTCAGTAGCTTTAACTTCTCCTTCTGCACCTTCAGCACCTTCAGCAGTTTCTTCAGCAGGTTTTTCAGGCTCTTTAATTATTGTTGGAGCTGCAAGAGTTGCTACAACAAAGTCCCTTCCTTGAATAGTTGGAGTTACACCTTCT
>QCKR01000004.1 GCA_003215185.1 Pelagibacteraceae bacterium AG-410-D23
TAAATCATCAATACCTAGATGCTTAGTTATATTTTTAACGTGATCATGTGATCCATTCGTAAAAATAAATTTTTTAGCATCGAGTTTTATAAGTTCTTTTCTTAAAACTAAATCTTTTTTCATAAAATCTAAATTTATGTCATGAACATATTGAAGAAATTCTGTAGCATTTACATCATGGTGAATCATCAATCCATTTAAACTTGTGTTATATTTATGAAAATAATTTGTTTGTAATTCTTTTGATTTTTTTAAATCCAAATTCAGTTTTTTTGAAATATATTCAGTCATTCTTTTACTAACTTGACCAAATACTGCTTCTAAATCTTGATACAATACACCATCGCAATCAAAGATAAAATTTTTTATATTTTTTAATTCGTTCATTCTCTTATTAGCGTTCCAGACCCTTTATCAGAAAGTAATTCAAAAAGAATTGAATGATCTTTTCTTCCATCAATTATGACTACACCTTTAACACCATTACTTGCAACATCTAAACAGTTATTAATTTTTGGTATCATCCCTCCTGATATAATTTCTTGGTCAATTAATTTTTTTGCTTTAGCACTATTAATTTCTGTGATTAATTTTTTATCTTGATCTAGTACGCCTTCAACATCACTTATAATTAACAATCTTCTAGCTTTAAGTTTTTTTGCAATAGCACCAGCCGCAGTATCGGCATTTATGTTGAAAATTTGAATGGACCATACTCTAGTTGGTTTGATAAAGCTCATTTACTTAAAGGCAAAACAGCGGGATGGACTAAGGAGCAACATGAAGCAGCAGGTTTTAGAATGGTTCCTAATAGTCCAGTTAGAAAAGGATCTTTTGTAGGAAAAAACGCAGTTCTAATGCCGTGCTATGTTAATATTGGAGCATATATAGACACTGGAACAATGATTGATACATTTGCAAGAGCAGGTAGCTGTTGTCAAATTGGAAAAAATTGTCATATATCTGCAGGAAGTGGTGTTGGTGGAGTTCTTGAACCGGCTCAAGCATTACCTACAATTATTGAAGATAATGTATTTTTGGGGGCAATGTCTGAAGTAGTAGAAGGAGTTATTGTTGGAGAAGGTTCAGTATTAAGCATGGGAATGTTAATTACACAATCTACAAAAATAGTAAATAGGTCAACAGGTGAGATTACGTATGGAAAAATTCCTCCATACTCTGTTGTTGTACCAGGTACTCTTCCTGATAAAAAAAATCCTTCTGCACCATCTTTAAGCTGTGCAGTGATAATTAAGCAAGTTGATGAAAAAACTAGATCAAAGACTTCAATTAACGATCTTTTAAGAGAATAAATTAATGAAAACTTATAATGAAATAAAATTAGCTCAACAGCTAATAAGATTTCCAACAGTTAAAACTGAAGATAGGGGTATAATGAAACTCTTATCAAAAAAACTTACTGCTATTGGTTTTAAATGTATAATAATAAAATCAAAAGGAACTGGAACAAAACCAGCATTAAACTTATATGCAAGGCTTGGTAAATCTAAACCACATATAAATTTTTTAGGTCATACTGATGTGGTTGCCAATCTTAATAATTGGAAAATTTCACCATTTAAAGCTGTTGTTAAAAAAGGATATTTAAATGGTAGAGGATCTCAAGATATGAAAGGTGGTGTTGCTTGTTGGATAAGCGCTGTTAGTAGTTTTATTAAAAATAAAAAATTTAAAGGATCTATTTCAATTATTATTTCAGCGGATGAAGAAACAACAGGTTACGGTTGCCCAGCAGTTATGAAATACCTAAAAAGAAAAGGTGAAAAAATAGATTTTTCTGTAGTAGGAGAGCCATCTTCAAGTAAATCAGTTGGAGATGAAATAAGAATTGGAAGACGTGGATCCATGAATGGAATTGTAACTATATATGGAAAAAGCGGTCACTCTGCATTTGCTGGGTCTTATATTAATCCATGTACAGCCTTAGCAAAAGTAATATCAAAATTAAAAAGTTCATCTTTAGATAATGGTACTAAATTTATGCCTCCATCTAATTTAGAGTTTACAAAAATGAATGTAGATAATTTATCTGAAAATGTAGTGCCTCAATCTGCCAGCGCAAAATTTAATGTAAGATTTAATTCTAAACATAAATCATCTTCTTTAAAGAAAAAGCTAAGCAAGATAATTAACACAGTTGCAAAAAAAGAAAAATGTAAAACAAAAATAAAATATAGAGTAAGTGGAGAAGCTTTTTATACTAAGCCAAATAAAGAAATTTATATGGTTAAAAAAATTGTTAAAAAAGTTACTGGCAAGTCTGCAAAATTAAATTGTAGAGGTGGTACAAGTGATAGCCGTTTTTTAGGCTCGATTCCAAGATTAGAGTTAGGACTAAGAAACAGTACTATTCACATGGTTGATGAAAGATCGCCAATTTCTGATTTGAAAAAATTGACTAAAATATATTATAAAATTTTAGAAAATTATTTTTAATGAAAACAGCAATAATTACATCAAAATCTTCTTTAAATCATAATACTGGTTCTGGACATCCTGAGAGTATCTCAAGAGTAGCTTCAATACTTGAAAAATTAAAAAAAAATAAAAAATTGATTTGGAAAAATCCAGTTAGTTTTGATAAAGACATTATTAAACAAGCACATTCCTCTAGTTATGTAGATACAGTTGAAAATACTTTTCCAGAAAAAGGTTTAGTGTTTTTAGATGGTGATACAGTCGTTTCACCTGGTAGTAAAGATGCAACTTTTGATGCAGTTGGTTCAATAATTGCTGCAATTGATGGTGTTGAAAATAAAGAGTTTGGAGCCGCTCATTGTGTAACTCGACCTCCAGGCCATCATGCTGAAAAAAGTAAAGCAATGGGTTTTTGTGTAATAAATAATATTAGTGTTGCCGCAAATTATCTAATTTCTAAATACAAATATAAAAGAGTTGCCGTTTTAGACTGGGACTGTCACTTTGGGAATGGAACTTATGATATTCTTAAATCTAATGAAAATATTTTTTTCTCAAGCTTACACCAGTATCCATATTATCCAGGAGGTGGAACAGAGCATGAAAAAGGTGATCACAATAATGCTTTGAATATTCCGCTACCTGCTGGCACAAGCTCAAAAGAATATTTTGATGCCTACGAACACATGCTCAAAAGATTAAAAGAATTTAGACCTGAATTTGTATTAATGTCAGCAGGATTTGATGCTCACAAGGATGACCCTTTATGCCAATTAAATTTGGAATCTAGAGACTATTACGAAATAACCAGAAGAGTTTTGGAAACTACTAAACAGTTTTGTAATGGAAAAGTTGTATCTATTTTAGAAGGTGGATATGATTTAAATGCTCTAGCTGAAAGTGCAAACGAGCATGTAGATGCACTTTTAGAATTTAATTGAGATTTTAAAAAATTATCGTAAATAGACCTAATGAAATTATATAAAATAAAAAAATCAAATATAGATAGAAATGGACGAGGTCTCTACGCTACCAAGAATATTAAAGCAAACACTAAAATTATAGAATATGTAGGAAATATTATAACAAAAAAACAAACTGAAGATTCTGATAAATTTGATAATTCAAAACCAATTTATTTATTTAATTTAAATAAAAGGTATGACTTGGATGGTTTAGTTTCCTGGAATACGGCACGTTTAATCAATCATTCATGCTCAAACAATGCAGAATATGAAGGAACAGGTTTAAAAATTTGGGTTGTTTCAAATAGAAAAATTAAAAAAGGTGAAGAAATAACTTGTGACTATGGTTTTGGTTACGACTCTGATTACAAGCAGTTTCCTTGTAAATGCCAATCTATTAATTGCTGTGGTTACATCGTTAGATCAGAAAGTCGCTGGAGAATAAGTAAAAAATTTAAAAAAATTAGAAGAATTAATATATAACTTTTTCTAAATAAAGACCATGTGGTGGAGCTGGTGTAGCACACAAGTGTCTATTTTTCTTAACTAATACATTATGAAACTTTTTTAAATCCCATCTCTTTTCTCCTAAATTTTTTAAACAACCAACCATAGACCTTACTTGCTGTTGAAGGAAAGATTGAGATTTAAATTTAATTTCAATTGTATTTTTTATTTTTTTTATTTTTACTAAATCTAAACTTCTTATTGGACTTTTTGCAGAACAACTTGATGATCTATATGCTGAAAAATCATGCCTACCTTCAAGTTTTTTTGCACCTTTTTTCATTGAATTTATATCTATTTTATTTTTTATATGCCATCCTCTATTTTTTTCAATTGAAGGCATACTATATTGATTAAAAATAACATATTTGTAAATTCTCTTTTTTGCGGAAAATCTTGCATGAAAATTATTATTTCTCTTTTTTATACTAAGAATAGAAACAAGTTTATCGTTTAAAAAAAAATTTAAAGATTTTAAAAATTTTTTTAAGTCAATAATTTTTTTATAAACATCAAAATGAGCAGATTGTGCAATCGCATGAACCCCGGAGTCTGTTCTGCCAGAACCTATTAAAATAATCTTTTCCTTTAAAAGTTTTGATAGTTTTTTTTGTATTAATTTCTGAACTGTTTGGCCTTTTGGTTGGATTTGCCAACCTACAAATCTTGTACCCACATATTCAATTAAGATTTGATATCTGTGCATTATTTTAAATTTGATCCTTTTTTAATTTGAGAACCAAGCATAAATTCGCTAATTTTTTGTGGACGCTTTCCTTCTCTTTGAATTTCAACAACTTTAATTGAACCATCAATGCATGCTATTTCTAAATCATCACTTAAAACTAATCCTTGTTCTCCTTTATTGTTAGAAATTTCTGCCTTTAATATTTTATAGCGTACTCCTTTATGAATAAACCAAGCACCTGAATTCAAATATAAAGCATTAATTTTTCCAATTATTTTTTTTGAATTTTCACCCCAGTCTATTTTTCCTTCTGATTTTAAAATCTTATTTGCATATGTTGCTTTACTACCATCTTGATGTTTGAAAATAGCTCTGTCATTTAAAATATTTTCAACATCATCTATAATTTTTTCTGCTGCAAGTAGTGATAGTCTATTTGACAAGCTTTCTGCATTTTCATTTTCTAATAATTTTAAACTGTAAGAATTACATATTGGTCCGGCATCTAGTTTCTCTACTATTTGCATAATGCTAATTCCAGTTTCTTTTTCTAAGCTCATAATACTTCTTTGTATAGGTGCAGCGCCTCTAAATTTTGGTAATAAGGATGCATGAATATTAATAAAACCTTTTTTTGTTAAATCAAAAAAATCAGCTGGAATTATTTGCCCATAAGCAACTACTATTGCTATATCTGCATTTAACTCTTTTAAAAAAAATTTTTCTTCATTGTTGTTTTTTAAAGTAATAGGCGTTCTAAATTCAATATTCAATACCTCTGATAGTGATTGAATAGGTGATTTATTTATTTTTTGTCCTCTATGAGATTTTTTAGGTGGCTGTGTATAAACAACTGAAATAGGATAACCATTTTGATATAATGATTTCAAAATAGGCACAGCAAAATATGGTGTACCCATAAAAATAATTTTTCTTAACATCTATTAAACAACTATTCGGTCAGATTTTACTTTTTGCTTAGAAAGTTTTTTAATTATAATATTTTTTTTTAATTTTGATAGATAGTCAATGAATAAAATTCCCTCGAGATGGTCAAATTCATGTTGTATGCAAGTTGCCAATAAACCTTCGGCTTTTAGAATTTGTTTTTTACCATAATAATCTAAATATTCTATTTCACACTTACTAGGTCTATCAATTTCAGCAAATTGATCTGGCACGGATAAACAGCCTTCCTCGTAAGTATTCTGTTCTTTGTTTTTATTAATAATTAATGGATTTACAAAAAACATTGGATTTTTTTGATCTTCCTTTCTGCTTATATCAAGTACAATAATTCTTTTTGGTATACCAACTTGTATTGCTGCAAGACCTATTCCATTTGCTGAATACATAGTTTCAAGCATATCATCCATCAATTTTCTTTCTTCATCTTCAACTTTTTTTACAGGTTTAGATATTTGTCTAAGTATTTTATTTGGTTCAGTTAAAATTTTTCTTATAGTCATGTTTAGTTAAGTTTATTATTTTATTACAATTTCTAAACTTTTAAAGGAAGAACTTTAAATAATATTTGATTTCTTAATTTATCTATATCAAGCTGGTTTAAAATACTTACAATAAAATACAATGTTTCAGGACCTAAATCGCTTATATTGTCTTCGCCTATAACCTCTACTAACCTTAATAAGGCAAGACCCTCTTCTCCTTTATTAATTAAAATTTGAATATCGTAAGGTATATTTGGATCAATCACTTCGTAAATATCTTGATATTTTTTTGGAATTTGAATTCCATCTGATTTTAGTGATTCTAAAAGCATTATATCTTTAGTAGAAAAAATATATTTTTTATCTTTTTTCACTTTTTTTAAAATATTTTCTAGATCTTTTTCAATATTTTTGTTTTTAGATCCATTTTTGAAGTAATTTATAAGCTTTGATTGATGAATTATTTTATTATTAATTTTTATTTTTTTATTATTCTTATTATCTTTAATTAAATTTGATGTGTAAAAATTTGTATAATTTGAAGGAATTTCCTCTTCGTTTAGTTCTTCTAAAAATTCAATTAGTTTAAACTCAAAAGCATTAGATATATTGTCTTCTTCAAATGAATTTTTTAATGTTTTTATTAATTTAATTTTCTTCGAAGTTTCATTATTTAATAAAATTCCTTGATAAAGAAGTGCTCTTGATTCTGATTTTTGTAAAAGTTTGTAACTTTCATCAACAGTTAATAGCTGATTAATATTAAACATAAAACGTTCATAAAGAGTAAATAATTCCTCTTCTTTATAATTTTTTTCATGAGTCGCTTTTTCAACAGAGAAAATTTTATCTTTATCTTCTAAATCGATAAGATCAACGCTTTCTAGTAAATTTGATGATGATAAATATTTCCAAATTAATTTGGAAGTATTAGATTTTGGCTCATATGTAAAATTAGAATTTGTTCTATGAGATAAATGAAAGTTTAATAGTGTTTTTTCAGAAATATTGCTAGAATCATTTTCAGCATAATTCATTAAATATGCAAATTTTTTTTCAAAGAAGTCGTCCTTAAAATTTGTTTCTTTTAATAAATCAAATTGTAATTGTGCCTCTTCTATTTTGTTTAAATTAACTAAACAATAGATTTTAAATTTTGTAACATATTCATCATTATCTGAAGCATTTACTTTATCAAAAATTTCACATGCCTTTGAAAGATTTGATCTAGATAAATAATAATTTAAATAATACTTAATTAATTTTGATTCAGTGGTCAAATTTTCATTTTTTTGTAAAAAAATTTCAATTAAATTAAGATTTTCCTGTTTAAGCAGCCAGTCAGTTTTTATTTTTATAAATTGTTCTTTAGTAATATCTCTCTTTGGAAAATATGAATTTGTTAAAAGAGCAATATTAAGAATATCAGAAGAGTCTTCGGACAAATCAAGACCTTGGATTTTATTCATAATTTCTAATATTTTTAATCCATTTGAATTAATCCACATATCAATTGAAAGATTATTATCTGAAGGATCATATATTCCTACAATATCTAAATTTTTTGAGGATAAGTTTAACTCTTCACTAATTTCAAATTCTTTTCTTTTGTTTTTTTGAATTTTTAAAATAGAATTTGAAGAAAGTTCTTCACTCATATCAATTTGAGAATTTTCATTATTTTCAATTTTTTGATTATCTGTTTTTTCTATGTTCCATATATCCACAGGTTCAGTTGAGATTGCTTGTTTAGTAAATATTGAAAAAAAAATTATTAATATTGAAAAATTTTTATTATTTAACAATTTTAAATTTTTCATTTGGAATTATTTTTTCAATATTTTTTTTTGGAATTGGAAATTCAATTTTATCAACCAAAAAAACTAATAAAAATATAATTAGAAAAATAAAAACTAATTTAACTAATAGTTTAATAAAATTGCCTGACTTACTGCCACTTGAATTTCTTGTAAATTGCATATATTCTAATTTAGGACAAATAATTAAGACATATTTGTGATTTTTCAATACTGAAAATTATGAAATCAAAAAAAAACCTTGTATTAGTGGGCATGATGGGCTCTGGAAAATCAACCATTGGTCAATTGCTTTCGAAAAAATTGGGTTTTAAATTTTATGATGTAGACAAAATAATTGAAAATGAACAAAAAATTAGAATTAAAGAAATCTTTGATCAAAAAGGAGAAAGTTTTTTTAGAATTTTGGAAGAAAAAATCACATTAAATACTTTAAACTACGAAAGTTCAGTTATTTCTCTTGGTGGAGGGGGCTTCTTAAATGAAAATATAAGAAAAAAAACCCTGATTAAAAGTATGACTTTTTGGTTAGATTGGGATTCTTTAACATTGATTAAAAGAATTAAAAAAAATAAGAAAAGACCAATTTCACAAGGTTTAAATGAGAAGCAGTTACAAAGTCTTATTATTGAAAGATCCAAAACTTATTCTAAAGCTAATCACAAAATAAGTTGTGAAAAACTATCTGAATTAAATATAGTAAAAAAAATATTAAATTTATATGAAAACAGCAAAAATAATAATAAAAACTAAAAACCATAAATATCCTATTATTATTGGAAATAATTTATTAAAAAGATTATTAAATATTTTAAAAAACCACTCCTTAAATTTTAATCAATGCCTATTAATAATAGATAAAAAAGTACCAAAAAAATTTATAAGAAAAATTAAATCTTCTCTGTATAAAAAAAAGACAACTATTTATTTATTTGACTCAAAAGAAACAAACAAAAATATAAAAAAATTGAATAAGATTTTAGAAATACTTTTGCAAAAAAACTTTAATAGGAATGATTGTTTGATATCAATTGGAGGAGGTATTACTGGCGATGTTTCAGGATTTGCAGCAAGTATTTTTAAAAGAGGAATTAAATTTATAAATGTTCCTACAACTTTGTTGTCTCAAGTAGATGCTTCAATAGGTGGAAAGACTGGAATAAATACGAAGTTTGGAAAAAATTTAATTGGTTCATTTTATCAACCAAGTTTAGTTTTAACTGATATTGACTTTTTAAAAACTTTACCAAAAAGAGAAATTGTATGTGGTTATGCAGAAATTTTAAAACATTCTCTTATTCAAGATAAAAAATTTTTTTTGTTTCTTGATAAACATGCAAAAAAAATTTTAAATTTGAATAATCTATTAATACAAAAAGCTATATACAAAAGTTGTTTAATAAAAAAAAAAATAGTTGAAATAGATGAAAATGAAAAAAATTTAAGAAAAGTTTTAAATTTTGGTCACACATTCGCACATGCTTATGAAGGAACACTAAAATTTTCAAAAAAATTAAATCATGGTGAAGCTGTGTTACTTGGGATAAGCACTGCAATTAATTTTTCATTTAATAAAAAATTATTGATTGAAAAAGATTATATTCTTATAACTAATCACTTAAAAAGTTTAAATTTGCCTAATAAAATTAAAAATTATTTTATGAAAAAAGATATTAACAAGATCTTATACTTCATGCAAAAAGACAAGAAAAATAAAAACAACAAAATTAACTTGGTACTTATAAAAAAAATTGGTTACACAACATATAATTATTATGCGGAAATTAATAATTTAAAAAAATTTTTATTAAATGAATTAAATAATTAAAATTTGTATTGAATGAATGTATTGTTTTAATTCACTGCTCAATATTTTGTAAATTTTTTTTGTAGCAATTATTTTGTTTTGTTTTTTTAGCTCTGTAGAATGAATTGTTAATTTGAGATGAAATTTTCCACTTTCATGACTTAGATGTTTTTCATGAAGAAAAGTCTTATCTTCAACAATAAGATGTTCAATAGCAACGTTTTTTTGTAATTTTTCTTTTACAATTGAAATTAATTTATTTATTTCCATAAAAAATATTTGTTATAATTATATATCATGAAAAATATTTGTGATTGGAATAATTGTTTTGAAATTGGTGAATATAAAGCTCCAATAGAAAAGGATAATAGCAAAAATTATAGACTGCTGTGTTTAGAGCACGTCAAGGAATTTAATAAAAATTGGAATTATTTTTCAGGTATGAATGATGAACAAATAATTAACTTTTTAAAATCTGATCTTACATGGCATAAACCAACGCAAAGCTTTAGTTCTGCAGATAATTTTTTTAAAGTCTTATGGAATAATGCATTAAAAGATGAACTTGATAGTTCAAAATTAAAAAGCCAATTGAACCATATGAATCAATTTAATTTTAATCATAATGATATTAAAGCATTTGGCGTGCTTGGTGTTTCTGTGGGATTAAAATGGAAAAAAATACAAGAAAAATTTAAAAAACTTGTCAAAAAATTTCACCCTGATATGAATTCAGGAAATAAAAAATACGAGGAAAAACTAAAAATTATAACATTAGCTTATACTCAACTTAAAAATACATATAGAGGAAAAATTGACACCTAATTTAAATTCAAAACCAGATATAAAACTTTCTGTTAAACAAACTTTTGGGATAGATAGCGATATGGAAGTAGAGGCTTTTTCAAAAAAAAATGAATTTGTTCCTGAGATAGATAAAGATTATAAGTTTGATAGAGATACAACTTTAGCAATCCTGGCTGGATTTAAATACAATAAAAGAGTAATTGTGCATGGTTATCATGGAACAGGAAAAAGTACTCATATAACAAATGTTGCTGCTAGATTAAATTGGCCGTGTATTAGAGTAAATTTAGATTCGCACATTAGTAGGATTGATTTAATTGGAAAAGATGCAATTGTAGTTAAAGATGGAAAGCAAATAACTGAATTTCAAGAAGGTATACTACCTTGGTCAATTCAAAATCCAGTAGCACTTATTTTTGATGAGTATGATGCGATGAGACCTGATGTTGCTTTCCTTATGACTAAAGTGCTCGAAGCAGAAGGTGGTTTAACCTTATTAGAAAAAAATAAAGTTATAAAACCAAATAGTTATTTTAGATTATTTGCTACTGCTAATACTGTAGGATTAGGTGACACAACTGGACTTTACACTGGAACTCAACAGATTAATCAAGCGCAACTAGATAGGTGGAATATAACCACAACATTAAATTATTTAGATTTAGAAAAAGAAATGGAAATTGTTTTAGCAAAAAATAAAAATCTAAATAATACGAAAGGGAAAGAAAAAGTTGCAAATATGATAAAAGTAGCATCATTAACTAGAAAAGGTTTTATTGCAGGCGATATATCTACCGTAATGAGCCCTAGAACCGTTATACACTGGGCAGAAAATAGTTCTATTTTTAAAGATACTGGCTACGCTTTTAGAGTAACTTTTTTAAATAAGTGTGAAGAATTAGAAAAAAATATAATTGCTGAATATTATCAAAGATGTTTTGGGGAGGATCTTCCAGAGTCTCTAATTAATGTTCAGATGTAAATGGGTAAAGAAAATAATATCAAAGAAAAATTTAAGCAAGCCTTAATCTCCACAGTAAAAGTAATTTCTGATGATTACAAAATAAATATTGTAAAAAAAAATGCTAGTTCTCAAAATTTTAATTTTTTTGAATTAGATAATCTAAATAATAAACAAGATTTCATAAGATTTAGAGCTGAAGCCGATTCTGAAGCATTAAGAAAGAAATTTTCTAATATAGAAATTTATAAAAAAAATTTACCAAAAAATTCCTCATGTAAATCTTTATACAAAATATCTGAAAAGATTAGATATGAACTCATTGGTTCAAAAATGTTAAAAGGAATCTCAAAAAATTTTAATGAAAATTATTATCAAAAGTTAAGCTTAGTACGAAAAGATCAGTTAAAAAGTAAAGAAGATGTCAATGTTTCTGAAGCATTTGAATTATATATGCTAAAAAATTTTTTAAACATAAAACTTAATAAAATTTCTACAAAAATTTTAAGTTTCTGGGAAAAAGAACTTAATGAGTCACTGAATAAACACATAAAATATTTGCACCAAAATATAGAAAAACAAGAACTGTATAATTCAAAATTCTCTAAAATATTAGAAGAAATGGGTATTTTTGATAGTGAAAATAATGAAGAAAAAAATGAAAATTCAGACGACCAAAATAAAGCAGAAAATAATAACAACCAAAACCAAGAAGAGGGGGAGCAAGAACAAAATAAACAGGAAGAAACTCAAACTGGTCTTGATGGTGAATATGATTTTGATGATTATTCTATGGACGAACAACTTGTAGATACAGATTCTGAAAAGCAAAGCTCTGAAAATGTAATTCAAAAAATGAATATTGATACAATTGACAAAAATTATACTATTTTTACAAGTCAATTTGATGAAATTGCAAAAGCAGAAAAGCTTGAGACTGAAGAAGAAATACAAAAATTAAGAAATAATTTGGATCAACAATTAATAACTTTTCAAGATCTCGTAACTAAACTTGCAAATAAACTTCAAAGACAACTTCTTGCTAAGCAAAATAGATCGTGGGAATTTGATTTAGAAGAAGGGCTATTAGATAGCTCGAAGTTACCTAGAATTATTATGGATCCTTATCACTCTTTGTCATTTAAAAAAGAGAAAGATTTAGATTTTAAAGACACTGTTGTAACTTTATTAATCGATAACTCAGGATCTATGAGAGGAAGACCAATAACAATAGCAGCATTATGTGCTGATATTCTTTCAAGAACTTTGGAGAGATGTTCGGTAAAAGTAGAAATCTTGGGCTTTACTACCAAAAATTGGAAAGGTGGAAAAAGTAGAGAGCTTTGGAACAATAATAACAAACAAAAAAATCCAGGTCGATTAAATGATTTAAGACATATAATTTATAAAAACGCTGATACACATTATAGACTAGCAAAAAAAAACTTGGGTCTTATGCTTAAAGAAGGATTATTAAAAGAGAATATAGATGGAGAGGCAATTTTATGGGCATACAATAGACTTTCAAAAAGAAAAGAAGAAAGAAAAATATTAATGGTAATTTCAGATGGAGCACCAGTTGATGACTCAACTTTATCAGTAAACTCAGGTGATTACTTAGAAAAACATTTAAAAAAAATTGTAAAATTTATTGAAAATAAAAGTAATATAGAAATTTTAGCTATCGGAATAGGACATGATGTGTCCAGATATTACAATAAAGCAATTAAAATAACAGATGTACAAGAGTTAGGTGATGTAATGATTGAACAGTTAAGTGGTTTATTTGATAATAAAAGAAAATTAAACTAAATATTTTTTAAATCACTATTTTTCCACTTAATAGTAACTTCTGCGCCTCCCTCAATTTTATTGTTAAAAAATATACTTGCAAAGTTTTTTTCTAAAAGTGTTTTTCCAATAAATGTTCCTAATCCCAATCCATATTTAGAAATATAATTCTGGTCAACAGTTCTAATGTATGGCTCACCCAATTTATCTTTATTTATTAAATCTTTTGGAAAACCTGGTCCATCATCATTAATAATGACTTTTGTTTCTTTTTCATCGCTGATAACAAAAATCTCAATTTTTTCATTACTAAATTTGTTTGCATTTCCAATAAAATTTCTAAATCCATAGATTATCTCGATTGATTTTGTTGTATATATTTTATTTAGATAATTATCTGAATTTACTATAAATTTTTTTGTACTAATTTCTCGAAAAGATCTAACTATTTCATTTATACAATCTTTTACAGAAACTTTTGTATCAATAAAATCATCTTCGATATTTGGATTTAATGATAGTTTTTTAAGTATTTCGCTACATCTCTTGCTTTGACTAACTAATAATTCTAAATCTTTATTTATTTTTTTATCTTTGCTGAATTCCTTTTGTAATTCTTTTGCTGTTAGTAGTATTGTTGAAAGTGGTGTTCCTAGTGAATGAGCGGCCGCAGCTGCTTGTCCTCCTAAAGACAAGAGCTCATTTTCTTTTGCCATTATTTCTTGTATTTTATCATATGCTTTTTTTCTGATTCTGTTCTCTTCTCCAAATTTAACACCAAAATATACTAGAAAAACTAGCCCTATAAAGATTGAAAGTGGAACAGCATATAAATAGTAGTCTGGAGCATGAAAATGTAATGTATCAGGATGAGGCAAATCATAATAAAAAAAAGTTAATAATAATAATACAAAAGCTGTAAATAAAACCAATATTATAGAACTATAAATGTTCAAGAACTGAGAGGAAAAAACTGATGGAACTATAATTAAAACTATAAATGGATTTGTAATTCCACCAGTAATATAAAGTAAAATTCCTAATTGTGTAATGTCATAAAATAAAAAAATAGTAGACTTAAAATTATTTAATTGATTTTCTTTAATTTTAAATTCTAAATAAATATTAGTTAAAACACTTATAAAAACTATTGTAATACAGTAAAAATAATTAAATTTAAATTCTAATAAAAATTGTACAACCAAAATTGCAGTTAATTGACCTAAATAAGCAATCCACCTTAAATTGGAATATGTTGATCTATTAAGCGAATATATATTTGAAGCCTTTTGAAACTTCATTACTTAAATATCTAATTTTGATACATCAATTGCATTAGAAACTATAAAATCTTTTCTTAAAGATACATCATTACCCATTAATGTATGTATAATTTCTTGATCTTTTTTTAGATCTTTTGAATATTGAACTTGTAGTAAATTTCTAGTCTCAGGATTAAGAGTAGTACTCCATAATTCTTCGGGATTCATTTCGCCTAATCCTTTGAAACGTTGAATATTTAACTTGGCCCTTTCTTCTGAATAAATTTTTTCAAATTCTTTTGATCCCTTTTTAATTTTTTTTATTTCTTTTGAATTTTTTAAAATATAATTTCGAAGCTCTTTTTCATCTTTAATATATACTCCCTTTGAGCCTTTGTTAATTTTAAATAAAGGTGGCTGGGCAAGATAGATATGACCATTTTCTATAAGTTTATTAAATGGTCGGTTATTAAAAAAGGTAAGCAACAATGCTCTTATATGAGAGCCATCCACATCTGCATCTGTCATAATAATAATTTTTCCATATCTTAAATCTTTTAAGTCTAATTCTTCTTCTTTTGGATCAAGCCCTAGAGCATTTATTAGTGTAACAATTTCATTTGATGAAATCATTTTTGATAATGCCTTAGTTTGTAAATCATGTTGTTTTCCATTTTTTTTTGAACCATTTGTGTCAACATAAGTGTTTAAAATTTTTCCACGTAGTGGCAATACAGCTTGGTTTTCTCTATTTCTTCCTTGTTTTGCTGAACCACCTGCAGAATCTCCTTCAACAATAAATAATTCTGTCCCATCCTGTTTGGATATTTGACAATCTGCAAGCTTTCCAGGAAGGCCTGTTAATTCTAAAGCACCTTTTCTTCTTACGTTTTCTCTAGCTTTTCTAGCAACATCCCTTGCTAGTGCAGCTTGAATTACTTTTGAAAGAATTATTTTAGATAACGATGGATTTTGGTCAAACCAAATTGACAATTTTTCATTTATAACAGTTTCTACTATTGGTCTTACTTCAGATGAAACTAATTTATCTTTTGTTTGAGAAGAAAATTTTGGATCAGGAATTTTAACTGATAATACACAAGTGAGCCCTTCTTTAATATCGTCCCCAGAAATTGTTAACTTGTTTTTTTTTAATAAATTATGCTCATTAGCATATTTATTGATGGTTCTTGTTAAAGCACTTCTAAATCCAAGAATATGTGTTCCTCCATCCTTTTGATATATATTATTAGTAAATGGATATACGTCTTCCCCGTAACCTGAATTCCATTGTAAAGCACATTCGATTTCTACTTTATTTTTTTCTCCTTCAATTAAAATTGGTTTTTTAAATAAGTCATTACCATTTTTATTTTTTAATTTTTCTCTTTTTGTATCTAGAAAATTAACAAATTCTAACAACCCTCCATCAAATTTAAATATAATTTCTTTTGGTTTTTTTTGCGTTAGATCATTTATTATAATTTTGATTCCTTTATTTAAAAATGCTAACTCTCTCATTCTTTTTTGGATAGTATTTAAATTAAATTTAGTATCTGAAAAAACTTCTTTTGAAGGCAAAAATGTTATTTGCGTACCTGTTTCCTTTGATTTGCCATTTACTTTTAGTGATGATTTTGCATTTCCATTGTTGAATTCAATAAAATATTTTTTTCCATCTCTAAAAATTTCAAGTTCTAATTTTTCAGAAAGTGCATTAACAACTGAAACTCCAACTCCATGTAAACCTCCAGATACTTTATAAGAGTCATGATCAAATTTTCCTCCTGCATGAAGTTGGGTCATAATCACTTCTGCTGCTGATTTTTTTTCACCTTTGTGCATATCAACAGGAATACCTCTTCCGTCATCACGAACTGTTATAGTTCCATCTTTATTAATATATACTTCGATGTTTTTACAATATCCTGCTAATGCTTCATCAATTGCGTTATCAACAACTTCATAAACCATATGATGTAAACCTGTGCCATCATCGGTATCACCTATATACATACCTGGTCTTTTTCTAACTGCTTCTAGACCTTTAAGTACTTTTATAGAGTCTGCTTGATATGTTTTATTTACCATTTTTTAAATTTAGGAAAAAAAAATTGTATCATATTTTATAAATTAATGAAATTCACAAATGTAAAAATACTATATTTAAGACAGTATTTTATTGACAGTATTAGCAACTTTTACAGCGTCAGAAATTGACATTTTAGTATGTAGCGGCAAAACCAAGTATTTGTTTTGAATTAAGTTCATGTTTGGAAATTTTTTATTTTTTATAAACTTCTTAAATATTGAATATCTATCATTTCTAAAATGTACTTGGTTTGATTCTATATTTGCCATTCTTAACCCTTTTTGTAAGAAGTCCTTGCGATCTGTAATAATTGTAAATATCCAATGACTATGGGTAAAATTCCCATTTTTATTAACAATTTTAATATATTTATTATTTTTAAATTTTTTTAGATAAATGTTAAATATTTTTTTTCTATGACTTGATATTTTTTTAAATTCTTTAAGTGCTTCAATTAAGATGGAAGCACCTATATCTGTCATTTGATATTTATATCCAATCTCTTTTATATCATTTTCCCACGTTCCGCCCTGCTTCTTCGCTCTATCAATTCCAAACCATCTTATTCTTTTAGCTAATTTAAGTAGTTTTTTATCTTTAAAACACAATAAACCTCCATCGCCTGAACTTATATGTTTTATGGCTTGAAAGCTAAAAATACTAAAATCTGCATATTCTGTTATTGGTTTTTTTTTATAAGTAGATCCAAGGCTTTGTGCGGCGTCTTGAATAAGTTTAATTTTATTTTTTTTTGCGATTTTATTTAACTCTTCAAGATCACAGGGCAAACCACCATAGTTAACAAATACAATAGCTTTGGTTTTTTTTGTAATTAATTTTTTAACATGGTCAATTGAAATATTAAAAGTATCAGGGTCAATATCCGCAAATTTAATTTTTGCACCGATATATAAAAGTGGAATATTAGTTGCTGTGCAAGTAAAAACTGGACAAATAACTTCATCATTTTTTTTTATACCTGCTAACAAATAAGATAAATGTAACGCGTCTGTTCCAGAGCCTACTGCTACACAAGGTAAATTTTTTGTAAACTTATCCGCAAATTTTTTTTCAAAAAGATCTACTAACGGTCCTTCACCAATCCATCTACCACTAAAAACTTTTTTTAGTGTTTTTAAAGTTTTTTTTGGAATATGAGGATAGAACATAGGCACCGAGCCTTTGTTAGTTTTCATTAGAGGATAATCTTTAAACATAATTTAAATTAATATATATATTGGAAACTAAATTAATAGTATTAATTTTTTTTTATTAAATTTATTTTATTTTTATTTGTGTCGAAAAAAAAAATGGGCCATTCAAGTGGATTCGAATACTTATTAAACCAATATGAAATATATCTTTCAGCTAAAAATGCATAAATTCTTGTTTTTGAATAACCTTCTAAATTAAAACCAAATACAGACTCACATCTTTCAAGCCAAGAAAATACAGAAGTAAAATAGGCGTTCATTAGTTTTTTTGATCTACATATAAATAAATTTTCTCTATTAAATGAATAACTGGTATTAACATAATTTAAAAAATCCTTTTTTTCATTTTCTTCTAAAAGATCTATCGCTTTTTCTAGTATTCCTTGGCCATGAAATACATCAAATTGAAGTTTTATAGTTCTATTTTCTTTTTTAAATGCAAAAATATTTTTACTTAATATTTTAAGTCCTTTTTTAAATATTTTACTTAATTTATATTTTTCATTTACAAAAATTGGGTCTCCTAAAATAACGTCGTAGTTTTCCCATGATGGATCAGACTCTTTTAAGATATACGATGAAAAATTTTTTTCGTTTATTAATTTATTAAGTTCATCTGATTTTATTTTATTTTGATTGCTCCAATGATATCTATATCCACTAAAACCTACCCATAAATTATCAGGGATTTTATCTAGTTCATTTTTCCAAAACCAATAGTAAAAAGTATATTCTCCATAATTTGTATTTTTATTTGAAATATTTTGTCCTACTGAATCTCTTAGCCATTCACTTCTAAAATTATTTTTTCCGAGACCTACTGGAATATAATTAAGAGCTTTAATATTTTCCAAATGATGATCTTCAAGGCACATGCAATAAATTTTGAGGTTTTTCATTATTAAATTTAAATAATTTTTTCTATACTTTCTATATTAATAAAAATATCTCCCTTTTGATTTAAGGTCTCACTTAAAGGAGATGTTTCGATTAAATTATAATCCAATTTGTTTATCTCGCTAAGTCTTCTATAAACAGTATTGGGATTATTTTTTGGTCTTATTTCTATAACCTTAACACCATTATTAGAAAAAGTTAAATTTGTAAATCCAGCTCCATGGGCGCCTATAATAATTTTTGCATTCTTAAATAAATAAATTTGTTGAAAAAAACTAAGTGATTCAAGTTTATATTTTGTAAATCCTTTTTGTTTTAAATACGATGTAATTTCATCTTCGTTTTGAAATTGACAATGTTTAGATTGTGATTGAGTTCTATCAATAAAAATTTTATCGTTGCAAGAAAATTTAGATGCATGTGAAAGATAAACTTCACGAAGCCACATTACTATCCAATTAGGAAGATTCTTTGCTTGTTCAAGTATATACCCTTCGTAATAAGAAGGGTGTTCTATGCAAACCAGTTCTTCTGCTTGTATGTGTCGAAATTTGTTTGAGTCCAAAATTTTAACATTTTTTAAGCCTAACACATCAAGAGAATTTTTTTGAAAATTTTTTAATTTATTCAAATAAATATAATTTAAATCATCAATGTTATATATTTTAGAATATAATTTAATTTTTGGTAAAATATCAAACAGCCAATGAGAATAGTTTGCATGGCCACTCGCTCCTTGTGCAAGTGAAAGTACTCTACCTTTGATTTCTTTTTTTATCCTAGGTGTTCCTTTTTTTAAAACTACATTTGTATATGATTTATTAAGATTACCTTTCTGTTGTTGATATGAGATCTTATCAAGTATTTTATTTCCATTTATTATAGCTACATTTTCTACTTGATCTGTATAAACTCTTCCATTTAAAATGCTGTATGTATAGTAAAACCCATTATCATATTTTCTTATATCGTCATTTTCTATTTTATTAATTGAAATATTTTCATGACTAAGATTATTTTCACTGTAAATAACAGTGCCATATACCATTTTGAATAATAATTGAAAAAATTTCTTAAAAATATTTTGTAAAAATTTTTTTATCAATTTCATAATAATCAACTATATAGCTATTTTAAAATATGTTTAATATATTAACATTAAATCTGAAATTAATGGCGGAGAGAGTGGGATTCGAACCCACGGTACCTTTGAGGGTACACACACTTTCCAAGCGTGCGCCTTAAACCACTCGGCCATCTCTCCAGTTAAATACCTTGTGTTTATATTAATTTATATTTGGATATATTATAATATTAATTTATAAGTATTATTTTAATTATGAATAAATCTGATCTTCAGTTTTTTGTAAGTCAAAACATACAAATAGATACAACTAATTTTTTCTTAAATATGGTTGTGGCGATTATTTTAAGTTTTTTTATTCAGTTAACCTACAATAAAACTGCACAAACTCTTTCAAGTGTAAAAAGTTTTTCTAATTCATTTATGATTTTGGGCCTAACAACTGCAATTATTATAACTATTGTTAAATCATCTTTAGCTTTGTCATTAGGTTTGGTAGGAGCATTATCTATCGTTAGATTTAGAGCTGCAATAAAAGAACCTGAAGAACTTGTTTTTCTTTTTTTAATTATAGCAATTGGATTGGGTTGTGGTGCAGGTCGTTTAATAATCACTACCCTAGGAACTTTAACTGCAATATTGATAATATTTATTTTAAAAAAGTTCAGAACAAAAGATGAAAAATTAAATATTGATAATTTTAATATTTCAGTAGTTTCAAAAAAAAAATTAAACTCTTCTGAATTAAAATCTATAATAGATGTAATATCTAACCACTGTGATAGCAATGAATTAATTTCTATTTCACAAAACTCAGACGGGACTAATATTAATCTTTTTTCTAAATTCAATACATTAAAAGACATCGAAAAACTTGACAAAGATTTTCAAAAAAAATTTCCAAAATTAGATTTCATTTTATTAAGAGAAAACTCTAATGTTATATGAGCCTGATTTTAAAAATGATGATAAAAGTTTGTTTAGATTTGAAAGAAAGTGGTTATTTAAAACTAACCATCTAGATCTTTTAAATAAAAGTTTCAAAAGTAGTTTTAATTTTAACATTCAACATCCAAAGAGAAACGTAAATTCTTTATATTTTGACGATCATAATTATACAAGCGTAAAACAAAATTTAGATGGCGTAAGTGATAAATCTAAAATTAGATTGCGATGGTATGGAAAAGATATTTTTTTAATTTCAAATGCAAAACTAGAAATTAAAGTTAAAAAAAATTTTTTAAACTATAAAATTCTTTATGACATGAAAGATTTAAATAATAAAAATTTAAAAAAATTAAATGATGTAAAGCACATAACTACAAAAATAAATAGAATTTTAAATAAAAAAATATTAATCCCTACAGTAACAACTCATTATGAAAGATTTTATTTAATATCATTAAACAAAAAAATCAGAGCAACGATAGATTATAATTTAAAAGGTACAAATTTTATGCACTTTAACTACAATCCTGTTTTTAAAAATTCTAGCAACTCAATTTTAGAATTAAAGTATGATAAAAAATTTGATCAATATGTAAGAAAAAATTGTACATCAATTTCGAATAGATATTCAAAAAATTCTAAATATGTTTATTTTGTAATGAATTGCTATAAATAAGAATTAAACAATCCAATTTTTATATAGATCTTTATTATCAAGTATATAGTCAGGAAAAGAGCTGTCCAAATTATGAGCTTTGTAAACTTCTTCTCTCCCAATTATATCTAAACCAGAATTAACTCTTTTTTTTATTTCTTCAACTTTTAAAAATTTTTCATCTATTTTTTCTTTAAAAACATGGGGATCATTTGTTTCACATAAATTTTGATACTTATATAAAAGTTTTTCAGGTGTTTTAAGATTGCAAAAATGCCATCCACCATTTTCTATAATGTTGTTTAGTCTATATTTATCAATTCTCCAAAACGGTCTTTTTTTAAATTTTAAATTTCTCAACCACTGTGGAGACTTTAAAAATTTATTAACACATATTCTAGTTCCATGCCAATATGGTCTTTTTTGACTTTGAAGATTAATTTTATAGTAATAATGATTTTGCTTAAAAACAGCATATCTCATATTTTTTTTAAATTTTAATATACTTTTAGGATTTGGTATTTCATCAAGATCTGAAATCATAATTAAATCATCTTCTAATGAATTTTTTAAACCTCTAGAAATACAATTTCTTTGAAAATTTTCTCTGAGATATGGATTATCTCCGTCAGGTAAATCTTCTACTTTTACATATATAATTTTTTCTTTAAATTTTTTATAATTGTTTATATCAAAACGAAATTTTTTTGGGTTATTTTGCCAAGTTTTATTTCCTTCAACTATTACAAAAAAATCTACTGAATCATTTAAAATATTAAGTCTTAAATCTAAAAGAAGATCTTCATCCCAATATGAAAAGCAATCAAATATTTTCATTATTTTTCCTTATTTATTTTTAAAACACCTATAAAAGCTTCTTGAGGAATTTCTACTCTGCCAAACTGCTTCGATCTAACTTTACCTTTTTTTTGTTTGTCTAATAATTTTCTTTTTCTGTCTCTAGCTCCTCCACCATGAATTTTTGTTAAAACATCTTTTTTAAATCCTTTAATCGTTTCTCTTGCAATAATTTTACCACCAATGGCAGCTTGAATAGGTATCATAAAATTATGTCTTGGAATTAAATCTTTTAATTTTTCGCAAACCTCTCTTCCTATTGATTGAGCAAAATCTTTGTGTACCATCATTGCAAGTGCATCTACAGGTTCAGCATTCACTAAAATACCTAATTTAACTAAATTTCCTTCTTTATGACCTATAATTTCATAATCAAAACTAGCATATCCACTTGTCATGGATTTAAGTCTATCATTAAAATCAAAAACTACTTCATTCAATGGAATTTCATAATTAAGTACTGCTCTATTTCCAGAATAACTTAAATTTGTTTGTATGCCTCTTTTATCTTGGCACAATTTAATTATAGAGCCTAAGTACTGGTCAGGAGTAATTACGGTAGCCTTAATCCAAGGTTCTTCAATAAATTTTATTAGGGTTGGATCAGGTAAGCTCGAAGGATTTTGTAACTCAACTACTTTGCCACTATTTAGATGAACCTTATATACTACTCCCGGTGTAGTAGTTAATAAATTTATATCAAATTCTCTTTCTAATCTTTCAGTTATTATTTCTAAATGTAATAAACCTAAAAATCCACATCTAAAACCAAGACCAAGAGCAGATGATGCTTCTGGCTCATAAGAAAAACTTGCATCATTTAATTGGAGTTTTGCTAAACCATCTTTTAACTTTTGGTATTCTGAGCTATCAACTGGAAATAATCCACAAAACACAACTGGTTTACTTGGTTTAAATCCTGGTAATGCATTTTTTAATGGTTTGTTAGCTTCACAAATTGTATCGCCAACTTTAGTTTCTGATAATTTTTTAATTCCTGTAATAATAAATCCAATTTCGCCTGTATTTAATTCTTCTATATTTTTTGGTTTTGGGGTAAAAACTCCAACTTTTTCAATGACGTATTCTTGATTTGTCGACATCATTTTTATTTTCATATTTTTTGAAATTTTCCCATCAATGACTCTTACTAAAATAACTACACCTAAGTAAGAATCATACCAACTGTCGACCAATAAACATTTTAAAATTTCATCTTTAATACCTTTTGGAGAGGGTAATACTTTAATTATTTGTTCTAATATTTCTTCAATTCCTTCTCCAGTTTTTCCAGAACATTCTATAGAATTACTTGTGTCAATACCAATTACATCCTCAATTTGTTTTTTTGTCTTATCTATATCCGAAGCTGGCAAATCAATTTTATTTAACACAGGCACTATTTCATGATTAATGTCTAGAGCCTGGTAAACATTTGCTAAAGTTTGAGCTTCTACACCTTGTGTGCTATCAACTATTAAAATAGATCCTTCACAAGCATATAGGGATCTACTAACCTCATAACTAAAATCTACATGTCCAGGAGTGTCAATTATATTTAAAATATAATCTTTTCCATCTCTTGCCTTATAATTAAGTTTAACAGTTTGAGCCTTAATTGTTATTCCTCTTTCTCTTTCAATATCCATTGAATCAAGAACTTGCTCTTTCATTTCTCTTTCTGTTAAGCCTCCACATTTATGAATTATACGATCAGCTATTGTCGATTTACCATGATCTATGTGAGCAATAATTGCAAAGTTTCTAATATGATCGATTGTTGACATTACGATCTTAGAGTAGCACCTGTAGTTTCTTGAACTATTAATATAATTTTTTTACTGATTTCTTCTATATCTTTATCGCTTAAAGTTTTATCTTTAGGTTCTAAAGTCACATTAAAAGCAATAGATTTTTTTCCTTGTGCAATATTATCTCCTTGATAAACATCAAAAATTTTTACCTCTTTAATTAATTGTTTATCAATTTTTTTAACTAAATTAATAATTTCTCCAGAACTATATTTTTCATCAATAACAAAAGCAAAATCTCTTGCAACTTTTTGATAATCAGAAACTATAAATTGAGGTTTTGCCTCTCTAATTTTTTTTCTAGACTCTGGAATGTTGTCCAAAAATATTTCAAATCCTAAAACATTTTCAGTTCTTAAATCTAAGTTTTTAACAATAAAAGGATGAATTTCCCCAAAGTATGCCAATTCTGGGCCACTTGATGAACCTAAAGATAATAAACCTGATCTTCCTGGGTGATACCATTTTTTTGTTTTATTACTTACATTTATCTTTTCAATATTTATACCAATCTCATAAAGAGTCTTTAAAACATCATTTTTAATATCATAAACATCAAAGTTTCGTTCTTTTTCTATCCAATTTTTTCTTGAATACTTTCCTGTTTTAATTGCACCAACTATTGTTGTTTGCTCTCCAGGTTTGTTACCTTTAAAAACTGGTCCTATCTCAAAAAGCATTAAATCTTCAAAATTTCTGTGAATATTTTTTTTCGCACTTATCATTAAATTTGAATATAAAGATGATCTTAAAACATCTAAATCACTTGAAATAGGATTGGACAATTTTATTGCACTTTTTGATTCTGAAAAAAAATTATCTATTTTGGAATCAGTAAATGACCAAGTAATTGCTTCAGTATATCCCTTTGATGCAACAGATCTTTGAGCAAAATGAAATAATTTCTGTTTATTAGTTAATGTTTCTTTAATATTTTCTTTTTCTGGATTTATTAAAGGTACCTTGTCATAACCTTTAATTCTTGTTAGCTCCTCTATAAGGTCTATATCTTCCTTTATATCTGGTCTCCAAGTAGGTGGTAAAATTTTCATTTTTTTTGCACTCATACTTACAGAACAACCTAAAGATGATAAAATTTTTTTTACTTCTGCTTTAGTAATTGAAAAACCAATTACTTTAGAAAATTTTTCTATTTCTAAATTTATTATGTTTCTTTCATCCTTTATTTTTCCAACTATTGACAATTTACTTGCCTCACCACCACAAATATCCAATATCATACACATTCCAAGCTCTAAACCTATTTTTATAGATTCTGGATCTATACCTCTTTCAAATCTATATTTTGCATCAGTATCAATATTTAATATTTTAGAAGTTTTTCTGATTGGTGACGGAAAAAAATATGCAGATTCCAATAAAATATTTTTAGTTGAAAATTCTGTACCAGATCTAGTTCCTCCAATAATTCCACCTAGACCTAAAACGCCAGTTTTGTCACTTATGGAGCACATATTATCTTGTAGTGTATATTTTTTATTATCCAGAGCCTCGAAAGACTCACCTTTTTTTGAGTTTCTAACTATAATTTCTTGATCAATCTTATCAGCATCATATGCATGTAAGGGTCTGTTTAAATCAAACATTATATAATTGGTAATATCAACTATTGCTGAAACTGGTTTTAAACCCAAAGATATAATTCTTTTTTTAAGCCATTCTGGACTTTCTTTGTTTTGAACATTCTTAATATAAACACTCCCAAAAATACCACATCCCTGTCCTTTATCTTTTTTTATCGAAACTTTAATTGGATTTTTAAATTTTTGATTTATTTTAATAATAGGTTGTTTTCTTAAACGACCTATACCTGCGGATGCTAAGTCTCTTGCAATACCTCTAACACCTAAACAATCAGGTCTATTTGGAGTAATTGAAATATCGATAGTCTTTTCACCAGTATTTTTAAAGAATTTTTCACCAATATTTTTTTCTTTTTTATTTAATTCAAGAATTCCTTCTTGATCTGAAGACTGCTCAAGCTCATAACCTGAACAAAGCATTCCTTGGGACTCTACTCCTCTTATTTTAGCAATTTTTAATTTCATGTTAGTCTTAGGAATGGTCGCGCCTGGTGGTGCATAAACAGTAAATAATCCATCTTTAGCATTTTGAGCTCCACATACTACTTTAATTAAATTTCCAATGCCTATATCTACATCGCAAAGCTTTAATTTATCTGCATTTGGATGTTTTTGAGATTTAACTATTTTACAAACAATAAAGTTATCTAAATTAGCGTTTGATGATTTTATATTTTCTACTTCTAATCCAATTTCTGTTAGTCGCTCAGCTATTTGATTTAAATTTGATTTAGTATCTAAATGATTTTTTAACCATGATAATGAAATTATCATCTGCTTAAACCTCTATAGTTTGTTGGAATATCTAATGGATCAAAACCATAAAATTCTAACCATCTAATATCGCTCTCAAAAAATGCTCTAAGATCATTTATTCCATATTTCAACATAGCCAATCGATCAATTCCAACACCAAATGCGTAGCCTTGAAATTGTTTTGGATTTACTTTTGCATTTTTTAAAACATTGGGGTGCACCATTCCACATCCAAGAATTTCCAACCATTTGTCACCTTCTCCAATCTTTATTTTTCCATCTTGTATTTTATATCCAATGTCTACTTCTGCTGATGGTTCTGTAAAAGGGAAATGGCTGGGTCTAAATCTAATCTTAACTTTATCAACTTCAAAAAACTTCTTAACAAAATAATATAAGCATCCTTTAAGATGGCCCATATTTATATTTTTATCTATATGTAATCCTTCTAACTGATGAAACATGGGCGAATGAGTTTGGTCACTATCGTGTCTATAAGTTCTTCCAGGCGCAATTATTTTAAAAGGTGGTTTGCCCTTCAACATTGTTCTAATTTGAACAGGTGATGTATGAGTACGTAAAAGCAAATCTTTAGAGTGTTCAAGATAAAAAGTATCATGCATATCTCGTGCTGGATGATTATCGGGAGTATTAAGTGCAGAAAAATTATAATATTCATTTTCTATATCTGGTCCTTCTTCAACAGAAAAACCTATTTCTGAAAAAATAGAAGTAACTTCATCAATTACTTGCGAAACAGGATGAATTTTACCAGCAAAATAACTTCTTCCTGGTAAAGTTACATCAATCTTATCGTTATTAAGTTTTTTATTTATTTCTTCGTTTTGAATTTCTTCGTTTTTTTTTGAAATCAATTCTTGTAGTTCATTTTTTAATAAATTTAGCTCTGTAGCATAACTTTTTCTTTCTTTTTCATTAATTGATCCTAGTTGTTTAAACCTTGTTGATATTATTCCGTTCTTACCAAACAATTCTGTTTTAATTATATTAAGTTTATTTTGATCTAATAGTTCATCTAATTTTGAAGTATACTGTTCTTTTATTTTTTTAATCTCTGACATAAATACAGATTATTTCTTAACAGAAGAAAAACAATAGTGAAGATTAATTAAGTGCTGCTTGAGCTTTTTTGACTATGCTTTTAAAAGCTTCAGGGTTTTCATAGGCAATTTCTGCTAAAACTTTTCTATCAAGCTTTATTCCTGATTTATTTAAACCATTTATAAATTTTGAATAAGTTAATCCTTCAGCTCTAACTCCAGCATTTATTCTCTGTATCCACAAAGATCTAAAATTTCTTTTTTTATTTCTACGATCTCTGTAAGCATATTGCATTGCTTTTTCCATTGCCTGTCTAGCAACTCTAATTGTATTTTTCCTTCTTCCCCATTGCCCCTTTACAGCTTTTAAAACTTTTTTATGCTTTGCGTGACTTGTTACGCCTCTTTTGACTCTTGTCATTTTATCCTCTTAAGCTATAAGGCATATACGATTTAACAATTTTACCATCTTGCTTTGACATAACCGTGGTGCCTCTTTGATTTCTAATTTGTCTATTTGTTCTTTTTATCATACCGTGTCTCTTACCTGCTTGTGGCGTTATTACTTTTCCTTTCGCAGAAATTTTAAATCTTTTTTTTGCTGAACTTTTAGTTTTTAATTTTGGCATAATTGGGGGAGTTTATACAAAGATTGGAATTAATTTACAACTAGTATTATTTTAGATTATAAAGGTTGGACAACCATAATCATTTGTTTACCATCAAATTTAGGAAATAATTCAACTTTACCAGTGCCCTTAATATCTTCCTGAATTTTTTGCATTAGTTCATGACCAAGATTAGAATGTTGCAATTCTCTTCCTTTAAATTTAATTGTGAATTTCACTTTATCTCCCTTTGTAAGAAATCTTTGTGCATTTTTTAATTTAAAATTGTAATCATGTATTTCGGTAACAGGTCTTAATTTTATTTCTTTTAATTCAATTTTTTTTTGTTTTTTTTTTGCTTTATTTGCCTTTTTTTGAGCATCGTATTTAAATTTTCCCATATCAATAATTTTACAAACTGGAGGATTTGCATTTGGTGCTATCTCTATTAAATCTAATCCTTCTTGTTTAGCTCTACTAATAGCTTCACTTGTATTAAGTATTCCTAAATTCTCTCCATCACTATTAATCACTTGAACTTCAGGAGAATTAATTCTGTGATTTGCCCTTGGCCCTTTGGGCTTTGTTCTTTTTTGAAAATAATTATGTTTAATATCTGCCACTTAAAATGAAGGTGCTTTGTTTAAAGCAGAAAATTTTTTTAAAAAAATATTTAATTCCATACTATCTTGTTTTTTAGAATCCAATCTTCTAATAGTTATACTATTACTGTCAACTTCTTTTTTTCCACATATTAATAACAATGGAATTTTTGACATAGAATGTTCTCTAATTTTGTAATTTAAATTGTGATTTTTTAGATCTAATTCACAGTTAATGCCTGCTTTTCTAATTTTGTCATAAACTTTTTTTGCATAAGCATCAAACTCATCTGAAACTGGAATAATCATTGCTTGTAATGGATTAATCCAAAATGGTAATTTGCCAGCATAATTTTCTATTAAAATCCCAATAAATCTTTCTAAAGAACCAAATAAAGCTCTATGTAACATTACAGGAACTTTTTTTGAACCATCTTTATCTACAAATGTAGCTCCTAACCTGCTAGGTAAATTTAAATCTACTTGTAAAGTTCCACATTGCCAATCTCTTCCTATTGCATCTCTTAAAACAAATTCAATTTTTGGACCATAAAAAGCTCCCTCTCCTTTATTAATGCTATATTCAAGTTTTGAAGCTTTCACTGCCTCCAACAGTGCTTTTTCAGATTTATCCCAAACTTTATCTTCTCCAACTCTTACTAATGGTCTGTCTGAATATTTTAAAATTACATTCTCAAAACCAAGGTCTTTATATATTTCTAATATTAAATTTGTTACTGACAAACATTCTTGGGTAATTTGATCTTCTGTACAAAAAATATGTGCATCATCTTGCGTAAAAGCTCTTACTCTTAATAATCCATGAAGTGCACCTGAAGGTTCATATCTGTGTACTTTACCAAACTCAGACATTTTTAAAGGTAAATCTCTATAACTTTTTAAACCTTGATTAAAAATTTGCACACAACCGGGACAATTCATGGGTTTGATTGCAAA
>QCKR01000005.1 GCA_003215185.1 Pelagibacteraceae bacterium AG-410-D23
TTTGGTAATATTGAGGAAGGTTTGACAAAAAATTCTTTATTTATAAGTGTTAAATCTCAGAAAAATTTATTAGAAGAAGTTCCTAATTCAACGAAAATTTGGCAAAAAGCTTTTTTTGTCAATAATGATGTTAAAGAAATCAGCATTAGACATAGTGGAGACAATCCAGCTAATTGGCTTTTTGAAAAAAAAAAATGGAGAATTAGAACTAAAAGAAATGAGTTATTTGATCGACATAGATATTTTGAGTACATACCTTTTGATCTAGAAAGCTATTTTTCAGGAAGCTTGGCTACTAAAATAGGTATCTTATCTCCAAAGTTAAGCTTGGTTGAGCTTTATATTAACGATGAAAGTCATGGCATATATATAAAAAGTGAAAGAATAAATGAAAATTTCCTTAGAAGAAATAAAATTATGCCTGTAAATATATACAAAGGGGAACAAATACTTTCTGAAGCAATAGTTGGTCTAGATAATGATTTGTTTGGTAGTCATGGTTCATGGAGTAAAGTTGCTCTCTTTAATAAAGTAGATAGCAATAATAAAAATGATTTAATTACTTTTTTAAACACTCTTATTAAATCAGAAAATAACTCTAAATATATTAAAAAACTATTTAACAGAATTGACTTTAATCAATGGGTTAAATTTTCAGCATATCAAGTAATTACACAAAATTATCATAATGATTCATTTCACAACATGAGAATAATTTCTGATCCTTGGTTAGGCAAAATAAGCCCGATTGTACATGACCCAGTAATAGGTAAATCTATCTTTTCAAATGAAATGCTTAACTTAGAACATTCGTCACATGGGTTATTTCTTTTATTAAACAAAAGTAGTTTTTTTATCAATAAAAAGTATGAACAATTAATATATTTATTATCACAAAAAAAAATTATCGAAAATGAATTAGATAAATTGAATGAATTAAAAGATAAAATATTATTATCCGGAAGTAGAGATTTTCATGATTTAGCCTTATCTTTTAAAAATATAGACTGGAAAAAAAGCATCATTGAAAAAAACATTTACAATGATGAAAATTTAAAAAAAATATCTAGCATTAATAACAAAATGATTAATCATAAATCTAATATATTAAAAAAACTTTACTCTAAACCTATTGGAAATTGGTACCCAATAAAAAAAGGGTTTAGTATAAATGTTGATGGATATTTACCTTTGTCAAATCTAAATCTCAATTTTAAAAAACAAATACCAAAATGGGTTGCTGTAGATATAAACAAAAAGTATTGGATTTGATTTAACAAAAGATCAATTAGTTGCAATAGATCAAATTAATAACGATTTAAAATCAAATCAGAAAATGTTTAGACTTTTACAAGGCGATGTAGGAAGTGGAAAAACAATAGTTGCATTAATTGCATCATTGAACGTTATCTCAAGTGGTTTTCAAGTTTGTTTAATGGCACCAACAGAAATACTTGCCAAACAGCACTATAATCTAGCGAAAAAATTATTTGATAAAAATATTAATATTAAAATTTTAACCGGAAAAACAGAATATAAAGAAAGAAAAGAAATTTTAAGAGATTTAAAAAATAATATTATAAATATTATCATAGGAACACACTCACTTTTTCAAGAAAAAATTGCATATCACAATCTTGGTTTAATAATTATTGATGAACAACATAAGTTTGGTGTCAAACAAAGAAAAAGGCTTTCCGACAAAGGCGGTAATAATTGTGATGTTCTTGTTATGTCAGCGACACCTATACCTAGAACAATGGTAATGACGGTTTTCGGAGATATGGATACATCTATAATAAAAAATAAACCTAAAATTAGAAAAGAAATAAAAACTTTTAGTAAATTAGAAAGTAAAATTAATGATGTTATTATGTTTATAAAAAAACAAATTAATCAACAAAATCAAGTTTTTTGGGTTTGTCCTTTAATTGAAGAATCAAAAAAGTTAGATCATCAATCTTCTGTAAAAAGATATGAGAGTCTAAAAAAGATATTTAAAAATAAAGTTGGTCTATTGCATGGAGCTTTAAATAAAGACGAAAAAAATAATATTTTAGAAAAATTTTTAAATAAAAAAATAGATATTTTAGTTTCTACAACAGTTATAGAAGTTGGAATTGATTTTCCAAATGCAAATATAATAATAATTGAAAATGCAAATAAATTTGGCTTATCACAACTACATCAATTAAGAGGAAGAGTTGGTAGAGGCGATAAAGAATCTTTTTGTATCTTAATGTTTAAATCTAATTTAAGTGAAAAAGCAAAAAAAAGAATAAATATTTTAAAGAATACAAATGATGGCTTTAAAATATCAGAGGAAGATATGAAATTGCGTGGTTATGGTGATCTTTTAGGTTTCAAACAGAGTGGTTTACAAAGTTTTAGACTGGCAGACCCTGTTTTAAATGAAGATCTTTTTTTGTTAGCAGAAAAAGAAGTTAAAAAAATAGAACTAGAGCGTCAAAGCTTAAGCAAATATACATCACTTTTAAAATTATATGATCGAGCAGATATTTTAAATGATCTAGTTTAATTTTTTGGATTTGAGGTTCCAGCAGATACAATAAATTTTGAAGCCTCCTCAAAAGAAATATCAAGATAAATAACATCTTTTTTTGGAAACATTAATAAAAATCCACTTGTTGGGTTTGGAGTAGTTGGAACAAAAACATTTATCAAGTTTTCTTTAGTTTTTCTTTTTATTTCACCAGTGTTTTTTTTTGTAGCAAAGCCAACTGCCCAAGTTCCTTTTCTTGGATATTCTACTAGAACTACTGATTTTTTTTTGTTTTTATTTTGTGCAAAACTTTGGGTCATTTGACCAACAGCAGAATATATAGTTCTTAATATTGGAATTCTTTTAAATAAATCATTTATTAATTGCAAAAATTTTTTTCCAATAAAAGAAAGTGATAGACCTCCTATTAAAGTTATAATAATTACAGAAAGTAATATTTCTAAACCCCAAATTGAAAATGGCAGATAATTATTTGGATTAATTTCTTCTGGTACTAGTTTAGAAGAGATTTTAATAAGAAAAATTGTTAAATATAGAGTAAACCCTATAGGTATTAAAACAACAACACCAGTTATAAAGTAGTTTCTAAGGCTTAACAAAATCGAATTTTTTCTTTTTTTAGCCATCAAGATTATTTATAAGTCAATTAATAACAAATTATTTAGAATATGAATAGAAGAAAATTTTTAGGATATGTAGGTTGTGGATGTTGTTCTATGCTGCTTCATTCCTGTACTACAGCTCCTATTACAGATAGAAAGCAACTAAAATTAATTCCAGAGGAAAAATTAAATAAACAAGCAGCACAAATATACGAAAAAGTAAAAAAAGATGCGAAGATAAGTGATGATTTAAAAACAACAAATCAAATCAAAGAAATTGGAAAAAAAATGGAAAAATCAATTACTGTGTATTTCAATCAAAATGACATACCTGATCCAACAATAAATTTTGATTGGGAATATATTCTTATTGATAACAAAAAAGTTAAAAATGCATGGTGTATGCCAGGTGGAAAAATTGCTGTATACTCAGGTATTCTAGAGGTTACAAAAAATGTTAATGGATTAGCTGCTGTAATGGGACATGAAATTGCTCATGCCGTTGCAAAACACTCTGTAGAAAGAGCTAGCAGGAGCATGGTGGTAAATATTGGAACACAAATTATAGATATAGCTTCCGGTGGAAAGCTTTCGACTATAAATAGAACTACTGGAATGAATACTGTTGGTATGTTATCACAAATAGGCATATTAAACCCGTTTAGCAGAAAACAAGAAACTGAAGCTGATTACTTAGGATTAATATTCTCTTCATTAGCGGGCTATGATATTCGCGAAGCACCAAAGATTTGGGAAAGAATGAAAGAAATTAATAAAGGAAAAGAACCTCCAGAATTTATGAACACTCATCCATCATCATCTAATAGAATTAAAAATCTAAATGGTTGGATTAACGAAATTATCCTGAAATATCCTCCTATAGTATAAAATTTAATGATCAATGATAGTAACAAATATTTTTTAGATTTAGATAAATTTAATAAGTATTTTTTCTATTACATAGTTTCACTTTCTTTTTTTGGTATATTTTATCTCTACCAAAAACATAGTGTGGGAAATGATACTGCTATATCTGAATATTTAATTAATTATCAAGGTGGATTTACTAGACGTGGCTTTATTGGTGAAATACTTTTTTTTATATCAGATCATTTCAAACTAAATTTAAGATTTAGTATTTTTTTATTTCAGTCAATTATTTATTTAACTTTTTTAATATTAATTTTTAAATTTTTTAAAAAAATAAAAAAAAATATACTTATTACATTTGCAATTTTCACACCTATTTTTTTGTTATTTCCTATTGCAGAGATAGAGAGTTTAGGAAGAAAGGAAAGTATTTTATATATATTTTTTTTAATACTTGTAAATATAAATAATTCAAAAAATGCTAACTTGTTTACATTATTATTTCTACCTATCGTAAGTTTAATATATGAACAAATTATACTTTTTTCTGGTTTTATTTTTGCTGTATTAGTTATCAAAAATAAATCTACAAATTTTTTTCAAGTAACAAAAATTTTTCTAATATTTGTACCTGCCATAATTATTAATTTTATTTTTTTATTATATCCTTTGAGTTTAGATAATCATAAAATAATGAGTGATGCATTAATGAATACCTTTAATGAACCTTGTTATATGTCATGTTCACTTCTTGTGAACAACAACATAAACGATTATAGCGAAATGATAAATTATATTTGGTCAGGCATTGATCTTAAATTTAAATTAATTATTTTTTTTAGATATTTTTTAATTATTTTAATTGGTTTTTTTCCAATTTTTTTACTAAGTTATAATTCAATATTTAGAAAAAAAAATTTTTTTAGTATTTTAAAGCTAAATAATGTTCTTTTCTTAATATTTTTTTTATATATCCCAATTATTCCTTTATTTTTGCTAGGTGGTGACTGGGGAAGATGGATTGGTATGACTATTACTTTTACTACTATATTTTATTTTTATTTATATCAAAATGACATTATTTATATAAATTATTTATCAATTTCAAAAAAATTATCCTTTTTAAAAAATAAAAGAAAATTTATAATTTTAATTTTCATCTTATTCGCATTTTCATGGAATCAAAAAACAACATCTAGAGAAGATGTTGCGACATTACCTGGCTATAAAATTCCTTATAAGACAGTTAAAATTATTTTTGATTTAAAAGGTTTTAGAATTTTTCAGGATTCTTTCCTATTAAAATGGCACAAGAAGTATATCGAATAAAGCAAATTTATAATTTGGTGAGCCGTGCTGGATTCGAACCAGCGACCCATTCCTTAAAAGGGAATTGCTCTACCAACTGAGCTAACGGCCCAAAAAAATTTCTTATAGTGTCTTTTTTAAAAATAATCAATGTAAAAGCAATTATAACTTATTAATATATTTGTCATGGAATTTATCATACGTACCATTTTTGATGTGTTTTCTTATCTCGGTCATTAATTCTTGATAAAAATTAATATTATGTAAAGTCAAAATCATAGAAGCAAGAATTTCATTACAATTAAACAAATGATTAATATAATTTTTAGAAAATCTATTTAGATTAAATTTATTAGTATTTTCATTTAATGGTTTGTTATCAGTTTTATATTTTGCATTTCTGATGTTAATTCTACCATTCCATGTAAAAGCTAGGCCTGTTCTGCCCGACCTTGTTGGCAAAACACAATCGAACATATCAATCCCTCTCTTTACAGCGCCTAAAATATCAGATGGTGTACCTACACCCATTAGATATCGAGGTTTGTCTTTTGGCATGTATACTTTTAAGTCATCCAATACACGAAACATTTGTTTTTGTGTTTCTCCAACAGCTAGACCCCCTATTGCATAACCGTTAAAATCAATTTTTATCAATTCATTTAAAGATTTTAATCTTAAATCCTTATATAGGCCACCTTGAACTATACCAAACAGACCTTTGTGAGATATATTTCCAAATGCTTTTTTTGATCTTAAAGCCCAATATAAAGAAAGTTCCATTGAATTTTTTATAATTTTGTAATCGATTGTTTTTTTTGGACATTCATCCATAACCATAACAATGTCAGAATTTAAACCTTTCTGAATTTTTATACTTTCTTCTGGACTTAATATTATTTTTTTTCCATCTACATGAGATTGAAAAATTACACCTTTTTCTCGATCAATTTTATTTAATTTTGATAAAGACATAACTTGAAAACCGCCTGAATCAGTTAATATTGGTAAAGAACAATTCATAAATTCATGTAGGCCACCGGCAGATTTGATTCTTTTTAAACCCGGTCTTATCATTAGATGATAGGTGTTACCTAGTATAATTTGTGATCCAGTTTTAATTATATCTTCAATAAATGTAGCCTTGACAGTACCTTGTGTTCCAACCGGCATAAATGCTGGTGTATCAATATTGCCTCTGTGGGTTTCGATTAAGCCTAGTCTGGCATAGTTGTCTACAGCATTGACATTAAATTTGAATTTTTTCAATGCCATAAAATTTAATTAAAAAATTAATCAAGTGTAAGTATTTATTTATTTGAAACTAATAATTTTATCAGGATTTGACACTGCTCCATTGTTATTGGAGTCACCTTTTTTAATTTTATCCACGAATTCCATCCCTTCAATTACTTTACCAAAAATTGTATATTGACGATCTAAAAAAGGTGTTGCTACAAAACATATAAAAAATTGACTATTTGCACTATTAGGATCAGAAGATCTAGCCATAGAAAGAGTGCCTCTTTCATGTGGCAAATTACTAAATTCAGCTTTTAAATCTGGTAAAGTCGACCCACCAGTACCAGCTCTTCTTAAATCAAAATCAGATGAAGAAGAATTACCAAATTTTACATCCCCAGTTTGAGCCATAAAACCATCAATAACTCTATGAAAAACTACATTGTCATAACTACCATTCTTTGCAAGTTCTTGGATTCTTTTTACATGATTTGGAGCTACATCTGGAAATAATTCAATTTTTACATCCCCATCTTTTAATTTTAGTATCATAATATTCTCCTTTGCAATTGTGTTTTTAGTTAATAATAATATTAAAATTATTAAAAATTTTAATAATCTCATTTAAACTTTTCTTTTAGAGATTTGATTGTACTTTTAGTTGTAAATTTTTTTATATCACCATTTAGTTGAATTACTTCTTTTACAAATTTAGAAGATATAATTTGGTTTTCAACATCGGACATTAAGAAAATAGTTTCAATACTGTTATTTAATTTTCTATTCATGCCAGCTAACTGAAACTCATATTCAAAATCTGAAACTGCTCTTAAACCTCGTAAAATAATATTTGATTTATATTTTTTGCATAATGAAGTAGTTAAAGAGGTAAAAGATACCACTTTAATTTTATTTCTATTAAATTTTAAATCATAAAATAATGCCCTATTAACCATTTCCACTCTTTCATTAGCGTTGAATAAATAATCTTTAATATTGCCATCGGATATAGCAATTATAATTTTATCAAAAACTTTTAAAGCTTTTTTAATTACATCTATATGCCCATATGTTATTGGGTCAAATGTACCTGGATAAATTGCATTTCTTTTCATTATATTAAATTATCATCAATTTTAATTGCTGATACAACTTTTTCTTCTCCTGATAATTTAATTATTTTAACACCTTGAGTATTTCTACCAGCAACTCTTATTTCTTTGACCGCACATCTTATTACTCTGCCTTTGTCCGTTGAAATTAGAATTTCGTCTCCATCATTCACTGGAAATGATGAAGAAACATTGCCATTTCTTGTTGAATTAACTATTCCAATTATGCCCTTTCCTCCTCTACCTGTTGTTCGAAAGTCGTAGTGAGAAGTTCTTTTACCATAACCATTTTCTGTAATTGACAGAATAAATTTTTCTTTTATTTTTTTTTCTAAGTTTTCATCTTTGTTAAGTTTTCCATTTTTTAATTTTTTTTCATCATGGTCAATTATTGAAAGTGAAACTATAGAGTCATTTTCTGCTAAATTAATTCCTCTAATACCTTTAGAAGATCTACCTTTAAAAATTCTTAATTTTTTTGATTCAAATCTTATACATTTACCAAATTTGGTACTTAATATTATATCTTGATCGTTTTTACATATTTTTACACCTATTATTTTGTCATCATTGTCAAGCTTCATTGCTATTTTTCCTGATGCATTAATTGATACAAAATCATCTAAATTATTTTTTCTAACCTTTCCTTTAGCTGTAGCAAAAACTATTTGTAAACTTTTTAGTTCTGTTTGATCTTCAGGAAATGGCATTATTGAACTAATTGATTGGTGATTTTTTAATGGCAAAATATTAAAAAGTGATTTTCCTCTAGAAGAAGATGATCCTTCAGGTATTTTCCAAGCTTTTATTTTATAAACTAAACCTTCAGTTGAGAAAAACAATACTGATGTATGTGTATTAACTGAAAGAGTTTGAACAACTGAATCTTCTTCTCTAGTTTTGATTCCACTTTTACCTTTTCCACCTCTTTTCTGTTGTCTTACATTGCTAAGTGCGCCTCTTTTTATATAACCTTGGTGCGTAACTGTGATAATTACTGACTCCTTCTGAATTGTTTCTTCAATATCATAATTAAGAACAGCGTCGATAATTTTAGTTCTTCTAGCTACAGAAAATTTTTCTTTAATATTAACTAATTCTTGACTAATAACTTTTAAAAGTTCCTTTTTTGAATTGATAATTTTTTTATATTTACTTATTAAGTCAGCTAATTTTTTTATCTCTAATTCAATTTCATTAATACCTAAAGCTGTTAGTTTTTGAAGTCTAAGTTCTAAAATTGAAATAACTTGTGGTTCCGACAAAGAATAAATATTTTTTACTCTTTTTTCTTCTACTAAATTTATAAATTTTAATGACTTTTTAATTTTCCATTTAGTATTCAATAAAGTTTTTTTTGCATCTTCAGGATTTTTTGAATTTCTTATAATTTTTATAACTTTGTCTAAATTTTCTACTGAAACAGACAAACCTATTAAAATATGTGCTCTATCTTCAGCTTTTTTAAGATCAAATTTTGTTCTTCGAATTACTACATCTTCTCTAAATTTTAAAAAATTTTCTAAAAAATCTTTTAAACTACAATTTTTAGGTTTCTTATCAACTATAGCTAATGAATTAAAACTAAAAGAACTTTCTATTGATGTATATTTAAATAATTGTCTTTTGACAGTTTCAGGTTCAACATTAGATCTTAAATCTATAGCAACTCTAATACCTTCTAAATTCGACTCATCTCTTATATCTCTTATACCTTCAATTTTTTTATCTCTAACAAGCTCAGCTATTCTTTCATTTAATACAGATTTATTTACTTGGTAAGGAATAGATGTAATTACGAGTCTTTCTCTTCCGTTCTTTGCTTGTTCAATGTTTATTTCACCTCTAACTTTAAAAGATCCTCTTCCCGATTTGTATCCTTCTTTTATAATATTTTTTCCTATAATTATCCCTCCTGTAGGAAAATCTGGTCCTGGTATATGCTTCATTAATTCGTTAACTTTAATTTCTTTGTTACCAATTAGAGCGAGAGTTCCATCAATAACTTCGCCTAAATTATGAGGTGGAATGCTTGTCGCCATACCAACTGCAATACCACCGGCTCCATTAACTAATAAATTAGGATATTGGGCTGGTAAAACTTCAGGCTCTTTTTCAGTTTCGTCATAATTGCTTTTGAAAAATACAGATTTCTTTTCTATATCTTCGATTAAAAATTGGGAAATTTTCGCTAATCTACACTCAGTATATCTCATAGCTGCAGGTGGATCACCGTCAATAGATCCAAAATTTCCCTGGCCTTCTATAAGTGGTAAGCTCATAGAAAAATCTTGAGCCATTCTAACTAGCGCATCATAAATAGCCTGGTCACCATGAGGATGGTATTTTCCCATAACATCAGCTACTGGTCTAGCAGATTTTCTAAAATGTTTTGACCAATCATAACCGCCTTTATACATTGCAAAAATTATTCTTCTATGAACTGGTTTTAAACCGTCGCGTACATCAGGAAGAGCACGGCTTACGATAACACTCATTGCATAAGACAAATATGACGAGCTCATCTCGTCATACATCGCTATTGGCTTTATATTAGTATTTTTTGATATGTCGGTATTTTGCATAGTAATTAAAATGGAATTTCATCATCCAGATCATTATCTTGAATTTGCTTTAGATCATCGACATTTTCTTTGTTCTGTTGTGATTTAATATTATTTGGAGCTCCTGTTCCTCCACCTAACATAGTTAAAGATGAATTAAATCCCTGTATGACAACTTCTGTCGAATATTTATCCTGACCGGACTGTTCATCCTTCCATTTTCTTGTTGATAATTGACCTTCAACATATATTTGAGCACCTTTTTTTAAATATTGTTTAACAACATTTACTAATCCTTCGTTAAACACAACTATACGGTGCCACTCAGTTTTTTCCTTTTTTTCACCAGTATTTTTGTCTTTCCAAGTTTGGCTTGTTGCTAAGCTTAGTCTAGCGACACTTTTTCCATTAACCATTTGTTTAATTTCAGGGTCAGCACCCAGTCTACCTATTAATAATACTTTATTTAAGCTTCCAGCCATAATATTTTATGATTTTTATTTAATAATGTATATTTATATCACAATTTAAAATGAATATTAATTTTATTAACTTAAAGCAACAAAAATTATGCTTAAAAAGATAGTTATTAAGGGCGCAAAAGAACACAATTTAAAGAATATTTCTTTAGAAATTCCTAAAGATCAATTTGTTGTGATCACAGGGTTATCTGGATCGGGAAAATCATCTCTTGCGTTTGACACAATTTACGCTGAAGGTCAGCGAAGATATGTTGAAAGCTTATCTGCTTACGCTAGACAGTTCTTAGATAAAATGAAAAAACCTAAAGTTGATTTAATTGAAGGATTAAGTCCGGCTATATCCATAGAACAAAAAAATACATCGAAAAACCCAAGATCAACAGTTGCTACTGTTACGGAAATATATGATTATATGAGAGTACTGTTTGCAAGAGCCGGTATTCCATATTCTCCGTTCACTGGTAAACCTATTTCCTCTCAAACTATTTCACAAATTGTTGATAAGATCAAAGAACTACCGAAAAAATCTACTATATATATTTATGCTCCAGTTGTTAGAGGTCGCAAAGGTGAATATAAAAAAGATATTCTAAATTATAAAAAGAGAGGTTTTAGAAAAGTTAAAGTTGATGATAAACTTTATGACATAGATAAATTTCCTGAACTTAATAAGAAAATTAAACATGATATTTCAATACTCGTTGATAGAATAATAATTAATTCAAATTTAGGAAACAGACTTGCAGAAAGTGTTGAAACTTCAGTAAATTTATCAAATGGATTAATATATGTGGAATACGAAAATGAAACGCTACCAGCAAAATTTAGAAAAGTAGAAAAATTAATTTTCTCTACTAAGTTTGCTTGTCCTGAAAGTGGATTTACTATTGAGGAAATTGAACCAAGATTATTTTCTTTCAATAGTCCATACGGAGCTTGTGAAGAGTGTGAAGGCATTGGAGTTAAATTAAATGTAGATCCTAATTTAGTAGTGCCAAATACAAAAAAAAGTATTGCTGATGGTGCAGTTGAACCATGGTCCAAAACCACAACTCTATACTATGCTCAAACTTTGGCCTCACTAGCAAAACATTATAAATTTTCTTTGGATGTCTCATGGAAGAGTTTACCTAAAAAAATACAAGATATTATTTTATACGGTTCTGATGATGAAGAAATCAAATTTACATACGATGATGGTTATGAAAAATATACTACAGCAAAAAAAACTTTTGAGGGTGTGGTAAACAATTTAGAAAGAAGATACTTAGAAACTGATAGTGATTGGAAAAGAGAGGAAATTGCACAATACCAATCAGATACGAAATGTGAAAGATGCAATGGTCATAGACTTAAAGATGAGGCTTTATGCGTAAAAATAAACAATTTGCATATAAGTGAAGTAACTAAAAAATCAATTTTTGATGCAAAAAATTGGTTTGAAGATTTAGAAAATGTTTTGGATAAAAAACAAATTAAAATTGCTGAACATATTCTTAAAGAAATAAATGAAAGATTAAATTTTTTATTAAACGTAGGATTAGATTATTTAACACTTTCAAGAGAGTCTGGAACTTTATCTGGAGGCGAATCTCAAAGAATAAGATTAGCTTCTCAAATAGGTTCAGGCCTTACTGGAGTGTTATACGTGCTAGACGAACCATCTATTGGTTTACATCAGAAAGATAATATTAAATTAATTAATGCATTGAAAAGATTAAGAGATTTAGGAAACACTGTGATTGTTGTGGAGCATGATACCGAAACAATGACAAACGCAGATCATATAATTGATTTAGGTCCAGACGCAGGCAATAATGGAGGTCAAGTAGTAGTTCAAGGAAGTTATGAAGCAATTCTTGAATGTAAAGACAGTATTACGGGGCAATATTTATCTTATAAAAAATTTATTTCAATTCCAGAAAAGAGACGACTAGCAAAAAATGGCAGATTTTTAGAAATAAATGGTGCTAGCGGAAATAATTTAAATAATGTTAATTTAAAAATTCCACTCGGTTCTTTTACTTGTGTGACGGGTGTTTCTGGCAGTGGTAAATCTACTCTTATATTACAAACCTTGTATAATGCTCTAAATTTAATTTTAAATAAAAATAAATCTAGAAAAATACCTAAACCATTTAAAGGTTTTAAGGGAACAGAATTAATTGATAAAGTAATAGATATAGATCAATCTCCTATTGGAAGAACACCAAGATCAAATCCAGCAACATATACTGGAGCTTTTGGACCTATTAGAGACTGGTTTACAAATTTACCTGAATCAAAAAGTAGAGGCTATAAACCAGGAAGATTCTCTTTCAATGTAAGAGGTGGTCGATGTGAAGCTTGTGAAGGAGATGGTGTTATAACATATGAAATGCATTTTTTACCTGATGTTTATATAACTTGTGATGAATGTAAAGGCAGTAGATATAATAGAGAAACTTTAGAAATTAAGTTTAAAGATAAAAGTATTGCTGATGTACTAAACATGACTGTTGATGAAGGATGTGATTTTTTTGAAAATATATCAAATATTAGATCTAAATTGTTAACTTTAAAAAAGGTTGGTCTTGGTTATATAAAAATTGGTCAACAAGCTACAACTTTATCAGGTGGTGAAGCTCAAAGAATAAAACTAGCAAAAGAATTATCTAAGAGATCAACTGGAAGAACTATGTATATTCTAGATGAGCCGACGACTGGATTACATCAACATGATATTAAAAAACTACTAGAAATACTTCATACTTTTGTATCTTTAGGTAATACTGTTGTTGTGATTGAACATAACTTAGACGTTATAAAAACAGCAGATTATATTGTCGATATGGGTCCAGAAGGTGGGGTAAAAGGTGGAAATATTATAGCAGAAGGTAAACCGGAAGATGTTTCAAACAATGATAAAAGCTACACTGGTAAATTTCTTAAGCAAATGTTGCATAAAAAATTTAAAAAAATAGCTTAATATTTAACTTTTATTAAGGTATAAATAATTCAAATGGGAGAAATATTAAAATCATTACCAAGAACTGTACATCTTTCAATAGCGCTATCTTTAATATTATTTTTAGGGTTATTTTTTGATAGTGGTGGTTTTGATTTTGATATTTTGTTTTGGAGTTGGCTATTTAGATATTTTCACGTAATTTCAGGTGTTATGTGGATTGGGTTATTATGGTATTTTAATTTTGTACAAATACCAAACATGGCTAAAATTCCAGATGAACAAAAACCAGCGATAGGAAAAGTTATTGCTCCTGCTGCACTGTTTTGGTTTAGATGGGCAGCACTTGCAACAATAGTTACCGGATTAATTGTTGCTTATCTTAATGGGTACATCCACCAAGCAATGGCACTCGGAATTGGTAGTGGAGGTGGAAAAAATACAGCGATCGGAATTGGAATGTGGTTAGGTATAGTTATGGCCTTCAATGTTTGGTTTGTTATTTGGCCAAATCAAAAAAGAGCTCTAGGTATTGTTGAGTGTGATGCAGATTTAAAAGCAAAATCAGCTAAAACTGCAATGTTGTTTTCAAGAACTAATACACTATTGTCACTACCAATGTTACTGTCAATGGTAGCAGCTCAAAACCTTTATTAATTTTTATCTTCTTTCAGGATAGTTTTTTGAGAAACTTTAAGCAAAACTAAAATTGGATTAGCTATATAAACTGAAGAATAAGTTCCAAAAAATACTCCTAAAATCATTGCTAGGGAAAAACCTTTTAAAATTTCACCCCCAAAGATAAAAATAGAAAATAAAGCAAGCAAGGTTGTTATAGAAGTTATAATAGTTCTGGACAAAGTTTCATTAATTGAAATATTTGTTAAATTAAAAATATTAATATCTGAAAATTTTTTTAAATTTTCTCTGACACGGTCGTAAATTACGACGGTATCATTCATTGAGTATCCAACAATTGTAAGTACAGCTGCTACTATAGACAGATTAATTTCAAGATTAAAAAGCGAAAAAACTCCTAAAGTTAAAATAACATCATGAAATAAAGCAATTATAGCTCCTAAGCTAAACTGCCATTCAAAACGGATCCATATATAAATAAGCATTGATGCTAAAGCTAGACAAATTGCTAAAATACCAGAATTTAGAAGTTCTGCACTTACCTTGGGGCCAACATTTTCTACTCTTCTGAAAGTAAAACCTGAACCAATTGATTTTTTTAAATCTTTTTTTATAATCTCTATCATATTAGATTTATTAGTATCTTTTTTTTCAAATTTAATTAAAAAATCATTTTTTTCACCAAATTGCTTAACACTAACATCGCCCAAGTTCATATTAAGAAAAGATTGTCTAATTTTAGATATAGTGATTTGTTTATCTGCTGTTCTTAATTCTATTAATGTTCCACCTTTAAAATCTACACCAAAATTTAAACCTTTAAATACTAAAAAAAATAAAGATAAAATTATCAATACAAATGAAATAATATTAAACGTTTTGTAATAGTAATTAAAATTTATTTCTGGTAATTTCATTGTATCAAACTTTCTTTGTTTTTATTTCTTATCACATATAATGATGTTAATAGTCTTGCAATAAAGTAAACAGAAAATAGAGTTGTAAAAATACCAACACCAAGAGTAACGGAAAAACCTTTTATTGGACCAGATCCTAAAAAAAATAGTATTATTGCTGAAATTAAAGTTGTTATATTTGCATCTATTACTGCAGTTTTTGATCGATTATAACCACTGTCAAACGCAATAATATTATTTTTTTCAGTTTTAAGTTCCTCTTTAATTCTTTCAAAAATTAAAACATTTGCGTCAACCGCCATACCAACAGTTAAAATTATTCCAGCTATACCAGGAAGTGTAAGTGTAGCTTCAAATAAAGTCAAAATACCAACGAGTAAGAATAAGTTTAAAATTAATGCAATGTTGGCTATTAAACCAAAAATTTTATATTTAAATAACATAAATACTATAACTAGGAAAAATCCAATAAATAAAGCTAATATTCCTGCGTTTATAGAATCTTGACCTAAATCTGGTCCTACAGTTCTTTCTTCAATTATATTTAATGGTGCGGGCAAAGCACCTGATCTTAGTAATAAAGCAAGATCTGTGGCGGATTGAAAAGTAAAGTTTCCACTAATTTGACCAGATCCTCCAACTATTGCATCTCTTATTACAGGAGCACTAATAACTTTTCCATCTAAAACAATAGCTAATCTCTTACCAACACCAGAAGTAGTAGCTTTACCAAATCTTTTAGCTCCAACTCTATCTAATGTAAATGATACGACTGTTTCATTAGTTTGATTGTCCATTCTTGGCTTTGCATCAACTAAATTTTCACCACTTAAAACTATTCTTTTACTAACTACAGCTTCTTCTGATCCATCTTCGAAAGATAATATTTCTGTACCGAAACCACTTTCTTCATTTTGAACTATGAAACGAAATGTCAAATTAGCAGTCTTTCCCAATAAAGATTTGATTCTCATAGGATCATCTAATCCAGGTAACTCAACTAAAATTCTATCACTACCTCTTTTAAGAATGTTAGGTTCATTGGTGCCAACTTCATCTATACGTCTTCGCACTATTTCTAATGCTTGATTTAAAGACGACTTTTTAATTTCTACTAGACCATATTTTGAGTATTGAAGTTTAAATAAACTATTTTCTAGAGTAATATCAAATTCATGAGATTTGTATCTTTGATAATAAGGGTTTATAATATTTTCTTTATCTTCAAGTAATAAACTAAAATTATCAACAAATTCTTTATCAAGTTCAAATGATATAACTTCATTATTAACAATTTTTAAATTTTTATATCCAATTTTTTCATCTTTAAAATATTTTCTTAATGAAAAAACTTTATTTTGTAGTCTCTGAGTTATAACTGGATTATTGTCAATTTCTAAAAGCAAATATGAGCCGCCTTGCAAATCTAAACCAAGGTTTATTTTTTTTTTTATTAAGTCGTCATCAAATTTAAAAAAATTTGCTGAAGTCAAAAATACTAAAATAGCAGTAAATATTACTATTAATATAATTTTAATTTTGGAAAAGTATAACACTGTTAATTAAATGTTATTTTTTTGTTTCCTGTTTATTTAATAAACCTTGAACTGTAGATCTTACAACTTCAACTTTGGTATCTTCGCCAATTGTAACTTCTGCTCTATCATTTTCCATAACTCTTTCTACAGTAGCAACAATTCCTCCAGATGTAATAATTCGATCTCCTCTTTTTAAGTTTTCAACCATTAACTTATGTTCTTTTACTTTTTTTTGCTGAGGTCTTATTAGGAAAAAATAAAAAATTACAAAAATAAGTATTAAAGGTATAAATTGACCTATCCCTGATGATGACATTTGGCTCCTTAAGTTTTCTTGTATTTATACTATCTGTATAATTATGACAACTCTTTAATTTTTGTCAATTCTATCAAGATTATTCATGTAAGGCTTAAGAACATCAGGAATTTTAATTGAACCATCTTCTTGCTGATAGTTTTCTAATATTGCTATCAGTGTTCTACCAACAGCAAGTCCGCTACCATTTAAAGTTCCTAGATAATTTGTTTCATTTTTATTATTTTTAAATCTCGCTTTCATTCTGCGAGCTTGAAATGAACCACAAGATGAACAGCTTGATATTTCTCTATATTTGTTTTCTGAAGGTAACCAAACTTCAATATCATAAGTTTTTTCTGCACTGAAACCCATATCTCCAGTAGATAAAACAATTTTTCTATAAGGAAGTTTTAGGTCATCTAGAATTTTTGTTGCACAATTTGTCATCCTTTCAAGTTCATTTAAGCACTCATTTGGATCTACTATACTAACTAATTCGACTTTATAAAATTGATGTTGTCTAATCATTCCTTTTGTGTCTTTTCCATAACTTCCTGCTTCTTTTCTAAAGCAAGGTGTTGCAGCAACCAAACGTAATGGCAAATCTTTGTAATTTAAAATTTGATCATTCACCATATTTGTAAGAATTACTTCAGCCGTTGGAATTAAAAATTTTCTATCATTAGATTCATCTAACTTTAATTCAAATTGATCTGTTTCAAATTTAGGTAATTGACCAGTTCCAAACATAGTATTTTCAGAAGCCATTAATGGTGGAGATATTTCATTATAGCCGTTAACTTTTGTATGAGTATCTAGCATAAAATTTGCTATTGCTCTTTCAAGCATTGCAAGTTTACCTTTAACAAAAACAAATCTAGAACCAGTTGTTTTAGTTGCTAAATCAAAATCAAGCATTTTAAGGTTTTCACCAAGCTCATAATGAGATTTAGGTTTAAATTTAAATTTTATTATTTCTCCACTGCTAGAAATTTCTTTATTATCTTTTTCGTCATTACCAATAGGAACATCCTTTAAAGCAATATTGGGTAATGACACTAATATTTTATCAAGCTCTGTTTTTATTTTTGATTGATCTTTAGTATATTGAGATATTTTTTCTGAAATTTTTTTAGATTTTTCAAACATACTAGGATCTTTAGTTTTTGAGATATTTTTTTTTTCTTTTTCTAAAGATTCTTTTTCCTGAATTAATTTTCTATTAGTTTCGTCTAAAGAAAGTATTTTTTTTAAATCAACATCAGCAAATCTTTTTTTAAGATCATCGTAAAATTTATCTGGATTCTGTCTTATATCTTTTATGTTATGCATCTTTTTTAGATTTTTTTTCAATTAACATTACTGAAAAAATTGATAATTCATATAAAATTAAAAGGGGAATTGCTAAACCTATCTGTGTAATTGGATCTGGGGGTGTTAATAAAGCTGCGGCAGCGAAAATAATAACAACTACGTACTTTCTTCTTTTTTTTAAAAAATCGGAGTCTATGAACCCTACCCTTGCCAATAAACTAAGTACTACTGGTAATTGAAAACTTAATCCAAATGCAAAAATAAGTTTCATTACTAGAGATAAGTATTCATTAACTTTAGCCTCTAATTGAATTGGTAGACTTGTACTTAAGCCAACACTTTCGAACGAAAGAAAAAATTTTATAGCAAGAGGCATAATTAAATAATAAACCAAAGCTCCGCCCAGAAAAAATAATATTGGAGTTAAAACTAAATAAGGCATTATAGCAGATTTTTCATGATCATATAAACCTGGTGCAATAAATTTCCAAATTTGAATTAAAATAAATGGACTTGTAACAAAAAATGAAGCAAAAAAAGCAACTTTTAAATATGTTAAAAATGTTTCTTGTAATGCTGTAAAGATAAGTCTTCTACTTGTTTCATCATTTTTAACTGCTTGTGCATACGGCTCAACTAAGAAACCATATAAATATTCAGCAAAAAAATAACTTAGTACAAAAAAAATAAACAGAAAAATAATAGAATGTATTAATCTAGTTCTTAGTTCTGTTAAATGGCCTATAAAACCACTTTCTTTATCGTTTTTGGTCATTTTCTTTTTCTTTAGAATTTACATCATCAGAATTGATATCTTCAACATCTATTGATGTGACTTCTTGTTGTAAATTACTCACATATCTTTTAATAGATCCAATCCAAGAACCAATTTTTTTTAATACGACGGGAAAATCTTTTGGTCCAATTACTACTATTGCTATTGAAACTATAATTAATATTTCAAACCAGCCAATTTGTGGCATTTGAATTATTCTTTATTATTTGAATCTTGATTATTTTCTGAAATGTTTTTTTGATCAGAATCTTCAGGTGCATCAGTAGACATACCTTTTTTAAAACTTTTAATTCCTTTAGCTACATCTCCCATTAAACTTGAAATCTTACCTCTACCAAAAAGAAGAACTACAAGAATTACTACTATTGCTATTTGCCAAAAACCTATACTCATAAAAATGTTATACCTCGTTTAAGTTGTTATTAAAAGTACCTTTTTACTCAGTATCTTCAGATTTTAATGTGCTGCTTAACATTTCATCAATATTCGAATATATGTTTTCTTTATTATATTCTTGCTTTTCTTTATAAAATTTACCAGTACCAAATATTGAAGCGTCAATATTTGCGCTATCTATAAGGCCAGCTGAGCCCAATTCTTCAACTGTGGGGAGGTCAGATAGTTTTTGGAGGCTAAAATGACTTAAAAAGTCTTCAGTGGTTACATATTGAATTGGCTTTCCTGGAACATTTTTTCTTCCTTGAGGTTTAACCCAGTTGAGTTCCATTAAAATATCAAGAGTATTTGTCCCAAAAGCAACTCCTCTAATTTCTTCAATTTCAGCTCGCGTAACTGGTTGATGATAAACTATAATGGACAAAGTTTCTATCGCTGCTTGAGATAATTTTTTTTCAACAGTTTTTTCTTTTGACATAAGTTTTGAAAGATTTTGTGCTGTTCTAAAAGACCATTTCTTAGATATACAAACCAAATTTATACCTCTATTTAAGTACGTTTGTTGCAATTTTTCTAAAATTTTTACTACATTTGTTTTTTTTGATATCTTAGCTTCAATAGTGTCAATGTCTAAAGGTTCAGCTGCTGCAAAAAGAATAGCTTCAACTTCCCTTTCTACATCAGTTAGATTATATGGAAATTTTACTACATTATTTTTTTTAGCTTTATTCATTGTTTCTCTTTTATATAAATATCATCAAACAATTTATTTTGTCTAATTGATAACTCCCCTTCTTTAGAGAGTTCTAAACATCCTGCAAAAATTCCTGCTTTACCAGATTTAATTAAATTTTTTTTATATGAAAAGTTTTCAGGTATAAGTTCATCCATATTTTTCCAGTCTGCGAGTCTGCCAAAAAACTCTTTTATTCTTTTAATTCCATCTTCTGTAGTTAATACTGGTAATTTCGGAATATTAATTCTTTTAAAATCTTTTTTCATAATAAAAGATGAATAAGTTTTTAAAAGATCATACAATGTCAATGAGTACTTAGAGGTATAAATAGATCTAATTTTTCCTCTCATTCCTCTCATAAATACATCTCTACCCAATCTGTTTCTTTTTAACATTTGGTCAGATAATAGACGAATTAATTCTAATTTTTTAAGTTGTAGTTTTAATTTTTCTGCAACTTCTTGAGCTTTAAATTCATCATCATCGCTTTCGGGTAATAGTAATTTAGATTTTAAGTATGCTAACCAAGTAGCCATAAGAAGGTATTCTGAAGCAATCTCTAAATTTAAGTCTTTTGCTTCAGTAATAAACTCGTGAAATTGATCAGCTAATTTTGTTATAGAAATATTTTCAAGATTGACCTTTTGTGATTTGGCTAGATCAAGAAGTACTTCTAGAGAGCCAGAAAAAGCATTTAAATTTACTTCAAATTTATTTGAGCTTGATTCAAACATAATTAATATTAACTTAAAAAATTATAAAATTGTGATGTTTTTTTTAATAAAAAATTATCCAATTTAGGCGAATTTTTAGCTACAGTTATCATTTCTGAATAATTAGCATTACAATGAAGAATTAAATTACAACCTGCAGATAAAGCTTTAATGGTATTTAACTTAATAGATTTTTTTAAACTTTTCATTGAAATATCATCAGAAATTATAATGTTTTTAAACTTTAGTTTCTTTCTAATTATATTAATTATTTTATTTGAATGAGTAGCTGTATTTATTGAATCAATATCTTTATAAATTATATGCGCAGTCATAGCAAAAAATGTTTTTTTATTTTTAAATGCACTAAAATCATTTTTGTATAAATATGATGATTTATTAAAAACTATTGGAGTCATTTTATGACTGTCAACTTTTGCTAATCCATGTCCTGGAATATGCTTCATTACAGTGCCAATTCTATAATTACTAAATTCGTGTATACAAAAATTACCGATTTTTGAAACATTTTTTAAAATTGAAGAATAAGAACGATTACCAATTACATTGTTAGATTTTATTCTTCTTATATCAAGAACCGGTACTGTATTGATGTTAATGCCTAGCTCATTTAATAAGTATGAAATCTGTGAAATATAAACTTTATAATAATAATAAAACTTTTTTTTGTTCATTTTAAAAAGATTTCCAAAATAATCTGCTGTAAGAACTGAAGTTTCAATTAAATTGATTAACCTATTTACTTTTCCACCTTCTTGGTCAATTAAAATAGGATATTTATTATCCTTAAATATTAATTTAATTTCACTGGTTAAAGATTGTATTTGATTAAAATTTTTTAAATTTCTTGAAAATAGGATTATGCCCCATGGTTTATATTTTTTTAAAAAGAATTTTTCATTTTTTGAAAGAGATGTTGATTTTATACCAACTATAAAAGATCTTCTATTTTTCATTTTTAAATAATAAATCCCAAAAAAAATATTTTTTTTTGTTTTTATTTAGGTTGTTTTCAATATATTCAATAATATTTTCTGTATCACCATCTAAAATCATTAAATCATTGCTATAATTAGATATTTTTTTTTCGAAAAGTGTTGTTAATCTGTAGGATTTTTTCTTGTGATCATTTGAAAAATAATAGGTACCAATAAAAATAATAAATCCAAAAATAGTTAAAACATAAATCATATATATTAATTCTTTTTTCATTTACATTTTTTCAGGAGTATTAACACCAATTATATTCATCCCTGACTTAATAACTTTAGAAATAGATAATAATAAAACTAATTTTTCTTCAGATAAATTTTTGTCTTTATTTATAAATCTAAATTCTTCATTGTCTCTGCCCATGTTCCAAAAAGAATGGAATTCAGAAGCTAATTCATATAAATAAGTTGGAATACGATGAGGTTCCAATTTACTTGTTGATATTTCAATACATTGAGGCCATTGAGAAATTTTTCTTAAAATTTTAATTTCTTCAAGTTTATATTTAAAATCAAAATTTTTTATATTAACTTTATCATTAATATTAATATTTACATGTCTAAAAACAGAGCAAATTCTCGCATAACAATATTGAACATAATAAAGTGGATTATCTTTTGACTTTTCTTTAACTTTTGTAAAATCAAAATCGAGCTCTACATCACTGCTTCTATTTAACATAATGAACCTTGTAGCATCTTTGCCAACTTCATTGATCAAATCTTCAACTGTTATATAGTCACCTTTTCTTTTTGACATTTTAAAAGGTTTGCCATCTTTAATAAGTTTAACTAGTTGACTAACTTTACAAATAAGTTTGTTTTTATTTCCTGATAATGCCTCAACAACAGAGGTAATTCTTTTAATATATCCAGCATGATCTGCTCCTAATATATTTATTAAAACATCATAATTTCTCTCCAGTTTATTATTATGATAGGCGACATCGCTTGCGAAGTAAGTCCAAGATTTATCTGCTTTCTGTAAAGGTCTGTCTTTGTCGTCTCCAAAATCTGTTGATTTAAACAACAATTGGTTTCTTTCCTTCCAGTCAGTACTTTTTTCATTTTTAGGAGCATTTAATTTGCCCTCATAAACAAAATTATTTTTCTTTAATTTTTTGATAACTTTTTCAACTTCTTTTTTTTTTACAATTTCTTCTTCGCTTATGAAATTATCATGAATTATACCTAGGTTTTTAAGGTTAAATTTGATTAGCTTAAGTGACTCCTCAACCGATTGCTTTGTTAGATTATTAGATACTTCTTCAAAATTATCAAATTTTGAATTCTTGTTATTCTTAATAATATTTTTTGCTATATTTATAAGATAGTCGCCTGGATATAAATCAGGATTATCTTTTGGAAAAGGTTCTTTTTTTAGAATTTCTCTTATTCTTAAATAAACAGATTTGGAAAAATGCAAAATTTGATTACCGTCATCATTAACATAATATTCCTTTGTTACGGTATGGTTATTAAAAGATAAAAGATTTGATAAAACATCACCTAAAATGGCTCCTCTACAATGGCCAACGTGTAATGGGCCTGTTGGATTTGCAGAAACAAATTCTAATAAATATTTTTTTTTAATTGATTTTTTGTTTATTCCAAAACTTTTATTATTAGTTATAATATTTTTTAAAAAGTTACTCCAAAAAGAGTTTTTAAACTTAATGTTTATAAAACCAGGATTTGCAACAGAAATATTTTCAATTTCTTTATCATCTTTTTTAATTAGTTCGATTATTTGTTCAGCTAAGACTGATGGTGCCTTTTTATTTGCCTTTGAAAGTACCATTGCAACATTTGTTGAGATGTCGCAATCAAATTGAACAGGTGGTACATCAACTTTAATTCCATTTAAATTTTCCGGTATCTCAATTTCTTTAGCCTTACTTGCTAAAGTAACTATTTTTATTATTTTTTCTAAATATAAATCAAAAATATTCATTTATAATAATTATATAAATTAATAGCGTATCTGTCAGTCATACCAGAAATGTAATCTGCAACAACTCTAAATTTTTCATTTTTTTTAAATTTGTATTTTTTCAAGAATTTTTTTGGGTTTTTAGAAATAGATTTAAATAATGTTTTAATGATTTTTTTTCCTTTATCATTTTTAACTATTACTTTTTTATTATCATACATTTTTGTTTTTAAAAAAAATTTAATTTCTTGTTCAATTTCTTCAAACTCGCTTGAAAAACTCACTAATTTAACTGGAGAGTTAAATATATCTTTTAAATTTTTAATTTTATAATAATTAATATTTTTAATTGTATTGTTTATTAAATCTTTAACCATTAAATCTATTGAATCCCTTACCATCTGGTATACCAAAATTTCTTCCTTATTTCCTTTTATTTTTTTTTTATAAGATTTAAAAATTTTTTTAAAAAAATCTATTTCTATTAATTCTTTTAAAGAAAATAGTTTAGCTTTAATACCATCTTGAATATCATGATTATTGTAAGCAATATCATCTGACATTGCTGCAATTTGAGCTTCTAGAGATGGATATGCAGTAAAGTTAATTTTTCCTTTAAGATTCTTTAATCCTATAAGCTTATCTAATTTTGAAAGTTCATAATAAGGGCCATTATGTTTTAAGAGACCATCCAATGTTTCTACTGTAAGATTTAGACCTTTAAATTTTATATACTTGTGTTCAAGAAACATAATAATTCTTAAAGTTTGTAGATTGTGGTCAAATCCCCCGTAGTTTGTCATACATTCATTTAGCGCATCCTCTCCAGCATGTCCAAACGGAGTATGACCTAAATCATGTGCTAAACTTAATGTTTCAGCTAAATCATCATTTAAATTTAAATATCTTGTTATGGATCTTGCTATTTGTGCTACTTCAAGAGAGTGGGTAATTCTAGTTCTGTAATGATCTCCATCAGTATTTACAAAAACTTGGGTTTTATGTTTTAACCTTCTAAAAGAAGCTGAGTGTATAATTCTATCCCTGTCTCTTTGGAATGGACTTCTATATTTATTCAAAGGTTCGCTAAAAAGCCTACCTTTGCTTTTAAATAGTCCTAATTTTGAGTAATTTTTCATCCTTTAAACTTGGTAAATAAATATTATATTAGTAATAACAGTGTTCTTATATGATTAAAGAAATTAAATTTACAGATAAAGCAATAAAACAAATCAATCATTTGCTTTCAACTAAAAATAAAGGGTCTTTTTTTAGAATCGCCATCAAAGGTGGTGGTTGTTCTGGATTTCAATATGACTTCTCATTTGATAAAAATGAAAATGATGATGATCTTAAACACGAAAATATTCTAATTGATAAAAATTCAGCAGATCTATTAAAGGGATCTGAAGTTGACTACGTTGAAGAATTAATCGGTAACTCATTTAAAATTAACAATCCACAAAGTAAATCTTCTTGTGGTTGTGGCGTCTCTTTCTCTCTTTAATGATCATCAGTTCCTGGAATGTTAATTCAGTAAGAGCTCGAATTGAAAATATTAAAGAATATTTAAAAAAGTTTTCTCCAGATATTTTAATGATGCAGGAAATTAAAACCCCTGATGAAACTTATCCCTACGATGATATAAAAAATTTAAAATATGAAAATTATGTATTTGGTCAGAAAAGTTATAATGGTGTAGCCATTATTTCTAAAAATAAATTAAATGATATTCAAAATGATATTTTTAAAGATAAAAACAAACATTCAAGAATAATTTCAGCAGAGTTAAAACATAAAAAGAAGAATATAACTTTAATTAATATTTATACACCAAATGGAAATCCTGTTGATACAGAAAAATATACATATAAAATTTATTGGTTAGATAGTTTAATTAAAAAATTAAAATCATTATCAAAGCAAAACGAAAATATTATTATAGGTGGTGATTTTAATATAATACCATCTGCAGAAGATGTTCATAATCCAAAAAGTTATGAAAATGATGCTTTGTTTAGATTAGAAATAAGAAAAAAATTAAGAGAACTAATTAATTTAGGCTTTCATGATGCCTATAGATATATTCATCCAGATAAGGAAGGATATACATTCTGGGATTACACAAGTGGTGCCTGGCCAAAAAATAATGGTATGCGGATAGACCATTTTTTAGTTTCTAGTTCTTTAATTAATATTGTTAAAGATGTTAAAATAAATAAATTTCCTCGTGGTAGACAGAAACCATCAGATCATACACCTATTGAAATTGAACTAGCTTAAAGATTTAATTTTTTTTATTAACTCTTCGTTTATGTTTCTTGGACCCTTATCAAGTCTATTTTTGTGTCGTCTTTCACCAGGAAGCCTTACTCCTGTCATTGATTTCATTTTATCAAAAAATTCATCTGAATGTTTATTCCAATCATTTTCAGATAATTTGTCTGGTGAAATTGCTAATATAAATTCACCACCGCTTGGTGGACCACCATCATTATTGTCTTTAGCTGCCGTCTCATAACTAAAATTATCTCCAACTAAAGCTCCTGCTAGTAATTCTACCATCATAGCTATTCCAGAGCCCTTATAGCCGCCAAAGGGTAATAACACACCTCCATCAGCTATTTGTCCTGGATCTGTAGTTTCTTTTCCATCTTTAGTTAAACCTGTTCCTAAAGGAACTTTATGCCCTTCTCTCTTAGCAACTTGAACTTCTCCCATTGCCATAGATGCTGTAGCCATATCATAAACAACTGGAGTTTTTCCGGGTCTTGGCCACGCAAATGAAATTGGATTAGTTCCAAATAATGGTTTTGTAGCACCTGCTGGTGCAACAGCAGGTTTGTATGATGTACATGCAAAAGCAACTAAACCTTGCTTAGCTATCATTTCTGTTTCAGGCCACATAGCAGCCATATGATGTGAATTATTTATAGCTAAAACTGCTACTCCATTTTCTTTTGCAGCTTTTACCAATTCTGGAATGCCTTTGTTTAAAACAACTGGAGCTAAACAATTATTTCCTAAAACTTTAATTACACTAGGTGATATTTTTTTAACTTCTGGTTTTCCTTTGCCATTAATTTTTCCACTTTTAAGTCCAGTGACATATGCAGGTAATCTAAATAAACCATGAGATAATGAACCATCTCTTTCAGCTTTCATTATTAAATCAGCAAGAATAGATGCTGTTTCATCATCGCAACCATTAGCTAATAATGTTTTTTTAGCTAGGTCAAAAATTTCATCTAAACTAAGGGAAATTGTACTCATCCCATTATTAGATATTATTTATTAGAAAAGATCAATTTTAAATTAACAACCTTTAAAAGATTTAGACATGTTCTTGATTAAATCAAAATATAAATCTTTACCTGGCTCTAGAGTTGCTCCTAATGGATCTAATACGCCGGTGCTAATGTTCATATCTTTAGCAACTGCTTTTATAATATCAGGGTTAAATTGAGGCTCTGAAAATATGCAGCTAACTTTATCATGCTCAATTATTTCTCTAATTTCTGATAATTGTTCTGCACCAGGCATAACATCTGTATTGACTGTAAATGCACCTAATACGGTAACATTAAACCTCTCTTCAAAATATTGATAAGCATCATGGAAAACAATAGATTTGAAATCTTTATTTAATTCAGACTTAATACTTTTTAATAGTCCATCAATGTCTTTTAAAGCTTTATTTAAATTACTTTTATAAGCAGAGGCATTCTTTGCGTCATTCTCTATTAAATGCTCAACCATTTCATTTAAAATAACTTTTGCATTTTCAGGATCTAGCCAAATATGAGGGTCGTATTCACCGTGTGCGTGACCTTCATGACCGTCTTCGTCATGTCCGTGGTCATCATGATCATCTTCTTTATGACCGTCATCATCATGTCCATGATCGTCATGTTTATCTTCTTTATGACCGTCTTCGTCGTGTCCGTGATCATCGTGACCATCAAAAATATTTCTTTCTCTAAATTTTAATTTTGTTAAACCTTTGATTTCCATCAACTCAATTTTTTTATAAATACCTAAAGCTATTTTTGCTGTTGTGCTTTTTCCAGAGCCATTTGGTCCGATAAGAGTTACAATTTTACCTTTTTCAACCTCTAGTGATACTCCTTTAACAA
>QCKR01000006.1 GCA_003215185.1 Pelagibacteraceae bacterium AG-410-D23
CAGTATTAAAATCTTCTGTTTTTTTATAACCAAACTCTTCCGCAGCTTCTAAAAATAAATCTAAAACTTTGAAGGTTGCTCTGATTTTTTCAACCTTTATAGGACCACCGGAACCATGAAATTCGTTTTCACCAAATTGAAAGTCTTCAGATTTTTTAAAGTATGGTAATACATCTTCCCAAGACCAGCCAACATTTCCTAACTGTCTCCAATAATTATAATCGTTTGATTGACCCCTTATATATAGCATTCCATTTATAGATGAACTTCCACCAAGAGTTTTTCCTCTTGGATAAACCATTTCTCTATTATTGCAGTTTGGCTCTTTCTCTGTTGTGAAACACCAGTCTGTTTCAGGGTTATGCATTGTTTTAAAATATCCCCCAGGAATATGTATCCAAGGGCTTGAATCTTTTCCACCAGCTTCCAATAACAAAACATTAATTTTTGGATTTTTTGTTAGTCTGTTTGCTAATACGCACCCTGCTGATCCAGCTCCAATTATAATGTAGTCAAAATTTTCCATGTTAGAATGTTTATAATGTGTTATTTATAAAACTCCAGCATTACCAATGCTTAATCAGGTTGTATTTATTAAATTTTTACTTGTCATAATTATAATATTTGAAACACTCAGTTTTTTAAAAATTAACTAAAGAGGGAAAAAACATGAAAAAAATCATTTCGATGTTGTTTGCTATTACTTTAGTATTTGGTTTTATCTCAAATGCTAATGCAGCAAAAACATTAAAGTGTCAAACTGTTATTAGTGCTAAAGCTGATGAAGTAGTTATGTTAAAAGACTTCACAGATACAGTTACTGCTTTAACAGGTGGATCACTAAAATTTGAAATCATGCCTGCTGGTACAGTAGTTGGAGTTAAAGAAACTCTAGATGCAGTAGACAAAGGTTTGATTGACTGTGGTTTTGCTTGGACACACTATTGGTCAGGCGATCACCCAGCGGCAATGTTATTTGGTTCGCCAGTAGCAGGAGCAGGAGTAGGAATTGACAATTTAGCATTCTTATCTTGGTTCCAATATGGTGGTGGTAAAGAGTTATACGACCAACTATGGAAAGAAATGGGAAGAGACATAAAAGGATTTATGCTTCAACCAGTTGGACCAGAGGCATTAGGTTGGTTTCCAAAACCAATTAAAGATATGGCTGACTTTAGAACTTATAAATTCAGAACTCCTCCGGGAATTCCAGGACAAACTTATAAAGACATTGGTATAGCGTCTGTTGCTATGGGAGGTGGAGATATTCTTCCAGCTCTTCAAGCAGGAACAATTGATGCTGCTGAATGGTGTTGTCCAAAACCTGACTTGGTGTTTGGTTTTTACAAAGTTCTAAAACATTATTACCTACAAGGTTTACACCAAGTAGTAGTTAATGCTGATTTTTATATGACTGGAAAAACATACAATGGTTTAACTGCTCATGAGAAAAAATCTCTTGAAGTTGCAGCTAATGCATCTTTAGCGAAATCATTAAGCTACAGAATATATGAAAATGGTAAAGCTCTTGCTGAATTAACAACTAAGCATGGTGTTATATTAGAAGACACTCCTTCAGATTATTTCACGGAGTATATGGCAGCGGCTAAAGCTACTTTGAACAAAAATGCAGCAGGAAATGCATTTTTCAAAAAAGTTTGGGACTCTCAAAAAGCTTTTGCAGATATAGCTGTTCCATTCTGGAGTGGTGCTCAAATGTCTAATGCTAAGCTAGGAATGGCCCACGCAGCGACATTAAAATAAAAATAGTTTTTAATTAAACTATAATGTAATTTAAATAAAGCGGACTAATTTTAGTCCGCTTTATTTTTTTGGAAGTTTTATGGCAGAAAAACCAACTAAATTAGATATCTCAGATGAAATGATTGCCGAAAGGCGAGGTGGTTCAGGCAAGATGCCGGATGATATGCCTAAATGGATGGCAAAATCTATTGCTTCAATTGATAAATTTAGCAAGATAACAGGCAATATAGTTTGTTGGATTTTAATGCCATTAATTTTAGCAATGACTTACGAAGTTTTTGCAAGAAAATTATTTTTAGCGCCTACAATTTGGGCCTATGATATTAGTAGATTTCTTTATGGTGCTTTATTTATGTTAGGTGCTGGTTATGCACTTTCAAAAGGAGTTCATATAAGAGCAGACTTTTTATACAGAAATTTTAAAGTAAAAAATCAAGGTTTAATTGATTTTGTTTTATACATTATATTTTATTTTCCAGGACTAATTGTGTTTCTATATATGACTACTGGGTTTCTTCAAGAGTCGATAATGCGAGGGGAAAGAGGTATGGACACTACTTGGATGCCATATATGTGGCCCATAAAATCATGTTTATGGTTTGGAATTGTTTTTTTATTAATACAGGGAATTTCAGAATTATTTAAAAGCTATTATGCAATGACTAGAGGAAAGTGGCCAGGTGATGAATGATAGCTGAATTTATTGATCCAGCCATACTAGGTTTTATTTTAATTGGAGTAATGCTTTTTTCCATATTTGTTGGGTTTCCAATTTCTTTCACTTTAATATTTTTAGGTTTTGTTTTTGGTTATCTAGGCTTTGGAAAGCTTGTTTTTTATCTAATGACACTACAGTTTTCAATGGTTATGACAGAACAAACCTTAGCCGCCGTACCGCTCTTTGTATTTATGGGTATAATGATGGAACAAGCTGGATTAATGGAAAGGTTATTTTCAGCATTTCAGCTAATGCTAGCTAAGGTTAGAGGATCTTTATATTATGCGGTACTCTTTGTTTCAGTAATTTTTGCTGCAGCAACAGGTATAGTCGGTGCTTCTGTTACAATTTTAGGAATTATGGCAGCAAAATCTATGAACAGATCGGGTTACAACGTTAGATTGGCTGCAGGAACAATTACAGCAGGTGGTACTTTAGGAATATTAATTCCACCTAGTATTATGCTTGTTGTTATGGGCCCTATAATGGAAATACCAGTAATAGATTTGTTTGCAGCAGCAATAATTCCAGGAATTTTACTTGCCAGTTTATACGCAGCATACACAACAATTAGATGTATGATGGATCCAAAACTAGGACCACCATTACCAGAAGATATGAGAGCAACAAGTATGAAAGATGTATGGATTGAGTTTTTTCTTGGTTTAGTTCCACCTGCTGCATTAGTTTTTTCAGCTCTTGGAAGTATCTTACTAGGTTTTGCAACGCCAACAGAAGCAGCTGGTTGCGGTGCAATGGGAGCATTACTTTTATCTCTTGCTTATAAAAAATTAACTTTATCAAAATTACAAGACGCGCTTGTTAAAACTTTAGAAATCTCAGCTTTAATAATGGTTTTAGTGGCAGCTTCAAATTTTTTTGGAGCAGTTTTTGCAAGACTTGGTACACCAATGTTACTTACTGAATTTTTACTATCTTTAGAAATGAATAAATATTTAATTTTAGCTATAGTTATGGGTGTAATTTTTCTTTTAGGATGGCCTTTAGAATGGGTTCCAATTGTAATGATTATTGTTCCAATTATATTACCTTTAATAGAAGCATTAGGGTTTAATTTAACTTGGTTTGCAATTCTTGTAGCTGTAAATCTTCAAACCGCCTGGCTATCACCACCTGTAGCTTTGTCTGCATATTTTTTAAAAGGTGTAGTTCCCGAGTGGGATTTAAAGGATATATACTTAGGAATGATGCAATTTATGGTTCTTCAAATAATTGGTTTAATAATAATTATTATATTTCCTAAAATTGTATTATGGTTGCCTACCGTCCTATATGGACAGTAATTTATATTAGTTTAATATAAAGTTGTGATTCAGGAAAAAAACAATATTCAACTAACTAACTGGGAGCTAGTATCAGTAAACCCAAACAATAAGAACTGGGATTGGAAAGATTTATTTTGTTTTTGGGGAAATAGTATTCAAAGTTTAATTGGTTTTTCTTTAATAGCATCACTTTATTTAGTTTATGATTTAAATGCAGCTATTGTTTTGTTAGGAACTTTAATAGCATCTTTTTTAGTTTATTTTTTTTCTAATTTAATTGGAAAACCTTCTCAAAAACACGGGATACCCTTTCCAATAATTCTAAGAACTTCAATGGGTATTGTTGGGGCAAAATATGTTGCTTTATTAAGAGGTTTAGTTGGCATATTTATGTTTGGTGTTCAAACATATTTTATATCTAAATCAATTGGATATCTAATCAGGATAGCTTTTTTTTCAATAGATAGTAATTTTTTAGACGAAGAAATATTTTTATTCTTTTTTATGGGTTTAGATATTATCGATTGGATTGCCTTTATATTTGCATTATTAATTCAATATATTATTTTTAGCAATGGACAATTCATGAATAGAGTATTTATTAAATTTTCAGCTTTATTTGTTTATTTAGGCTTAATATTATTTTCATTAATAATTATTTCAGAAAATTTTAATGAAGTATCAAATTCATTTAAATTAAGTTTAAATGTTGAAAATTTTGTATCAAAAAGTAATTTTGTTCCTTTGGTAACAGTTATTGGAACGATGTTTGCCTATTTTTCAATTATAATAGTGAATTTTGGAGATTTCTCTAGATATGTTAAAAACGAAAAAGAATTAATCAGAGGAAATTTAAGCTTAATATTGAATTTAATTTTATTTTCTTTTCTAACAATATTAATTGTTTTAGGTGTTGATATTATTTTAAGCAAAAATATGATTCAAGTTGATCAGTTATTAACTAACCCCACAGATATAATCGGTAAATTTGACAATACATACCTTACAATAGTTGCATTAATATTTATTTTATTTGGATCTGCTTCAACAAATTTAATTGCTAATTACATTCCTTCACAAAATGCTTTACTAAATTTTTTGCCAAAAAATCTTTCATTAAAAAGTTCTGGTTTTATTATAATATTATTAAGTTTTTTTGTTGGTTTATTTTGGTTACCAGTATTAAGCCAAATTGGTATATTATCCTTTGTTGATACAATTGGCGCTTTTTTTGGACCAATTTTTGGAATTATTATTGTGGATTATTATTTATTAAGAAAAAAACAAATAATTAATAAAGATATATTTTCTTCAAGTATGCATGGTGCATATTATTTTTCGAACGGTTGGCACATCAAAGGAATTTACTCGATGTTTATTGCTTTTATTTTCTCAGCATCAACTATTTGGAATGCAGATTTAAGATTCTTGCAATCATATGCGTGGTTAATAGGGGCGTTTATAGGTTTTGTAATATATTATTTATTATCGGAAAAATAAAATGCAGGCATTAGTATATACAGGAACAGAAAAATTAGAGTATAAAGAATTTAAAGACCCAAACTTAGTAGATGGTGAAAGTATAATTAAAGTTTCTGCTTCTGGTATTTGTGGTTCTGATATGCATGCGTATCATGGAAAAGATGAAAGAAGAATTCCTCCATTAATCCTTGGCCACGAGGTTAGTGGAATTATTGAAAAAGGATCACAAAAAGGAAAAAAAGTTGTTTTAAATCCATTAATTACATGTGGTGAGTGTGATTATTGCACAAATAATAGAGAACATCTTTGCTCAAAAAGAGTTCTTTTAGGAATGAATAGACCGATAGAAAGACAAGGATGTTTTGCAGAGCTAGTTTCAACGCCAGATAAAAATATTTATGAATTACCTGAGGGACTTGATATAAAAAAAGCTCCAATAGCTGAGCCAACAGCCGTATCTCTACATGCAGTAGAACTTGGTCAAGAAGTATTGAAAAAAGATTTACATAATTCAAGAATTTTAATTATAGGTGGAGGAGCCATAGGACTATTATGTGCTTTAATTTTAGAAAAATATAAAAAATGCCATGAAGTTATATTGGTTGAACCTAATGAGAATAGACTAAAAGTTTGTAGTAATTATTTAGAATCTGACACTTATAAACCCGACGATAAAAGAATTTCAGATAATTCATTTGATATAGTCTTTGATACTGTTGGATTAGAAATTACAAGACAAAACGCAATAAAAGCTGTGAACCCTGGTGGTGTTATTGTGCATATAGGACTTACTCAACCATCTGGAACTTTTAATTTTAGAAAAGCCACACTTCAAGAAATTACATTTGTAGGAACTTATTGTTATACAAATAGAGACTTTGAAAAAACACTTAGCTTACTTTCAAATAATTCATTAGGAAAATTAGAATGGATAGAATACAGAGAATTAAACAAAGGTGCGAAAGCTTTTAAAGAAATTCATGATGGGACCTGTTCTGCACCAAAAATTATCTTAATTCCTTAAATTAATTACTTTTTGTTGTAAAATACTATATCTAGTTTATATCAACTTCATGTTTAAAAAATTTTTTCTAATATTAACTTTTTTAATAATATACCCAATTTTATCTTATGCAGAAAAAATTATAGTTTTTGAATTTACTGAAGAAGAAAAAAAAATATTAAAAGTACGTAAAGTAAAAAAAAAAACAACATATACAATAGGTTCAAATGATAATGGTAATTTTTTAAAAGCTGAAGCCAAAGGTAAAGCTTCAGGACTAGGAATTGAAAAAAAAATTAATCTACTAAAAACACCGTTTCTTAATATTACTTGGAAAGTTGAGAAAGATTTATCTGGAATTAATGAGCAAAGTAAAAAGGGACATGACTATGCAGCAAGAGTTTTTGTAGTAAAAAAAACAGGCGCTACAGCTCTATCAAATAGAGCTATCAATTATGTTTTTTCTAGTAATAATCCGGTAGATAAATATTGGAGAAGTCCATATACAAAAAAATCTATTGATTATGTTTTATCTACAACTAAAGATAATTTTAATGAGTGGGTTTCAGTAAAAGCAAACGTAAAAGAAGATTTTAAAAAACTTCACAATTTGGATTTAAAAGAAATCGACGGAATAGCCATTATGACCGATACTGATAATTCTAAAAAGCTTGCAATTGCTTACTATCAAAATATATATTTTTCCTCAGAGTAATTATTTTATTAAATATTTTTTTAAAATTATACTTAGAAAAGATAGAGCTATAGCAACTAAAACATCTTCCAGTGGACTTGCTTCTGGTACGCCAAAATTCCAAGCTACAACACCAATAAGCCAAATAATATAAATCAACATTAAATTAAACTTTAATATATTTTTTTGTTTTTAAAAATAAATTTGTCATTTTTTTAAGATTAATTCTTCCTGTATTTACATTTCTTGGACTTGGGTGATAGCATCCAAATAAAATTTTTCCATCAGGTAGATTATAATTTTTTCCATGTATAAATACAAATTTATTAATATTATTAAATTTTTTTTTATAAAAATTAATACAAGCGTCGAAAGCAATTTTACCCAAAGCAACAATTATCTTGCAATTTTTTAGCAAATCAACTTCTTGGCTAAGAAAATTATAACAATTATTTAATTCTTCTTTTTCTGGTTTATCACCCGGTGGTACACATTTTAGAGCTGTAGTAATGTATGCATTATTTAATTTTAGACCATCATTAACATTATCAGAATTTGGTTGGTTCGAAATTTTTGCTAAATGAAGACATTTGTATAAAAAAGCAGAAGATTTATCTCCAGTAAATACTCGGCCAGTCCTAGTTCCACCATGCGCTGCTGGAGCTAAACCAATAATCAATATTTTAGCTTTTAAATCTCCAAAACCAGTAATTGGCTTTCCCCAGTAAGTTTCGTTAATAAATTGTTTCCTTTTTTCATTTGAAATCTTCTTTCTAAATCTAACTAATCTCTTACATTTTTTACAACTTATAATACTTTTGTTTAGATTGGTTATAGCAAGATTTTTCATTTCATTCTTTTTTTTTAGATAATGAAATACCAGTTTTTATTTTATGTTTATAAGATTCTTTAAAACTTTCTAATTGCCAACCATTCAATCTTTTTTGTATATCAGTAATATTTTGTTTTTTCCATTCATTGGATGTTTTTTGTTCTTTCCAAATTTTTTTTTCTTCATTATTTCTTCCACAGCCATAACAATAACCTGTTACAGGATCGGTTTTACAAATACTTATACAAGGCGAAACAATCATTTTTTTAGTATTTATATGTATACACAATTATTCTATTTGGACAAATTAGAAGTATAATATATAAAACAGCAATAATTGTGGGCGAGTGGCGGAATTGGTAGACGCGTTGGTCTTAGGAACCAATAGTGCAAGCTGTGAAGGTTCGAGTCCTTTCTCGCCTACCATTTTAAATTATGAAAGTAACAGTACAAAATAAAAAAGGATTAAATAAAGACCTAAAAGTTTTGGTAGATAAAAAAACTATTCAAAACTATATGGAAGAAAAATACGAAGAAATTAAGAAACAAGTTGTTTTGAAAGGTTTTAGGCCAGGCAAAGCACCAAAGGAAGTTATTAAAAGACAATTTGGAAAATCTATATATGGAGAAGTTTTAGATAAAGTTTTAAAAGAAACTAGCACTAAAGCTATTGAAGAAAATAAAATTAAACCTGCAGGCCAACCAAAAATTGATTTAAAATCATATGGTGAGGATAAAGATTTAGAATATGTAATTTCAATTACAGAGTTTCCAAAAGTTGAAATTAAATCAATAGAAAATATTAAATTTGATGAATACAATGTTAAGATCGACAATTCAGAAACAGATAAAAGAATAAAAGAAATTGCAAAAAATCAAACTAATTTTAAAGAAGTAGATAAAAACACCACTTCTAAAATAGGTGATCTCGTTGTGTTTGATTATAAAGGAAGTATTGATGGTAAAGATTTTAAAGGTGGAGAAGGTAAAAATACACAATTAATTTTGGGAAAAGATTTATTTATAAAAGGTTTTGACAAACAATTATTAGGAGTAAAAAAAGATGAAACAAAAAATGTTGAAGTTGTATTGCCAGAAAACTATCCAAATAAAGAATTTGTAAAAAAGAAAGCAAAATTTGAATGCAAAATTATTACTGTAAAAAAATCAGAAGAAGTAAAAATAAATGACGAATTCGCTAAAAATTTAGGTGCAAAAGATTTAAATGATTTAAAATCATTAATTTCAAAACAAATTAACGATGAATATAAAAATTCATTAGACGTATTGTCAAAAAATCAAATACTTAAAGAACTAGAAAAATTCAAAGTAGAGGAAATTCCCGAAAATTTAATTGATGACGAAGTAAAAATTATTACGGAGGGTTTAAAAGAAGAAGATATAAAAAGTAATAAAAATAAGTATATAGAAAGTGCAAAAAAAAGAATTAAAATAGGTTTAATTTTAAATGAATTTGGTGAAAAAAATAAAATTAAAGTTGAAGAAAATGAAATCCAAAATGAAGTTCAAAAACAACTTAGAATGATGCCTGGTCAAGAAAAAATGGTTATGGAATTTTATCAAAAGAATCCTTCTGCATTAGCAAGTCTAAGAGGAAATGTTTATGAACAAAAAATAATAGATTTAATTAAATCTAAAGCTAAACCAAACAAGAAAAGTATTACAAAAGAAGAAGCAGAAAAAATTTTGAAATCAGCCCATGATCATTCGCACGATCATTTAAACGATAATAAAAACCTATCTACAAAAAAAGAAGAAAATATTAAAAAAGCTAAACCATCAGCCAAAAAAAAGAAAAATATAAAAAAAGTTAGCAAAAAGTAATCACAAGTTGTATAAGGTAAAAGAATCAGATTATGACAACAAAGATATCAGAGCATATGAATACATTAATACCCATGGTGGTAGAGCAATCTAGTCGTGGTGAAAGGGCTTATGATATTTATTCTAGACTTTTAAAAGAAAGAATAGTTTTTTTAGTTGGTCAAATTAATGATGCAGTAGCCTCACTTGTCACTGCTCAATTGCTTTTTTTAGAGTCTGAAAATCCAAAAAAAGAAATTTTTTTATATATAAACAGTCCCGGAGGACTGGTAACAGCAGGCTTTGGAATATACGACACAATACAATATATTAAACCTGAAGTATCAACTTTATGTATTGGTCAAGCTTGTTCCATGGGATCTTTTCTTTTAGCATCTGGTCAAAAAGGCAAAAGATTTTCACTACCAAATTCAAGAATAATGGTTCATCAACCTTCTGCTGGATTTCAAGGACAAGCAACGGATATTGAGATTCATGCAAACGAAGTTTTGTTATTAAAAAAAAGACTTAACGAAATTTATTCTAAACATACTGGTAAGTCGGTAGATGAAATTAAAGTAGCACTTGAAAGAGATAATTTTATGACACCAGAAAATGCTAAATCTTTTGGATTGATAGACGAAGTTGTGGAAAAAAGATCTTAACACACAACATTTAGATTATCCACAACCTACACTTGATCAAATAGAGTCTTTTGTAATAATGTAAGTTTATTGATTCGGAATAAAAGTTATGACAACAAATAATAAAAATATTTTGTATTGCTCTTTTTGTGGTAAGAGCCAACACGAAGTTAGAAAATTGATAGCGGGCCCTACAGTTTTTATTTGTGATGAATGTGTTGAATTATGTATGGATATTATTAAAGAAGAAAGCAAAGATACATTTGTTAAACATCAAGATGGATTACCACCACCAAAAGAAATTTGTAGTGTATTGGATGACTATGTAATAGGTCAAAATTTTGCAAAAAAAGTTTTATCTGTTGCTGTTCATAATCATTATAAAAGACTAAACTATGAAAATAAAGCAAGTAAAAGCGTCGAGCTAGCTAAGTCCAATATTTTATTAGTAGGACCTACCGGTTGTGGAAAAACTTTACTAGCTCAAACGTTAGCAAGAATTTTAGATGTGCCATTTACTATGGCTGACGCTACTACTTTAACAGAAGCTGGTTACGTTGGTGAAGATGTTGAAAATATTATTTTAAAGTTACTTCAATCCGCAGACTACAATGTAGAGAAAGCACAAAGAGGTATTGTTTATATTGATGAAGTTGATAAAATTAGCAGAAAATCTGAAAACCCGTCAATTACAAGAGATGTATCCGGCGAAGGAGTTCAACAAGCATTGCTTAAAATTATGGAAGGAACTATTGCAAGTGTGCCTCCTCAAGGAGGTAGAAAGCATCCACAACAAGAATTTTTGCAAGTAGATACGACAAATATATTATTTATTTGCGGAGGAGCTTTTGCCGGTTTAGATAAAATAATTTCACAAAGAGATAAAGGTACATCAATTGGTTTTGGAGCTGAAGTTAGAACTATCGAAGATAAAAAAACTGGAGAGTGGATGAAAAGTTTAGAACCAGAAGACTTATTAAAATATGGCTTGATACCAGAATTTATAGGTAGATTGCCAATTATAGCAACCCTAGAAGATTTAGATGAAAAATCACTAGTTAAGATATTAAAAGAGCCAAAAAATTCTTTAATTAAACAATATCAAGAACTTTTTAAACTTGAGGGTACTAAGCTTACATTTAAGGAGAATGCTATTAAAGAAATAGCAACCAAAGCAATTAACAAAAAAACTGGCGCTAGAGGTTTAAGGTCAATTCTAGAAAATATATTATTAAAAATAATGTTTGATTTACCAAGTCAGACCGATGTTGAAGAGGTTATAATAGATACAGGTGTTGTAAAAGGGCATACAAATCCAATTATAGTTCATTCAAAAAACGCTAAGATTAAGTCTGAAAAGACCTCAGCAGCATAATATACTAAATATATATCAAAAATTTGTTGCAAAATTTTTTTTAATATCCATATTCAACTTATGGACATAAAATCAAGTTTACCACTACTGCCTCTTAGGGATATAGTCGTTTTTCCCAGTATGGTAATTCCTTTATTTGTTGGTAGAGATAAATCAATTACAGCTCTTAATGAAGTAATGAAAAATGATAAGAAAATTATTTTAGTAACTCAAAAAAATTCTGAAGTTGACGACCCTAAAAAAAATGATGTTTTTACATATGGTTGCGAAAGTAATATTTTACAATTATTAAAATTACCAGATGGAACGGTTAAAGTTTTAATTGAAGGCAATAAAAGGGTTAAGATAATAGATTTTAAAGATGATAAAGAATTTATAAATTGTACTTACGAATATCAAAATGATCAAATTTCAAAAGAAAAAGATCTCATTCCTTTGGCTTTAACAGCTATAAGAAGATTAGAAAAACTTTCATCTGTTAATAAAAAAATATCATCAGATACAATAAATAGCATTAAGCAGCTTAAAGATCCTTCAAAAATTGCTGACAATATAGCTTCTCACTTAAATACTACAATAACTGAAAAGCAACAAATATTTGAAAATCTTGATGTGAAAAAAAGATTAGATTCAATAATTAAGATTATGGAAAATGAAGCAAGTATAATAGGAGTTGAAAAAAGAATTAGGGGAAGAGTTAAAACTCAAATGGAAAAAACTCAAAGAGAGTATTATTTAAATGAACAGTTAAAAGCAATTCAAAAGGAGCTTGGAGAAATTGAAGATGGAAAAGATGAAACTTCAAATTTAAATAAAGCTATTTTAAAAGCTAAAATGCCTAAAGAAGTACAAAAAAAATGTATGGCAGAATTAAAAAAATTAAAAAATATGAGTCCTATGTCAGCAGAAGCAACCGTAGTAAGAAATTATTTAGATTGGATGATTGATATTCCTTGGTTTAAAAAAGATGATGTTGATATTGAACTCAACAAAGCTGTAAAAACTCTAGACGAGGATCATTATGGACTAGAAAAAGTTAAAGAGCGTATAATTGAATTTTTAGCTGTTCAAAAAAGAATGCAAAAATTAAAAGGTCCCATTTTATGTTTGGTAGGCCCTCCAGGTGTTGGAAAAACTTCATTAGGAAAATCAATTGCTAAAGCTACAAATAGACAATTTATTAGAATGTCTCTAGGGGGTGTTAGAGATGAAGCAGAAATTAGAGGTCACAGAAGAACTTATATCGGATCATTACCTGGAAAAATTATTCAAATGATGAAAAAAGCTGGCACAAAAAATCCTCTTTTTCTTCTTGATGAAATTGACAAAGTAGGAAATGATTACAGAGGCGACCCATCATCAGCATTATTAGAAGCTTTAGATCCAGAACAAAACACGACTTTCAACGATCACTATCTAGAAGTTGATTATGATTTGTCCGATGTAATGTTTGTCACAACTGCAAACACTTTAAATATTCTTCCACCTCTATTGGATAGAATGGAAGTAATTAGAATTCCTGGTTATACAGAAGATGAAAAAATAAATATAGCTAATAGATATTTACTTCCAAAACAAATTAAAGATAACGGAGTCAAAGAAGGAGAATTATTATTATCTGATGGTACTATTAAAGAAATAATAAGAAACTATACAAAAGAGTCAGGAGTTAGAAATTTAGAAAGAGAAATTTCTAAAGTAGCAAGAAAAGTAGTTAAAAAAGTTATTTCCAAAGAAGAAACAAAAGTTAATGTGAATGAAAATAATTTATCAAATTTTTTAGGAGTTAAAAAATATAAATTTGGTGAGTTAGAAAGTGAAAATAAAATTGGTATAGTTACAGGACTTGCATGGACCGAATATGGAGGAGAGATTTTAAAAATAGAAACGGTAAATATGCCAGGAAAAGGTAGAATGCAAATTACAGGTAAATTAGGAGATGTAATGCAAGAGTCTGTAAAAGCTGCCAAATCATATGTAAGATCAAAAAGTCTCGAATTTGGAATAATTCCACCAATTTTTGAAAAAAAAGATTTTCATATACACGTGCCTGAAGGAGCAACTCCAAAAGATGGTCCTTCAGCGGGTATTGCAATGGTTACTTCTATTGTGTCATCAATAACAAAAATTCCTGTTAAAAAAGAAATTGCTATGACAGGAGAAGTTACAATTACAGGACAGGTTTTACCTATTGGTGGTCTTAAAGAAAAATTATTAGCTGCTCATAGAGCAGGAATTAAACAGGTATTAATTCCTAAAGAAAATGAAAAAGATTTAGTAGATATTCCAAAAAAAGTAAAAGAGGATATAAAAATAACACCAGTTGAAATTGTTGACGAAGTACTAAAAATTGCTTTAACAAAAGAATTTAAAAAAGTAGAGTGGTCTGAAATTGACAATTTGTCTGAGACAAAAAAAGAAGACAAATCACAAGCTAGTATTCAATAACTTTATTGTTAAAAATCTTAAAATCTTTTAATTAGATTAAGTATAATTATTAATTTACATTATGATAAGATTGATGTAATGGTACCAATGTTTTTGGGCGGTTAGCTCAGTTGGTAGAGCATCTCGTTTACACCGAGGGGGTCAAAGGTTCGAGTCCTTTACCGCCCACCAAAAAAAGGGGGTGTAGCTCAGTTGGTTAGAGCGATCGCCTGTCACGCGATAGGTCGCGGGTTCGAGTCCCGTCACTCCCGCCACTTAATGATAATTGTTATAAAACAGTCAAATAGTTAAGAAAAATGTGACCTTAACACTTCTTTTATTTGTCCAAAAAAATTATATAAAAGATATCTAATGATATTAGAATTTTTAAAAGAGTATTTTACGATCATTTTATTTTTGTTTATTGCTGGAGGGCTAAGCTTTGCATTTGTTGTAGTAAACTTTTTTTTGTCACCAAGCAACCCAGATCCAGAAAAGCTCTCTGCTTATGAATGTGGTTTTGAACCTTTTAGCGATTCAAGAATCGAATTTGATGTCAGATTTTATCTAGTTGCAATTTTGTTTATTATTTTTGATTTAGAAATTGCTTTTTTATTTCCTTGGGCAATTTCATTAGGAAATATTGGAACATTAGGTTTTGTTTCAATGATGATATTTTTATTTATTTTAACTGTAGGTTTTATTTATGAATGGAAAAAAGGTGCTTTGGATTGGGAATAAATTAATATGAAAACTGAAGATAATAATATACCTGAAGAATTTAAAATTTTAGCAAAAGACTTTAGTGATAAAGGGTTTATTACTACTTCATTTGATAACTTAATTAATTGGGCTAGAGCAGGTTCTTTGCATTGGATGACTTTTGGTTTGGCTTGCTGTGCAGTTGAAATGATGCAAACATCAATGCCCAGATATGATCTTGAAAGATTTGGTGCTGCTCCAAGAGGATCACCTAGGCAATCTGATGTTATGATTGTTGCTGGAACTTTAACTAATAAAATGGCTCCAGCTTTAAGAAAAGTCTACGACCAGATGCCGGAACCTCGTTATGTAATATCTATGGGAAGTTGTGCTAACGGTGGCGGTTACTATCACTATTCTTATTCAGTAGTAAGAGGATGTGACAGAATTGTTCCTGTAGACATTTATGTTCCGGGATGTCCGCCATCAGCCGAAGCATTATTATATGGTATTTTACAGCTTCAAAAAAAAATTAGGAACAAAGGATCCTTAGAAAGATAGCAATAATCAATGATATTAATTGAAGATTTGGAAAAAAAAATAAATTCAAAACTAACTACTAAGATTAAGGAAAGTAAAATTTCTCATGATCAACTTTTTTTATCTATAAATTTTGAAGATTTAATTGATGTAGTTTCGTTACTTAAATCAAATAGTGAAACTAAGTTTAGACAATTAATTGATATTACAGCAGTAGATTATCCAGAAAAAAAAAAAAGATTTAAAATAGTTTATTTTTTTTTAAGTCATGAATTTAATAAAAGAATATTAATTAATTATTATGTAAATGAAAATGAAAAAATACCTTCTTTAACAAAAATATTTCCATCAGCTAATTGGATGGAAAGAGAGATATTTGATATGTATGGAATAAAATTTATAGATCATCCAGATTTAAGAAGAATTCTCACAGATTATGATTTTGAAGGACATCCGCTCAGAAAAGATTTTCCTTTAACAGGCCATAATGAAGTCAGATATAGTGAAGAGGAAAAAAAAGTAATTTATGAACCTGTAAAACTTGAACAAAATTATAGAAATTTTGATTTTGAAAGTCCTTGGGAAGGAACTAAATACATAAGAGAAAAAATAAAAAAATAAAATGACAAAAAAATCAAAAACACTAAATTTAAATTTTGGACCTCAACACCCAGCTGCGCATGGTGTTTTAAGATTGATTTTAGAATTAGATGGAGAGGTAGTTGAAAAAGCCGATCCACATATAGGACTTCTACATAGAGGTACTGAAAAATTAATAGAAAATAAAACTTACGCACAAGCAATTCCTTATTTTGATAGACTTGATTATGTAGCACCCATGAATCAAGAGCATGCTTTTGCTCTAGCAATAGAAAAAATTTTAAAAATAGATATTCCAATTAGAGCTCAATTTATTAGGGTAATGTTTTGTGAGATCGGAAGAATTTTAAGTCATATTTTAAATATCACTACTCATGCATTAGATGTTGGTGCGTTAACGCCTTCTTTATGGGGATTTGAAGAAAGAGAAACTTTAATGACTTTTTATGAAAGAGTTTCAGGTTCAAGATTACATGCAAATTATTTTAGAACAGGAGGTGTTCATCAAGATTTACCTAGAGGTCTTGATGAAGATATAGAAAAATTTTGTTATAATTTCCCAAAAATTGTAGATGATCTAGAAACTTTGTTGACCGATAATAGAATTTTCAAACAAAGAAATGTTGATATAGGTATTGTTTCTAAGGAAGACGCCTTAGATTATTCTTTTTCAGGAGTAATGCTAAGAGGATCAGGAGTTCCATGGGATCTTCGAAAATCTCAGCCATACGAATGTTATAAAAATTTTGATTTCAAAATTCCAGTAGGAAAAAACGGAGATTGTTATGACAGATATCTTTGTAGAATTGAAGAAATGAGAGAAAGTGTAAAAATTATAAATCAATGCTTAGCATCAATACCAAAAGGTCCAATTAAAACAATGGATGCCAAAATTAGCCCACCTTCAAAAAAAGAAATTAAGAATTCAATGGAAGCTTTAATTCACCATTTTAAACTTTTTACAGAAGGGTATCGTGTTGATAAAGATGAAATCTATACAGCAGTAGAAGCACCAAAGGGTGAATTTGGGGTTTACTTAATTTCAGATGGCTCAAGTAAGCCATACAAATGCAAAATAAGAGCTCCCGGTTTTTCCCATTTACAAGCTATGGATTATTTAATCAAGGGTCATATGTTAGCAGATGTTCCAGCTGTTTTAGGTTCTTTAGATATAGTATTTGGAGAGATAGATAGATGAATATTAAAAAAATTTCTAAGGAACAACCAAATAATTTTGAATTTAGTTTTGCAAACTTAGAAAATGCAAAAAAAATTATACAAAAATATCCAAAAGGAAAACAACAAAGTGCAGTCATGGCTTTACTATATCTCGCTCAAAAACAAAATAACAATTGGATACCTTTATCTGCAATGAAGTATATCGCTAAATTTTTAGAAATGCCTTATATTAAAGTTTACGAAGTCGCCACGTTTTATTCAATGTATAATTTGGCACCAGTCGGCAAATATTTTTTACAAGTATGCACAACAACACCTTGCATGATAAGAGGTGCTTACAAATTGGTTGAAGTTTGTAAAAAAAAGATTTCAGAAAAAGAAAGTCAAATTTCAAAAGATGGAAAATCATCATGGATGGAAGTTGAATGTCTCGGTGCATGTGTAAATGCTCCAATGCTACAAATCAATGATGATTATTTTGAAGATTTAGATCCTGGCAAATTAGAAAAGATAATTGACAAAATAAATAAAAATGAATCTCCAAAATCAGGCTCTTATAGAGGTAGAGTTAATTCAGAGCCAGAAAATATAAGAAAAACTTTATTAGGAAATAAAAATGCTTGAAGATAAAGATAGAATTTTTCAAAATTTATATAATGATGCCGGTTCTGATATAGCTTCAGCTAAAAGCAGGGACGATTGGAAAGATATAAAAGAAATTTGTAAAAAAGGTAAAGAATGGATAATAAATGAAATCAAAACATCCGAATTAAGAGGTCGAGGTGGAGCAGGTTTTCCTACAGGTTTAAAGTGGTCATTTGCTCCTAAAGAAATTGGCTCAAGACCTCATTATCTAGTAATTAATGCTGACGAGTCTGAACCTGGAACGTGTAAGGATCGTGATATTTTAAGATTTGAACCTCATAAATTAATAGAAGGCTGCTTCATCGCTTCCTACGCAGTTAGCGCTCATAAGTGTTACATTTATATTAGAGGAGAATATTTTAATGAAGGAAAAATATTACAAAGAGCCATTGACGAAGCATATGAAGAAAAATTAATTGGAAAAAATGCTTCTAACACAGGTTGGGATTTAGATATTTATATTCATTATGGTGCGGGAGCTTATATATGTGGAGAGGAAACAGCTTTATTGGAAAGTTTAGAAGGTAAAAAAGGACAACCAAGGTTAAAACCTCCATTTCCAGCATTAATTGGCTTATATGGTTGTCCAACTATTATTAATAACGTCGAAACTATTGCTGTTGTACCAACGATTTTAAGACGGGGAGCAAAATGGTTTGCGTCATTAGGTAGACCAAAAAATACAGGGACAAAAATTTTTTGTATTTCTGGAAATGTAAATAGTCCATGTAATGTAGAAGAGGAAATGGGCATTTCTCTAAAAGAATTAATAGAAAAACATGCAGGTGGAGTAATCGGAGGTTGGGATAATTTAAAAGCAGTTATACCTGGAGGATCTTCTATGCCATTATTACCAAAACAAGTTTGTGACAATATAAAAATGGATTTTGATTCTTGTGTAGAAAATAAAACAGGTCTTGGAACAGCAGGAATTGTTGTTATCAATAAAGATCAAGACATAATCAAATGTATGGCAAGAATAGCTAGATTTTATAAACATGAAAGTTGCGGTCAATGCACTCCTTGCAGAGAAGGATCAGGATGGATGTGGAGAATGCTTGAAAGAATGGCAAAAGGAGAAGCTTCAAGAGACGAAATAGATATGTTAATGGATGTAACAAAGCAAATCGAAGGACATACTATATGTGCGTTTGGTGAAGGTTCGGCTTGGCCAGTTCAAGGTTTACTAAGACATTTTAAAAAAGAAATACAAAAAAGAAATAATTTTGATCCACTAGTAGATAAAAGTAAAAAAATTCCATATTTAGTTGATCAACATTTGTTAGACAAATAATATGCTTAAATTAAAAGTTAATGACATTGATATAGAGGTCGAGGAAGGTTTTACAGTACTTCAAGCATGTGAAAAAGCAGGAGTAGAGATTCCAAGGTTTTGTTATCACGAAAGATTATCAATTGCAGGAAATTGCAGAATGTGTTTAGTTGAAATTGAAAAATCACCTAAACCTATAGCCTCATGTGCAATGCCAGCTACAGATGGAATGAATGTTAAAACTAATACTCAGTTAGTTGAAAAAGCAAGAAAAGGTGTAATGGAATTTTTATTAACAAACCATCCTTTAGACTGTCCAGTATGTGATCAAGGTGGTGAATGTGATTTACAAGATCAATCAATGTTTTATGGTGTTGATAAATCTAGATACAAAGAAAATAAAAGAATGGTTTCTGAAAAAAATATGGGACCTCTAATTAAAACACAAATGACTAGATGTATTCATTGTACAAGGTGTATTAGGTTTGCAACAGAAGTAGCAGGGGTTCCAGAGTTAGGAGCTATAGGAAGAGGGGAAAATATGGAAATTACAACATATTTAGAACAATCAATGCAATCTGAAATGTCCGGAAATGTAGTTGATTTGTGCCCCGTAGGAGCCTTAACTTCAAAACCTTATGTTTTTGAAGCGAGACCTTGGGAATTAAAAAAAACAGAAACTATCGATGTCATGGATGCTATTGGGTCTAATATTCGAGTTGATACATACGGTTGGGAAGTTAAAAGAGTTTTACCAATAATAAATGAAGATATTAATGAAGAATGGATATCTGACAAAACAAGACATGCTAATGATGGTTTATTAAATCAAAGATTAGACACACCATATATTAAAAACAATCTTTCATTTGTAAAATCATCATGGAATGAAGCTTTTGAAATAATTAAAAACAAAACATCAAAAACGTCACCTGATAAAATTTGTGGATTTGTAGGAGATATGACTAATATGGAAGCATCATACATCTTCAAAGAATTTTTATCAAAAATTTTTAAAACAGAAAATTACGAGTCTAGATCTGATTATTATTACTTAAACAATAATAATAGAGATAATTATTTATTTAACTCAAAGATAAAAGGTATTGAGGAGAGTGATTTAATAATATTAATCGGAACAAACCCAAGATATGAAGCAACAATATTAAATTCAAGGATAAGGAAAAATTATTTAAAAAATAAAACTGAAATTTATTCGTTTAACGATGTTGGAGATTTAACATATTCATATAATCTAATTAATGGTGACACGGAAACTATAAAAAATATTTCTGAAGATAATCACGAGCTTTCTGGCAAAATTAAAAAAGCAAAAAAACCTTTGATAATTTTTGGACAATCTTTTATGTTATTAAAATCAAGCTTATATATTTTTGATTTATTAAAAAATTTTTTAATAAAAAATAATAAGATTTCTAAAGAATGGAATTCTTTAAACTTAATTGTTCAAGATTCTTCTACAGTGGGTTCGTTTGACTTAGGAATTTATAATAATAAAAATAACGAGAATGAAGTTTTAAAAAAATTACAAAATAACAATTATGAAATTGTTTATTTATTGGGAAAAGATAGCTTAAATTTCAATAAAAAAGATGAGTTTATAATTTATCAAGGTAGTCATGGTGACAAAGGAGCCGAACTTGCTGATGTAATTTTGCCAGGGGCAGCTTTTACAGAACAAGATGGTTATTACACTAATTTAGAAGGAGTAATGCAAAAAGCTTACAAGGCATCATATCCACCAGGTAATGCAAAAGAAGATTGGCAAATAATAAATGAACTATCCAATTATATTTCCTCAAAGTGTTTATATGACTCAAAAGATAGCCTGGAGAAAAGTATGAAAAATTATTTAAATTTACAAATTTCAAAAAGAAATACTATTGAAAAAATAAAATTTAATTTTTCAAAAGAAAAAATTTTCATCAAAGATATTGATTATTATTATTCAAACGTAATAGCTCGTGCATCTAAGACCATGTTTGAATGTAGAAAGGAAAAAATAAATTTTAACTCAACAGGAGTTGATGGATAATGTTTGATTATATAAATATACTTTTTGTTGAAACTTACAAAATCTTATTTTTACTTATTCCTATTTTAGTAGCTGTAGCTATGATTGTTTGGCTTGATAGAAGAGTGTGGGCTTTTGTTCAAAAAAGAAGAGGTCCAAACGTAGTTGGTCCATTTGGACTACTTCAATCTTTGGCTGATGCACTAAAATACGTGTTTAAAGAAATAATAATTCCTGCAAGTTCAAATAAAGTAATATTTATATTAGCTCCTATTGTTACAATGACACTTGCATTAATAGCTTGGGCCGTCATTCCTTTCAGTGAAAATTTGGTCTTATCAAACATTAATGTTGGTATACTTTACCTATTTGCAGTTTCATCTTTGGGCGTTTATGGAATAATAATGGGAGGTTGGGCTTCCAATTCAAAATATCCCTTTTTAGGATCTATTAGATCTGCGGCTCAAATGGTTTCTTATGAAGTTTCCATAGGAGTTATAATTATCAATGTTCTGCTTTGCGTTGGCTCATTAAATCTTAGCGATATAGTTTTAGCACAAAAAAATATTTGGTTTGTGATACCATTATTTCCAATGTTTGTAATTTTTTTTATTTCTGCATTAGCAGAAACAAACAGACCGCCTTTTGATTTACCTGAAGCCGAAGCTGAATTAGTTGCGGGTTATCAGACTGAATATTCTGGAATGATGTATGCAATGTTTTGGCTAGGTGAATACGCAAATATATTATTGATGTGCGCAATGGGCTCAATTTTATTTCTCGGTGGATGGTTATCACCAATTGAAACTTATCCATTTAATCTTATACCAAGTCCCGCATGGCTAATTCTTAAAATTCTTTTTTTGTTCATTCTTTTTGCTTTAGTAAAAGCTATCGTTCCTAGATATAGATATGATCAGTTAATGAGATTAGGTTGGAAAATTTTTTTACCACTATCATTAACATGGGTAGTCTTGACGGCAAGCTATCTTTATTTTTTTAACTTGTTACCAGTAAATTAAAATGAAATTATCAAGATTATTTAAAACAGTTCTACTAATAGATTTTTTAACGGGCTTAATCATAGCTATAAAACAAATTTTTAAATCAAAAAAAACAATCAATTATCCATTTGAAAAAGGAAAAATAAGTCCACGTTTTAGAGGCGAACATGCTTTAAGGAGATATCCAAATGGTGAAGAAAGATGTATAGCTTGCAAATTATGCGAAGCTATTTGTCCTGCGCAGGCTATTACTATAGAATCTTCACAAAGAGAAGATGGTAGTAGAAAGACCACCAGATATGACATTGATATGTTAAAATGTATTTATTGTGGATTATGCGAGGAATCATGCCCTGTTGATGCAATAGTTCAAGGACCTAATTTTGAATTTGCAACAGAAACAAGAGAAGAACTTTATTATAACAAAGAAAAATTACTGGATAATGGCGATAGATGGGAAAGTGTTTTATCAGCAAATATTAAAGCTGATAACCCTTTTAGATAAAATTTATGATAGCACATTCAATATTTTTTTATATGTTTTCTTTAATAGCAATCATATCTGCTATAATGGTTACAGTTTCAAGAAACACAGTTCATTCCGTTTTTTTTTTAATTTTAGATTTTATTAGTATTTCATGCTTGTTTATTATGATAGGAGCTGAGTTTTTGGGAATGATTATGTTAATAGTTTATGTTGGCGCAGTCGCTGTTCTTTTCTTATTTGTTGTAATGATGCTAAATGTTGCACAACAGAAAAATAAATGGCTTGAATCTTCGTCAGGCTACTCACACGTTCCAACTGGAATGATAATTAGTTTGGTTATTTTCTTTGAATTAATTATAGTTATAGGTGGATGGAAATATAAACCAGATTTAGTTTCAATTACCTCTATAAATGTTGATCAAAGTACTACAAATACCCATTCCATAGGTAATATACTGTACACAGATTACATACATATATTCCAGTTAAGCGGTATGATTTTGTTAGTAGCCATGGTAGGCGCTATTGTTTTAACCTTCAATAAAAGATCAGGTGTAAAAAAACAAAGCTATATAAAACAAATTTCAAGAGAAAAAACTGAAGGAGTAAGTTTAGTTGATGTGAAAAATAATGAAGGGGTAAAAATTGATAACTGATATTGGATTAGGACATTATTTAACATTAGGTGCAATTATATTTACTATTGGTGTAATTGGTATTTTTTTAAATAGAAAAAATATAATTGTAATATTAATGAGTATTGAATTAATTTTATTATCAGTAAATATAAATTTAGTTTCTTTCTCAATCTTTTTAAATGATTTAAATGGTCAGATATTCACTTTATTTATTTTAACTGTAGCGGCAGCCGAAGCTGCAATTGGTCTAGCTATTATAGTTACTTACTATAGAAATGCAGGCACTATACGTGTTGAAGAAATAGATAGTCTGAAAGGATAGTATGGAATATGCGTTAGTATTTCTTCCTCTTCTAGGCTCTATAATTTCAGGTTTTTTTGGTCGTTATATAGGGGATAGAATTTCAGAAATTATTACTAGTTTATTTGTTTCAATATCAGCAATCATATCTTTATTTATTTTTAAAGAAGTAGTTTTGAATAATTATGTAAACAACATAGTTATTCTTAATTGGATTAGCTCAGGATTTTTAGAAGTTAATTGGTCAATTAAAATTGATTCAGTATCTTCTGTAATGCTAGTAGTTATTTGTTTAGTTTCTTCTTTGGTTCATATTTATTCCATAGGTTACATGTCACATGACCCTCATAAATCAAGATTTATGGCATATTTGTCTTTATTCACATTTTCTATGTTGATGTTAGTTACTTCTGATAATTTTTTACAATTATTTTTTGGTTGGGAAGGAGTAGGTCTTTGCTCCTATTTTTTAATTGGTTTTTGGTTTAAGAAAGAATCTGCAAATTCAGCAGCAATAAAAGCTTTTGTGGTTAATAGAGTGGGTGATTTCGGATTTGCACTTGGAATTTTTTTAATTTTTTATTTATTCGATACGGTGAATTACAACGAAGTTTTTTCACAAATACCGCAGATTGTTGAAAAAGAAATTTCTTTTCTTGGGTTAACAGTTGGTGCTGTAAACTTAATTTGTATACTTTTATTCATTGGAGCAATGGGAAAATCTGCTCAGTTTTTACTTCATACGTGGCTACCTGATGCTATGGAAGGTCCCACACCTGTATCTGCATTGATTCATGCAGCTACAATGGTAACGGCTGGTGTTTTTTTAGTTGTAAGATGTTCACCAATTTTTGAATATTCTCCATTTGCACTTAATTTAGTTTGTATAGTTGGAATGATGACAGCTTTTTTTGCTTCTACTGTCGCTCTAGTTCAAAATGATATAAAAAAAATTATAGCTTACTCGACATGCAGTCAACTAGGCTATATGTTTTTTGCTGCAGGTGTTGGAGCTTATAATGTTGCTATGTTCCATTTATTTACTCATGCATTCTTTAAAGCTTTATTATTTTTAGGCTCTGGTTCAGTTATTCATTCTTTTGAAAATGAACAAGATATAAGAAAAATGGGAGGTGTATGGAAAAAACTACCTTACACATGGACACTAATGATAATAGGAACTCTTGCTTTAACAGGTTTTCCTTTTTTATCAGGATATTATTCTAAAGATGCTATTATTGAGTTTGCTTATTTAAAAGGTAATACAACAGGATATATTGCTGCTATAGTTGGTATATTTACTGCTTTATTAACAGCTATTTATTCTTGGCGTTTAATTTTTAAAACTTTTCACGGTCATTACGAAAATAAAAAAATTGAAATGAAATCTATACATGAATCATCATATGTAATGTTAATACCGCTTGTAATTCTTGCGATTGGCTCAATTTTTGCAGGATTTTTCTTTAAGGAAATATTTATTGGAGCAGATAAAAGTATTAAATTTTGGGGAGAATCTATAAAATTTTTATTACCACTAAGCACTGATCATCCACCATCATGGATTCTTTTTTCTACCCCTGTAATTGTAATTTTGTTTATACCTATATCTTATTATTTGTTCGTAAATAATAAAGCGATCACTAAATGGCTGGTTGATGAAAATAAAATTTTGTATAACTTTCTGCTTAACAAATGGTATTTTGATGAGATATACGAATATTTGTTTGTTAACCCAGCAAAAAAAATAGGAATTTTATTTTGGAAGAAAATAGACATAAGAACAATCGATAGATTTGGACCAGATGGCATTGCAAATATTATTAAAAAACTTTCAAGTAAAGCTATTAAATTTCAGAGTGGATACATATATCAATATGCATTTATAATGCTTCTTGGTTTTTCGGCTCTTCTTACATATCTAATTATATTATAATGGACTTTCCTATCCTATCTTCACTAATTTTATTACCTATTATAGGGTCTGTTTTTATTCTTATATCTGGATCAGGTGAAAAAAATAAATTAAAAAGTTCTAAGTACGTTGCACTATTTGTTTCTTTCTTAAATTTTTTTATTTCAATTTATCTTTGGTATATTTTTGACCCTACTATCGTAGAGTTCCAGTTTGTTGAAGAAAGATCGTGGCTTAAAGAAATTATAAATTATAAAGTAGGCATAGATGGTATTTCAATTTTGTTTATTGTTCTTACAACATTTATAGCACCGCTTTGTATTGTTTCCGTTAACAAAACTATAAACATCAGATTAAAAGAATTTTTAATATCAATTCTATTAATGGAAAGTTTAATGATTGGTGTATTTTGTTCTTTAGACTTGGTAATTTTTTACCTTTTCTTTGAAGGTGGTTTAATACCAATGTTTATAATAATAGGAATTTGGGGTGGTTCTAGAAGAGTATATTCAGCATTTAAATTTTTTTTATTTACCTTGTTAGGATCAGTTTTAATGTTAATAGCAATTATTTCTATATATTGGATAAGTGGTACAACAGATGTTGTTGAATTGTATCAACTTGGAATAGATAGCAAATACCAATATTTGCTATGGCTTGCTTTTTTTAGCTCTTTTGCTGTTAAAACACCTATGTGGCCAGTTCATACTTGGTTACCAGATGCTCATGTTGAAGCTCCAACTGCAGGATCAGTTCTATTAGCTGCTATTTTACTAAAAATGGCAGGTTATGGTTTTATAAGATTTTCGATAGGACTATTTCCAATAGCTTCAGATTATTTTGTGCCGTTGGTATATTTACTTAGTTTAATTGCAATAGTTTACACGTCTTTCGTAGCTTTAATGCAAGAAGATATGAAAAAACTTATAGCGTACTCATCAGTTGCACATATGGGGTACGTCACACTTGGAATTTTTACTTTTAACAAACAAGGTCTCGAAGGGAGCATTGTTCAGATGATAAGTCATGGCCTTGTTTCAGCTGCACTATTTTTATGTGTTGGTGTAGTTTATGACAGAATGCATTCACGTTTAATAAAAACATATGGAGGAATCGTATCTATAATGCCAAAATATGCTGTTTTATTTATGATTTTCACATTAGCGGCACTAGGACTACCTGGTACAAGTGGTTTTGTTGGAGAATTTTTAATTCTTATTGGGGCATTCAAAAAAAGTTTTTTAGTAGCAACTATTGCAAGTTTAGGAGTTATTTTAGGAGCAGCATACATGCTTTGGTTATATAAAAGAGTAATATTTGGCAATTTAGTAAATAAAGATTTATTGAAAATGACTGACTTAAATAAATCAGAAATTTTCATTTTAATATGTCTTGCAATGCCAACATTATTTTTTGGTTTTTATCCTGAA
>QCKR01000007.1:0-17500 GCA_003215185.1 Pelagibacteraceae bacterium AG-410-D23
ATAAAGGAAATTCCCTTTCCCTTTATAGTATCAGCAATTAAAATTTTTGGTTTATTTTTAATTTTTGAAAATTTTTTAAAACTTTTATTTAATTTTTTAAAATTGTGACCATCACATCTCAACACATACCATCCAAAAGTTTCTACTTTTTTTTTTAAATTTTTTAAATCAATAATTTTTTTAACAAACTGACTACTTTGAATTTTATTATGATCTATTATAACTATTAAATCATTTAACTTTTGATGGCTTATTGTTTGTAAAGCTTCATATATTTGTCCTTCCTGAAATTCTCCGTCACCAGTTAAAACAACAACTTTTCCACTTTTTTTTAAATAATTTTTTGCCCACAAAATTCCTTTTGCTTTAGATAGTCCCATACCTAATGACCCTGTATTAGCTTCAATGCCAGATATTGAAACATCTGGATGTCCATCCAAGCCATTAATCTTTCTTAATTTGGTCATTTTTTTTAAATCAATTATTCCTAGAGAATACAATACACTATAAAGAGCTGGCACATCATGACCTTTAGATGAAAAAAAAATATTTCTAGAAATATTTTTTAAATTATTTTTTTCAGTTTTAAACTGAAAACATTTTGTCCAAACAAAAATATCCATTGCACTAAAGCTAGTTCCAATATGACCTGACCCTGCTTTTTTAATTATTGAAAGTGTATTTAGTCTATTTATTAAAGCTAAAAGTTCAGCTTTATAATAATTATTAATTTTCAATTTAAAAATTTTTTTAATCTCACTTTGTAAAACAAAAAAATTTTTAAAGTTCATTTAATTTTTTTAAAATAGTTAGGGTTAGACCAATCAATGTGGGAAAGATCTGGAATTATATCTATTTTTTTCATAAACCAATAAAATTCTCCTGAGGGGCCATTTTTAGGAAGTGAAGATAAATATTTTACAGTTGGTATAGATAAAGAAGTTGATAATTTATTTTTAGGAAACATAGCTGTTTTACAAGGTCCTGGACTTATAGTATTAATTTTAATATCAAAATTTTTTATTTCTTTTGTTGCTGTTTTTGCTAGAGTATTTAATGCAGATTTAGAGGAGCTATACAAAAAAAAAGAATCTGCACAATTAACAGAGCCACCAGAAGAAACATTGATTATTCGACCATAATTTTTTTTTTTCATTATTTTTAGGGATTCTCTTAAAAAAATTACAGGAGCAAATACATTTACTTCAAAAGTTTTTTTTAAATCTGTATATTTAATATTTTCAACTTTTGATGATTTAGCAATACCAGCGTTATTTATTAATATATCAATTCTGCCAAATTTTTTTATTGTATTGGATAAAAATTTTATAATATTTTTTTCACTAGAAACATCAACTTTTTGAAAAAAAACATTTTTTTTATTTTGATAATTTTTTTTCAATTTGTTTATTCTTCGTGCGCACAGAGAAACTTTTGCATTTTCTTTAATAAATTCCTGAGCAATATTGAGTCCTAGGCCTGAGCTAGCGCCCGTTATAACAACTACTTTATCTTGAAATTTTTTTAATTTTTTTTTTACCAAGCTGTCCATCCACCATCAACTATTAAGTTAGAGCCTGTCATATAGCTTGAAGCATCACTTGCTAAAAATAAAATAGGTCCATTATAATCTGACCAAGAAGCCATTCTTCCAAGAGGAACTTTTTTGGTATATTTTTTAACAAAATTTTTTTCTTGAAAATCAAAAACACCACCTGGTGAAAGAGAGTTTACTCTTATATTAAATTTTCCACATGTTGTAGCCAGGTATTTCATAAGACCAAGTAAACCACTTTTAGAAGATGTGTAAGATACTGGAGTAGTTAAAGAATGCTTTCCACCATAAATATTTTTATGTTTTTTTAAATTTTCATAGATACTTAAATCTGGACCTACAATTCCATAAGTTGACAATACAATTATTATATTTCCAGAGATTTTTTTTTCTTTAAAATGATTTATAATATTTTGACTAGCCAAAAAAGCACCTGTCAAATTAGTTTTCATTACTTTTTCCCAAGTATTTAAATTATATTTTTCAAATTTTTGATAGTAATCCATTGGCTTTGAATAGACATTGTAAATTAAAACATCAATTTTTTTTTCTTTTTTTATTATTTTTTTTAAATTATTTTCAATATTTTTTTTCGAATTTACATCACACTTTAAAAAAAAAATATTTTTATCATCTAGTTTTTTTTTAACTTTATCTAATAAGTAAACCTTAGCACCCGCAGAAGATAATGTTTTTGAAAAATTTAGTCCTAAATTTCCTGTTCCGCCAAAAATTACAACTTTTTTATTTTTCATAGAAAAAATATCTTTGTAATCAAAATTATTTTTTGTATTATTTTTCATATTTTTTTAAATAAAAATTAATTTTATTAATATCATTTTTAGTATCAATATCTATCGATCGATTTATAGGAGTTTTAAAAATTAGTGTTTTTTTAGGTATTCTTCTTTTTTCAGAAAAAATTGCTTTTCTAGAATAAATCCAAACGATAGTATTAACCTCATAAACATCAGGAACTTGTTGTCTGCTACCTGGGTTATGATTTGAATTTTTAGAAAGTTTATAATATTTACCTTTTTTTTCCAACATACTAAAGTAAGGGTTATGTTCACATTCATGAACAGATAATAATAAATCAGGTTTTTTTTTATCAAAAATTTTTATTGCTTTTTTAATATCTGTCATTTTTCTTAAAGGAGATGTTGGATCAAAAATTACTAGTTTTGAAACTTTCAATTTTTTTAATTTTTCAAAATGTAAGATGGCATCTTTTATTACTGGCAACATAGGAGTGCTATTTTTAGCTAAGTTTTTCTTTCTTTTTAATTTAGTTAATTTTTTATTTTTTTTTATTAAATTTAAAATTTTAATACTATCTGACGATAAAAGAACATGATGAATTGCTGAACAATTTAAAGCAAGTTTCGTAGCTATTTTGGTAATTTCCTGTTTTTTAACTTTAATTAAATTCTTATTTTTTATTCCTATAGAATTTTTTCTAGCAGCAACAAGACCTAAGGTAATTTTTTGGTGATGATTTTTGTGAATCATTTAAATTTTCAAATTTTTTATAAATCAACTATACAGTGCTAAGCATCATATATATGATTATATATTAATTTTTTTACATTAATTGTTCAATAATGTTCAATTATTGAACATAGTAGTTAAAACAAACTTGCAATTCAAGGCAAAAAAGATATATTTTTTTTATTATTATGAAGAAAAAAGGTATAAAAGTTTTATTTCTTTATCCAAATACTTTTGGGATGAATATGTTGCCGCCAGCAATTGCTTTGTTTTCGGCTATTCTTAAAAAAGAAGGTCATCAAGTTGAGCTTTTTGATACTACTTATTATTCAGTAGATCACGACATGGATTCTGATAATCGTAAGATGGAAAAAGGGCAAATAGTTCCATATAATATGGCTTCCAGAGGAATTAAAATGCATACTACTGACTGGAAAGTTGATCTTAAGAAAAAAGTTGATCAATATCAGCCAGATTTATTAGCACTTTCGTGCACTGAAGATATGTGGCCACTAGGATTAAAAATCTTAAGAGAAGTAAAAGATTATAAGAAAAATAATAATATACCAGTAATTGCAGGTGGAGTGTTTTCAACTTTTGCACCTGAAATTGTAATTAAAGAAGAACTTATAGATATAGTTTGTAAGGGAGAAGGCGAGAATGTGCTCGTTGATCTTTGTAAAAAAATACAAAATAAAGAAGATTACTCAGATCTTTCAAACTGCTGGATCAAAAAAGATGGAGAGATAATTAAAAAAAACCCTATATCTAATCCAGTAGATGTTGACGCGAACCCAATGATAGATATTAGTTTATTCGAAGAGAATAGACTTTATAGACCTATGGGTGGAACAGTATATAAAATGTTTCCAGTTGAAACTATTAGAGGGTGCCCTTATAAATGTAGATATTGTAATTCACCAGACCAAGATAGATTTTATAAAAACGAAACAGGAAAATCTTTTTTTAGAAAAAGAAGATTGGATTTAGTTGAAAAGGATCTTTATCATTTTAAATACAATTTAGGAGCAGAATATCTTTACTTTTGGGCTGATACATTTTTAGCTATTAGCAAGAAAGAGTTTGAGGAATTTTGTGAAATGTACTCTAAAATTAAATTGCCATTTTGGATAGAAACAAGACCAGAAACGGTTAATGATTACAATGTATCAAAATTAGCAGCTGTAGGCTTAGATAGAATTTCATTTGGAGTTGAGCACGGCAATGAAGAGTTTAGAAAAAAAGTTCTTGGAAGATTATGGAAAAATGAAGACATTATAAAAGCACTAAAAGTTCCACATAAATATGGAGTAAAATTTAGTGTAAATAATATTACTGGTTTTCCATATGAAACAAAAAAATTAGCTTTTGATACAATAGAACTTAATAGACATATTGTATCTGACAATCAAAATATATTTACATTTGTTCCTTTTCATGGAACTCCACTTAGAAAAACTGTTGAAGATTTAGGGCTTATGAAGCCAGAGACAATCACCACAACTTGTACAACTGATGATACTCAATTAGTTATGCCGCAGTATACTCCTCAGGAGATTAAAGAAGTGATAAGAACATTTAACATGTATGTAAAATTTCCAAGAAACAGATGGAAAGATATAAAAAAAGCTGAACAAACCGATACTGAAGGAGAAAAAATTTATCAAGAATTAAAACAAGAATTTTTAGAAAAATACATGCCCAAAAAAAATGCGGACCCTAGGAATGCCGCAAAGGATTTTATTTTTCATGCTAAATCAATAGATTTGGTTAAAAATCCTAATGCTGACGAAATGGTATAGCAAGTATAATTAATTAAAGAAGTTTCTTTTAATTGTTTTAACTATTTTTTCATATCCTAAATTTTTTCCATCAGGAGCGAGATATGATTTTATGTAATCAGAATATTTTTCTTTTGATTTGTTAAGAATATTCAAAAATTTCTCTTTATTTTCAATTTTATAATTTTCTAAATCAAGTTTAAAAACTCCAGCTCTTTTATGATAATCCATTCCGAAATTAATGGAATTTTTACCCATCAATCTAGATTTGATAAATATAATTTTTTTTTTTAGCATAATTGCATCTACTATTGCAGATGTATCAAAAAATAGAACAATGAATGATTTTAAAATATTTTTTTGACTAGCATATTTAACAACCTCATAATTTTTAAAGATTTGTTTTTTCTTTTTTAAATTATCTTTAGGATGAATACAAACAACGACTTTTTTTTTATATGCTTTAGATAAATAATTTAACAACTTATTTATTTTATAATAAAATTTTTTTGTATTTTCTGCACTAGATTTACTACCCATCTGTATATATTCTGGATGATTTAGCATTATATCCAATAAAACTATTTTTTCATTTTTAATTCTTGGTTTGTCTGAGAAAAGTAAATCGTAAGACTTACTGTTTATCATTATATGTTTTTTGTAATAAAAAATATTTAATTTACTAAATATATAACTTTTAAAACCTTTTTTTAAACCATTCACAATTTTTTTATTAGATATAAATCTTATATCTATTTTTGGTACCAATCCTAAGCTGCTTAAAATTACTATAAAAAAATGTCCAGAATCATGAATTAGTTTATTAATCCAAGCCATTAGATTTAAGTTTTTTACTGGAACAAGTGCACCTTGAAGATTTCCAAAATTAGATATTTGAATTTGTTTAATATTATAATTATTTAATAAAAAATGAATTTTTAATTCATTTAAGTTTCTGCCAAAAGAATTTATAATTACAATATCTTTATCAATCATAAAATTCTTAAAATCTTGAGAATTTAATGGATTAAAAAATTCTACATTATTTGGTAATTTTAAGTTTTTATTTTTCATTATAAGTTTAGAATTTTTTTTATTTATAAGAAAATCTTTTTTACTATAGATATTTTTTGTATTTTCAAAGAAATAGTTTGCATTTTTCAAAAATCTTAAATTTTCAGTATTAACAATGTACAATTTATCGAAACTATTACAGATTTTTTCTATTATAAACTTTTGAGAAGTTATTTTACCACCTAAAGTTTTTAAATCAGAAACAAACCAAGCTAAGCATTTTTTTTTTTTCATTATAAAAATATATTTTTAGTTACACTATTTAAAAGAGACAAACCATTTTTTCCGCTTTTTTCAGGATGAAATTGAAAAGCTGTTACTTTGTTTTTTTTAACAATACTAGTAAAGTTAAGTTTACCATTAAATGAATTGCCACCAATAATTTTCTCATTTTTACAATTAGCAAAAAATGAATGGACAAAATAAAATTTTTTATTTTGTAACAAGTTTAACTGATCTTTATCATCAAAGAAATTTGCTTTAAATTTAACTTTATTCCAACCTATAAAAGTTTTTTTATAAACAGGGTAATTTTCAAAGCTTTCAATTTTATCTTCAAAAAAACCAATACCATTTGTTTTTGTAAACTCATTGCTTTCTTTAAATAGAAGTTGCATTCCAAGACATATTCCTAAAAAATTTTTATTATTATTTAAATATTTATCAATCGTTTTAATTAGATTTGTATCATTTAGTGTTTTCATCGCTTCATTAAACGCACCAACTCCTGGTAAAACTAATAAATCTAATTTATTAGTATTTTGATCTTCGTTTATAATAATTGTGTTAAATCCAACGAATTCCAAAGCTCTTTTAATGCTTAAAATATTATTTATAGATATATTAATTATTCCAGCCAGAGGTTTTTTCATTTTATCTAATTTCTATTTTTTTTGATTTTAAATATTCTTTGAGATTTTTTATTCCAAATAATATCGGATGATTATTATTATTTTTTAAAAAATTAGTACTTCCTGTGAGATGTATATCTTTTTTATCCAATAATTCTTTGTAATAATTGAAATGAAAAGCTGAAGCTACGACAGCACCATCTACATTAGTTTTTGAAAAAACTTCATAAACATCCTCAGGTTTTTTCGCCCCTCCATGAGCCAACAAAGGAATATTAGATAATTTTGATGCTTTTTCGTATAAATTGATATCAAAGCCTTTTCCAGTACCTTCGTTGTTAATTGATGTTATTATAATTTCCCCAACACCTAAATCTTGTACTTCCTTAATCCAATCAAAAGTGTTGATATTTACTTCAGTTCTTCCACTATCTGTATAAATTTTATACGAATTATCAATTTTTAATGTTTCAATATTTATGCAAATAGTTGAAGAGCCAAAAATTTTTACAGCATCTTTAATAAAATTTTTATCATGAATGGCTGCAGTATTTATAGAAACTCTATCAGCACCATTAATCAATATTTCTTTAACATCACCTATATTTCTTATTCCTCCACCAACAATTATTGGAACAAAAACATGGTTAGATATTTTATTAGTTAAAGAGCTTAATTGGTTTCTCTTGTATAAACTAGCAACAACATCTTGAAAAATTATTTCATCAATATTTTCATCAAAATATTTTTTTGAAAATAATTCTGGATATCCAAGAATTCTTAAGCCTTCTAGGTGCATACCTTTAACTAAAAAATTATTTTTTATATCTAATCTTGCTATTATTCTTTTGATCAAACTATTTTATATTTTTTTCAAAATATTCCCATGGTGTTATTTTTAGTTCCCATCTATTTGATTTTTTTTCCCATAAATGTTCAGGTCTAAATTTATCACAAAGATTATCAAATTCCTCTCTTGTCATTGATACATAGTTTAAAAAATCTTCTTCATATGTTTTTGGAAATTCTCCATCAAATTGTTTTATCAATCCCAGACCTTCCTCTTTTGTTATATGTCCATTTCTAACTTCCATAGTAGAATCTGACATAGCTCTACCAAAACCGAATTTTATATAAGAAGTATAATAAAAAAAACCATCAGTTTTATCATCTATGCTTGCGTATTTTTGATAAGTGCCATCTGTTCTTTTTTCATTTACTTCAAAACCAGTGTTTTCTACTGCGTAATAAAAATTTTCTTGTGGAATCCATTTCAAGTAATAACCTAAAAATTTTGTTTCAATTTTTGACTCATTTATTTTGTTAATGTCTAGAGGTAAATAAGGTAGCAAATCATCCAATGAATATCCTTGCTCTATATGATATGATATTGGATCTCCTCCAAGCTTGATATCATCAACTTTAATTGAAGAAATTGGATTTAAAGTAAATCCAGGATGCGAGTCTTCAATTTTATTTGAAAACTGCTTAGCATTTCCAAGTTCAGTTCCATAATCTGAAGGTGTTTCACCATAAAATATTAATGGAATATTAAATTTATAAGCCATTTGAGGTACAAAACTTTTTTGACCCAATATAAAAGGTTGAAAAGGGTGAAGAATGTTTATTAATGCTCTTCTAGTCAAATGTTTATGCACTTTACCGTTTGGTGTGAACAAGTAGTTGTCAAACCCTCCTTTATCAATCCAGCTTCTATGATTTTTCCAGCCAATATTAGTATAAATATGAGGAGACCATGTTACAGTTAATGGTCTCATTCCATATTTGTATTTTAATATATGAGATTGAAAAGAACTATCTTTTCCTCCGCTTCCTCCTACTATACAATTATATGGTCCTTTAAAATTTTTATATTTATTGCAAAGTTCAATTAGTTCTTTTTCTCTTTCTTTCCAATCAATTTCGTTATTCCATTTTTTTTCAACAGATTTACAAGCAAAACAAACATTATTTTCGTCAAATTTAATTGGAATTTGTTTTGTAAATTTGTCATGCAAATATTCATTTGTAGATGTAGGTTTTTGATTAATTACATTACACTTAACACAATATTTTATTTTTGATGGTAGACCGTACTTATTTTTTGATTGCATAATAATATTTTATGAATAATTGCCAAATATATTAACGATAAATTAGAATGTAAAGAAAATATGTTCAATAATTGAACAACAGTTGAAGCTAGATGTAGTATATTATTAAGACAATAATTTAAAATCTATTTATTTTTGAAGCATAGCAACATTTTGTATTAAAATAACCTTGTTTATATATTAAGACTGGGTTATTAAGTTTTTATGAGTGAAGCAGTAAAAATATTTAAAATTGTTTAGATTTTGCTGTAGTAAAATGATTTCAAAACTCTATAAAAATCAGCTAACTTAATTTTTTGTGATAGTAAAAAAGAGAGTAATTAAAAAAGGAAGAAATTTTTATTTTGATAAATTATTAAAAATTTATTTTTTTTCTACAGTAACAATTGCAAGTTTAATAATTTTATTTTTTTTAAATACTGGATATTGGAATCAAATAAAAGATCCTTTTTTGGAAAGATTACACAAGAGCTCTGTAATTCATTATCTTAAAATCTTTGAAATTGGAACTAACTCTATTAAGGGTTTTTTCTATAAAATACCTGAATTAAATATAAATATTTCTTTTGAGAATCTTATAAAAATAGAAAATGATAGAAAAAAAGTTTTAGAAACTGCAGGAGGTTCCGGGGGCGCTTATGATTTTTTAGAAGTACCTGTAAAATTGGACCAAGATAACAAAAGTTATAGAGCAGATTTAAGATTAAAAGGGGATAGAAAAATTCATTTTGAAAATAAAAAACAATCTTCTTATAAAATAGATATTAGAAAAGACAATACAATTTTTGGAATTAAAAAATTTTCCGTAATGAAACCTAGGGCTAGGAATTATATTCATGAATGGTTGTTTCATGAGTTAAATGGGGAGGGAGGACTTGTAAAATTAAAATATGATTTTATTAAACTTAAAATAAACGGAGAATCCCAGGGTTTATATGTTGTAGAAGAAGGTTTTGGTAAAATTCTTTTGGAGAGAAACAAAAGAAGAAATGGTCCAATTTTTTCTCTTCATGAAGAGTTCACTGCAGAATTTAAAAAAAATTCAAAGTTTGAAGTTTATAACAAAAGGTATTGGCTAAGCGATTCTAATATTAAACTTACTGAAATAGCCTCCCAGAAACTTCGAGAACTTTTTGATAATAAAAAAAATATAGATCTAGAAAATTTATTAGATTTAGATAAATGGGCCTGGTATTTTGCTGTTGCAGATATTAATAATTATTTTCATGCTTTAATTCCAAAAAGTGTTAAATTTTATTACAATCCAATCAGTGGTAAATTTGAACCTATAGGATTTGACGCACATAGAGTTGTTCCAAATTATAGTAAATATTACAATTGGGAACAACAAATAAGTAGGCATGGACCCTCATCTTTAGAAATTGCAAAAAGCTGCAAAGAAAAACCTCCTTTAAAAAAATGCAAATATTTTATTTATAATTTTTTTTATAACAGTAACGGGGATTTAAATAAAATTTTCTATAACAAATATAGAAAAGCAATATTAAAAATTTCATCAAAAAAATTTTTAGACAATTTTTTTAGTAAAAGAAAAATACAAATAGATATTATAAATTCAAAAATATATTCCGATTATTTTTTTGTTGATCATCTATTTTTTTATGGGCCTGGTCTATATTATTTTGATAAAAATGATTTTTATGTGAAAGCCAATTTATTATTAAATAGTGTTAAAAGTGAACCTGAAAAAGTATTTATACAACAAAATGATCAAAACATTATTGTTGAGAACGACTCCGTAAATAACAATAACTTAATTATAAAAGAACTTTATTGTATAAATAAGTTGTTTAACAATCAGACAAAAGTAGATTTAAATTATAAAATAAATACCAAAATTAACAAAACCAATAAAATCGAGCTAAAAAAACACTATGATGAAGAGCTAGTTTGTAAAAAAGCTTTAATAGTTAATGCACACAGTAATCGTAAAATTGTAAAAACAATAGACACATTAAATAATTTTCGTGAGGTTAACTATAAACAGGTGTATGTCGATAATTATAAAAATTATTTTGTATCATATAATAATATATTAAAATTAAAGAAAGATTTTACTTTAATAGATGAAAATATATTTATACCAAAAAATTTTTTAGTAAAAATAAATTCAGGTCAATCCATTACATTAATTAATAATGCATTTATTTTTTCAGATTCAGCATGGGTTGTTGATGGAAGTAAACAAAAAATTTATATTTCTGGAGAAAAAAAAAATTTTGGAGGTGGATTAATAATTTCTGATTCTAATAAAAAATCGATTTTTAAAAATGTAACATTTTCATATCTGAGCGGTTTAAAAAGTAACTCATATGATAAAAAAAATGAAATATTTATTACAACCAAAACAGCTTACCAATCAAACAATAGAAATTCCTATAAAGAAGAAGCTTTTGTTTTAGATAAAAAATCAGTAAATCTAAACTCACAATACATTCTCTTTGGATCAATAAATTTTTTTAATACTAAAGTTATTTTAAAAGAAATAATTTTTGAAAAAATATCTTCTGAGGATGCACTAAATATTGTTAGTAGTGATTTTGAAATAGATAAAATTAAATTTTTAGAAAATTTACATGATGGTTTAGATATAGACTTTGGTAATGGATCAATTAATAGATCTAAATTTATAAATATAGGCAATGATGCAATAGATCTTTCAGGATCAAAAGTAACAATTAATGATACTGGTATAAATTTAGTTGGAGACAAAATGATTTCTGTTGGCGAAAATTCTAATATTGAAATTATAAATCTTGATGGTAGCAACTCATTTGTAGGCATTGCAGTTAAAGATGGTTCAACAATTAAGGCTGATAAGATACGATTAAATAATACAAAAATTGGTTTTGCAGCTTACCAAAAAAAAGAAGAATATTTGTATCCTAAAATTATAGCCAATAATATAAATATACAAAATGCTAATGTTAAATGGTTAACAGACAATAATTCAAAAATAGTATTAAATAACAAATTAATAAATTCCAAGACAGACAAGATACTTCCAATAATATATGAACAAAATATAGAATTGCTTAATTAAAATTTTAGCAATTAAATGGATAAAAATTGTTAATAAATTTACTCAAAAAAATTTTGAAGTAAAAAATATTTATTTTAGTTTTAATATTTTTTTTATTCTAACCATATCTTTTTTTGTATCCACTGATAGTTTTAATTGTCTTTGGCTATCGTTTGATTTTAGGTTTTTAATTTTTAATTTAGTCGGGTTTCTATAAAAATACTTTGTCACATGCTCAGATTCATCTTTATTCATCCTAAGTAAATAACTCTTTAATGTTAACGTTTTAATTATTTCAACTGATTGTCCCTTGGAAAAAGTTCTGGGAAAAACATTTGTTATCAAATCATAGTTTTTAAATTTTTTTTTTTTGTAAATTGAAATAACTTTATCTATTGTTTTAGGGTCTATTAGTGGGCTGTCCCCATTTATTCTTATAAAAGATTTTTTTTTATAGGTAATTGCTGTGTCTAATAATCTTTTGGCGACATTATTTAGATCTCCTCTAAAATAAGGTATTTTAATTTTTCTTAAATATTTAATCAACTTGTCATCATTTTTTGTATTTGAGGTTGATACTATAACCTTAGTTATTTTTTTTGCTTTTTTTACACTATTTATGACATACCAGATAAGTGGCTTACCATTAATTTTGTATAATATTTTGTTTCTAAATCTTTTAGAGTTTGTTCTTGCCTGAATAATTGCTAACAATTTAATAACCGTTTTTTTTTTAATTTTTTATAAATTTTTAAAACTATTAAATCTTTTTATCTTGAAGTATCATATAATATGTTAATCTCAACTAATTTAAAAAAATTCATTATATGTGTGGGATAGCTGGTTATTTAGGAAAAAAAAGATTTGATACTAAGGAAATTGAAAAAGTACTAGATACTATGTACAGAAGAGGTCCTGATTCAAATGGATTTAAAGAAATTACTTACAGAAAAAAATTTTTAAGTATTTTTTTTTCAAGACTAAATATAATTGATGACAATAACAGAGCCAACCAACCTTTTGTATATAAAGATAAATATTTAATTTTTAATGGTGAAATTTATAATTATCTGGAGTTAAAATCTGAATTAAAAAATAAAGGATATATTTTTAAAACACAATCAGATACTGAAGTTTTAATTAAAGTTTTAGACTTCTGGGGCGAATCTGGGATAAAAAAACTAGAAGGAATGTGGTCTTTTTTTTTTTACGATGATACCAAAAAAAAAGGAATATTATGTAGAGACAGATTTGGAGAAAAGCCACTTTTTTATTATCACAAAAATAATGAATTTATTTTTAGCTCAGAAACTAAAACTTTAGAAGAAATTTTAAATAGAAAACTATCTATAAATCAAGATAAAATTTCTCAATTTTTAAAAAATGGCTATAGAAGCCTACATAAAAATAATTCTACATTTTTTAAAGAAATTATAGAATTTCCAAGTGGTTGTTATTTTATTTTTCAAAATAATGAGATAATAAAAAAAAATTACTGGAAAATAAAATATCAAAAAAATGAATATTCTGAAATTACTAGTTTTAAAAAAATTAAAGAATGCTTATTTAAAGCTATAGAAATTAGATTAAGATCAGATTTTCCTATTGCTTTTTTTTTAAGTGGAGGAATTGATAGTAACTCATTAGCTTTTATTGCAAAAAAATATTTTAATTATGACGTAAGTACTTTTAGTATTATCGGCTCTGACAAGAAATACGATGAGAGTAAGCAAATCAGTTATTCTTCAAAAAAACTAGACTCAAAACATAACAATGTAAAGATAAGTTTATCAAAAAAAAATTTTTTAGAAAATCTATCGGTTCAAACTGAGTACCATAACTCGCCAGTAGTAACTATTAACTCATTCCTACAATTTCAATTATTCAAAAAAATTAAACAAAATGGCTTTAGACTAACTATTGGTGGTGATGGTGCTGATGAAATATTTTCTGGATATTATGATCATCACCTTCTTTATTTAAATGAAATTAAAAGGAACAAAGAATTATCAAAAATATCATTTAAAAATTGGAATAAAAATATACTTCCTATTACTAGAAATCCATTATTAAATAATGCTGTCAATTTTACTTTAGAAAAAAATTTAAAAAAACACACTTTTCAATTTGAAAAATTTAAAGATAGTATCTTTTTAAAAAAAAATAATTATCGATTCACAGAAAAAAAATTTGTCAAATCTTTGATGAAAAATAGAATGGTAAACCAATTAAGACATGAAACTGTCCCTGTTTTATTAAAGGAAGTTGACTCAAATTCAATGTATAATTCAATAGAGCACCGAAGTCCCTATTTAGATAGTAAACTATTTCAAGAATGTCTAAACATGCCAGCTGCTTATTATATTCAAAATAGTATGGCAAAATGGCCTCTAAGAAAAATTACAGAAAATTTTACTCCCGATAAAATTAGATTAAATTCTAGAAAAACAGGATTTAATGTTCCTCTAGAGAGCTTATTTGATTTTAAAGATAAAAAAAATCTAGATTTTTTACTCAAAGATAGTCAGATATTTAATATTGTTGATAAAAAAAACCTAATAAAATTAACGAAAAAAAATAAAAATTTTACTTCTGTTGAAAATATTTTTTTATTTAACATTATTTCCACACAAATATTTTTAGAAATTACCTCTTAAGATCTTATCGATTTTGTAATTAATTTCTAAATAATAAATTATTTAGTATAAAAATCTATTTTCAAATATTTTCTTTTATTGTTAAAGATCATTCCATTGGTATTAAATTTATGGTCTACAACCTTAAAATTATTTTTACTTAATTTAACCCAATTATTTTTTTTATAAAATTTAATCAATTTATTACTACACATTAAAAAGGATATTTTTTTGTTTTTCTTTATTATTTGATTATTAAAATTCATTAATAATTTAGACAATTTTTTATTTCTAAAATTTTTTTTTATTATTAAAGTGTCAAATAACAAATAGTATCTAATTGATTTTATTTTCATTTTTCTTTTTCTAAGCAACGTGTACCCAATTAGTTTTTTATTTACAGATAGCATGTTATGAATATCAAACGATTTGATATTTTTTTTAAACCACTCAAGTTGTAACTTTAATCCAAATTTCCAATGAGTATCTTTTAATAAACAGATAGCCTCAATTTCTTTGTTAGATAATTTATAGGTTTTTTTAGATAGTACTTTAACTTTAGTCACAATATCCAATTATATTAAAACTTTCCAAAGGCTGTAAGTGTAAATTTACTACTATTTTCTCTAATTCTATTGATTGATAAAGGTGTAAAATCACTTTTTTTTAAAAGTAAATATAATGAATTAAGTGTAAATACATGCAAGTGATCAATGCCAAATTCTTCTCTATCTTTACCTAATTTTGATGCTTCAGTGGCATCAGGAACTTCTATATAAAAAAAATTATTATTTTTTATTAAATTATCTTTTATTTTTTTTAACATTTTTATAGGCTCTTCCACATGCTCCAGGACTTTGTTTAAAGTAATGATATTAAACTTCTTATCAAATCTAGATTTTACAAAGTCTATATTTTTTGTCTTAATTCCTAATTTTTTCTGAATATGATGACATGCTGTTTTGTCTGGATCAATGGCAGTACAGTCCCAACCTAGTTTATTAATTTCATAAGGGAAAACTCCTAGACCTGATCCTATATCTAAAAATTTAATTTTTTTTTTATTTATATTTTTAAAAAAACTATTTGAAAAATTTAAAATTCTTTTAACTCTATGGTAGTTATCTGATTTATTTTTTGGTAATGAAATAATTTTTTTAAATGCATCGTGCAGTCTATTATTATACGTACTAGCAACATAACTGCCGCTATATAGATCTTTCAGATTTATTTTCATTTCGGTGTACCAGTGACCACAAAATGTGCAGCTTTTGTAAAATCTATTATATTTTTTATAATCTATATTAAGCTTTACTTCTCTTGTTATGGGTTTGGTATAGTTAAATCTCTTTTTAAATTTATTATTATTACAAAAAGAACATTGTATAATTTTTTTCATTTTTATCTAAACCATTCAAATGAAAACTTTTTACTTTTAAAATATTTAATTTTTTTTTTCATCTATCCACTCAATAATTTTTTGGTTTTCAGTTTTACAGTAATTTTTAAAATTTTTTAATTTTTTATTATCAACAACCATAACATAATATTTATTAGATTTATTTCTTACTAAAGCAGTTTTGAAACCCTCTTTTTTTAATCTGCCATTTATTGATGGGGTGACATAATAACCCCAACTTTTTTTTGAAAAATCATAATTTTTTTTTTCGCATATAAAAGTAATTTGTTCGTTATTCTTTAAGTATAAAAAAGCAACTTCTTTAAGTTTAATTTTCTTATTTTTACCAACTTTAAATATTCTTGGTTTTTTGGAAATTTTTATTTCTACCATTTAAAATCTTTTATTAAAAAATTTTTTATTTTCCAAATATTTTTTTCTTTATACCAAATTTTTTTATTTCTAAATTTTTCAATTATTTTATAAAAATTTTTCTTTGTTATTCCCAAATATTTACAAAATAAATTAATTTCTTTATGAGGCACATCTTGGCCTATTTTTTTGATACTATCAATTGCCTTTTGCCTAGTAACTCTTCCTGTTCTTATTTCTATAGATAAATTATCCCAAGCTCTTGTAAAACCAAATTTATACCACTTTAGCCAATGGTGGATGGTAATTAAAAAATCGTCATCAATATCAGCAAAATTATAAATTCCTGTCTTTGGCTTCATGGCATGTTTAAAGCCATGTTTCTTTGAAATACTAAATATTTTTAGTGGATCCCATTTAAAAAAATAACCTAAAAATATTTCTTTGACATTATTTTTTTTTTTTATTTTTTCATCTAGCCAAATATATGGTGACATATCTTTAGATGTCATATTCTTATCTATCCAATCCTTTGCAGTAGTTGATTTTGTATTTCCAAATAATTTTCTCCACTGATTGGTCAAATATTTTTCATTGATAATTATCTTTTTACTACCATATTCATTCCTTGAGTTTTCTGCCCACAATACAAGGGGTACCTTAAAATTTACAGCTAATTGTGTGGGTATGGCATGCATTGCCATATGCATTGGAATTAAAGGTTCCCCATATTTTATGAAAGATTTTAAAATAAATTTTTTTTCAATTTTTTGATTAATAGTAAAATCAATATGACTTACTCCTAAATTAATCAAATTTTTTAAATTTTTTTCTCCAATTTTACTTCTGCTAGGGGTTTTCCACGTTACACAAAGTGGCTTCAATTTATATTTTAGAGCATTTATAACTTGCCACGTGCTATCTTTACCTCCGCTAACTGGAATTATACAATCATATAAATTATTTTTTGCTCTTACTCTGTTAATAATTTTTTCAAATTCTCTTTTTCTTTTTTTCCAATTTATTTTTGTATTTGGTTTTGTAATTTGTGCACACACACTACACAATCTTGTTTTCAAATTATAAGAAATATTTGGTCTGGTATTTGGTAAAATGCACTTTTTACAATAATTTAATTTATTCATAATCTGTTTTTCAATAGTACCAAAATGCTACACTTCAGG
>QCKR01000007.1:20000-26190 GCA_003215185.1 Pelagibacteraceae bacterium AG-410-D23
TTACTCAAGAATTTTATTAAACATTACTCATACGGGACTATCACCCTCTTTGGTTAGCTTTTCCAAACTATTCAAATTTTTTTAACAAAACTACTGGCCTAATCCGTTTTCGCTCGCCACTACTAACGGAATCTCAATTGATTTCTTTTCCTCTGGTTACTTAGATGTTTCAGTTCTCCAGGTTTTCTCTTTAAACCTATGAATTCAGTATAAAGTTCCACATAAAGTGGAGGGTTTCCCCATTCGGAAATTTTCGGATCAAAACTTTCATACAGCTCCCCGAAACTTATCGCAGTATAACACGTCCTTCATCGTCTTTCAGTGCCAAGGCATCCGCCACACGCCCTTAAACGCTTGATTTATGCACAGAAAAAAATTCTGTGTTGAATCAAATTTTTTAAATGTTCATCTATTCGAACATTTTTTGATTGTTCATCTATTCGAACAATCGGATATAGATATTGATATTATTAATTTTATTTACAATTTAAATAACTAAGTGTTTCTGGTGGAGGATAGCGGGATCGAACCGCTGACCTCCTGAATGCAAATCAGGCGCTCTCCCAGCTGAGCTAATCCCCCAAATAAAAATGGTGGGCCGAGAAAGACTCGAACTTTCGACCCCACCCTTATCAAGGGTGTGCTCTAACCAACTGAGCTACCGGCCCCTATTCAGTAAAGAGAAACACTGTACTTAAGAAGAGAAATGAGGACGGTCAACATTAACCTGTTAAATATTTAGATTAAGAATAAATCCTTAATCATCCTTAGAAAGGAGGTAATCCAGCCGCAGGTTCCCCTACGGCTACCTTGTTACGACTTCACCCCAGTCGCTGACTATACCGTGGTCAAAGTTTTGACACTTTGCCTTAAGGTAGAACCAACTCCCATGGTGTGACGGGCGGTGTGTACAAGACCCGGGAACGTATTCACCGCGGCGCGCTGATCCGCGATTACTAGTAATTCCAGCTTCATGCACTCGAGTTGCAGAGTGCAATCCGAACTGAGGCATTTTTTTAGGATTTGCTTAACGTTGCCGTCTTGCTTCCTATTGTAAATGCCATTGTAGCACGTGTGTAGCCCAACACGTAAGGGCCATGAGGACTTGACGTCATCCCCGCCTTCCTCCAGCTTATCACTGGCAGTTCTTTCAGAGTTCCCAACTAAATGATGGCAACTAAAAGTGAGGGTTGCGCTCGTTGCGGGACTTAACCCAACATCTCACGACACGAGCTGACGACAGCCATGCAGCACCTGTGTTTCGTCCGGCCGAACCGAAAACTCTAATCTCTTAGAGTCGCGACGAACATGTCAAGTGTTGGTAAGGTTCTGCGCGTATCTTCGAATTAAACCACATGCTCCACTACTTGTGCGGGTCCCCGTCAATTCATTTGAGTTTTAACCTTGCGGTCGTACTCCCCAGGCGGTGTGTTTATTGCTTTCGCTGCGACACAGAAAATAAATTTCCAACGTCTAACACACATCGTTTACGGCATGGACTACGAGGGTATCTAATCCTCTTCGCTACCCATGCTTTCGTTCCTCAGTGTCAGTAATGATCCAGAAAGCTGCCTTCGCAATTGGTATTCTTTCTAATATCTACGAATTTCACCTCTACACTAGAAATTCTGCTTTCCTCTATCATACTCTAGCTAAAAAGTTTTGATGGCTGTTCCAGAGTTAAGCTCTGGGCTTTCACCACCAACTATTTTAACCACCTACGAACTCTTTAAGCCCAGTAATTCCGAACTACGCTAGGTCCCTTCGTATTACCGCGGCTGCTGGCACGAAGTTAGCCGGACCTTCTTATTCGGGTACAGTCATTTTCTTCCCCGACGAAAGAGCTTTACAACCCAAGGGCCTTCTTCACTCACGCGGCATCGCTGCATCAGGGTTTCCCCCATTGTGCAAGATTCCCTACTGCTGCCTCCCGTAGGAGTTTGGGCCGTGTCTCAGTCCCAATGTGGCTGATCATCCTCTCAAATCAGCTATTGATCATTGTCTTGGTAGGCCATTACCCCACCAACAAACTAATCAAGTGCAGGCTCATCCATTGGCGCATAAAGCTTTCTCCGTAAAGACTTATGAGGTATTAGCACAAGTTTCCTCGTGTTATTCCTCACCAAAGGGAAGATACCTACATGTTACTCACCCGTCTGCCACTAAGTATTGCTACTTCGTTCGACTTGCATGTATTAGGCGTGCCGCCAGCGTACGTTCTGAGCCATGATCAAACTCTCAAGTTTAAAAACGGCGCACACTAGCTTCTATATAAATTCTAAGAATAAAATTTATATAATGTTTGAAGTGTGTACGACAAATTTTGGTAACCTTAACCGTCCACACTTCTCTTCTTAAATATTAACTTTTTAAACAGCTAATTAAGCTTTTGAGCTTAATAATTCACAATAGTTTTATTGAGAAAGTGTGACGCTTATAGTCTAAAATTTAAGGAAATCAAGGGCTTAGGATCAGAAAAAAATGATAAAATATCAATAAAACAAAGGCTTTTTCGTGTATATAATAAAGGCAAATTACAAAACAATGCCTATTATTAAATCTAGTTTTAACAGAATAAAAAGTATTATAAACCGTAACCCTGAAATCACATTCTTATTATTCACAATACTTTTTCTATTAATATCAACACAAGCTTACAATGGAATAAAAAATGAAAAAAAATCTAATTTTTATGAAATTTTAAATAATTCTTTTTTTAAAAAAACTACAAATTATTATTTAAACAATTTAAATCCAAAATATATAAACATCAATCATAAGATTAGCTCTGGCGAAACCTTGGGCCAAATACTTAGTAGATATGAAATACCAGAAAAAGAAATTATAAATATAAAAAAAAGCATAAACCAGAAAAAAAATATTAATAATTTAAAAACTGGTCTAATTATAGATATTATAATTGACAAATCAGAAAACAAAATAATAAATTTTACATTTCCTATTTCAAAGACTAAAAAAATAAATCTTATAAGAAATTCTACCAAAAATAATTTTACATCGAGAGAAGTAATTAAAAATTTAAAAAAAGAAATTATTTTGAAAGAAGGTAAAATTTTAGAAAGTTTGTATAAAAGTGCTGTTAAATTAGATATTAAACCAAATGTAATTATTGAATTTGCAAGAATTTATGGATTTGAAGTTGATTTCCAAAGAGATATCCGAAAAAACGATAGCTACCAAATAGTCTATGAAATATTTCAAGACGAAGAAAAAAAAATTCATGAAACTGGAGAAATAATATTCGCTAACTTAATTATGAGGGGACAAGAAAACAGACTATATTATTATGATGTAAAAAATTTTGAAGGACATTATGATTTAAGTGGTAAAAGTATTCAAAAAGCCTTAATGAAGTCTCCAATCAATGGAGCTCGATTATCTTCGAGCTTTGGAATGAGAAAGCATCCTATACTAGGATATAATAAAATGCATAAAGGAACTGATTTTGCTGCACCAAAAGGTACCCCAATTATGGCATCTGGTAATGGTGTAATAGTAAAAGCAAAATGGTGTGGTGGTGGTGGAAATTGTATTAAAATAAAACACAACTCAACGTATTCAACTGTGTATGCTCATTTATCAGCTTTTGCTAGAGGAATTAAATCTGGAAGAAGAATTAAACAAGGTGAAATTATTGGATATGTAGGTTCGACTGGATTGTCAACAGGTCCACACTTACATTATGAAGTCATTGAAAATGGAAGAAAAATTGATTCACAAAAATTAAAATTACCTTCTGGGAAAATTTTAAAAAATAAAAATAGAAAATTATTCGAAATAAAAAGAATAAAAACAGATGTGTTGATTTCTGAACTTATTCAAAAACAATATAAATAATTCAATTATTATTTGTTTTTTTCTGATATATTTTTTTCTATATCAATTATTTTTTTTTCTGATTGTGGTGTCTGAATATTTTCAATTTTACTTGACTGTTGATCATTTAAAATTCTTGTGAAATGATCTGCATGCTGAAAATAGTTCTCTGATAAAATTTTATCTCCATTTGAAAGGGCCTCTCTGGCCAAATCATTGTATTTTTCAATTAACTTTGGAGCATTGTGATTATTTTTTCCAGGAAATTTTCTTTGAAAGTTTGAATGTGTGGAAAAATCGGAGTTAAATTTTGGCACATCTCCATTTCTTTTATAATTCCTGTCATGACTTCTGAATCTTGATCTTCTATTATTTTTAAATGTTCTCATTAGTATATTTAAATGATATTTAAATTGGTTTTAAATTTTTGTACTTATTACACATCTATAGTTATTTCCATAGTCTTTTAATACTTGGTTTACATAAAATTTCTTTTCTTTTAACATTTCGCCCACTTTATTTTTTTGATTAAAACCAATTTCCAATATTAATTTCCCATTTTTTTTAATTAGTATGGCTGCTTTATCAATTACTTTTCTAATCTGTGAAAAACCATCTAATCCACCATTTAATGCCAGCTTAGGTTCAAAATTAACAACATCTCTTTTCAAATATTTTATACTTTGTAAATCAATATAAGCTGGGTTAGATGTGATTAGATCATATTTACCTAGAATAAAATTGTCAACATCTGAATTGAAAAATTTAACTCTATTTGAAAGATTAAATAATTGTGTGTTATATTTACACACATTTATACTGCCTTTTGAAATATCTATACCAATTCCATAAAAATTAGGTCTTTCCTTTAATATTGATAACAATATACATCCGGAACCAGTGCCTATGTCTAACATTTGTAACTTTGAATTTTTTGGAAATAGTTTTAAAACCGTATCAACTATAATTTCAGTATCTGGTCTTGGTATTAATACATTATTATTAACATAAAATGTTTCTTTCCAAAATTCCTTCTTTTTAGTTAAATAGGCAACGGGCTCGCCTTTGCTTCTTCTTTTAATTAAATTGTTAAATTTTTTTATGTAATTTCCTTTTATTTGACTTTTTAAATTTAAAATTAAATACTTCCTGTCCTTATTTATTGCATCAGCAAGTAAAATTTCACTATCTATTTGTGAACTTGCAATGTCAAAATTTTTTAACTTTTTTTTTGCTTTATTTAAAATATTTTCAATATCCATAATTAATTTAAACTATTTAATTTCTCTTCCTGTGCTTGCAAATTAAGAGCCTCGATCATTTCATCAAAAATTTCTCCTTCGAGAAACTCTTGTAATTTATGAAGTGTAAGATTTATTCGATGATCTGTAATTCTTCCTTGTGGAAAATTATATGTTCTGATTCTTTCAGATCTGTCTCCAGTACCTATTTTACTTTTTCTATCTTTTGATCTTTCATCTTCTTTTTTTTGCCTTTCCAATTCATAAATTCTTGATCTTAATATCTTTAATCCTTTTTCTTTATTTCTAATTTGAGATTTTTCATCTTGTTGACTAACAACAATACCTGTTGGAATATGAGTGATCCTTACAGCTGAGTCTGTAGTATTTACGCTTTGGCCACCTGGCCCACTGCTTCTAAATACATCAATCCGCAAATCCTTTTCTTCAATTTTTACATCTACCTCTTCTGCTTCAGGCAAAACTGCTACTGTTGCTGCTGAAGTGTGAACTCTGCCTTGCGTTTCAGTGTCTGGAACTCGTTGAACACGGTGAACTCCGCTTTCATATTTTAATGTAGAATAAATATTTTGCCCTTTTATAGAAGCAATGACTTCTTTTAATCCACCAGCATCACTTTTGGAAATACTTATTAGCTCTAATTTCCACTTTTTTTTGTGACATACTTTTTCATACATTTTAAAAAGATCTGAAGCAAATAAGCTTGCTTCTAAACCTCCAGTACCTGCTCTAATTTCTATAATTGCATTTTTTTTATCCGCCTCATCTTTTGGTAATAAAAATAGTTTTAATTGTTTTTCATCTAAAACATGTTTTTTTTTTAACTCCTCTAACTCATTCTTTGCCATTATCTTAAATTCATTATCATTATTTTTTTCTTCAATAATTTTTTCTAGATCGTTTTTTTCTTTTTCAAATGAAATATAACGTTTTGCTAATTCAATAATTTCATTCAAATCCGAATACTCTTTTGATTTTTCTGCAAATTTTTTCTTTTCTATTTCACCAGAAGATAACTCTTTTTCTAAACTAGAATGTCTAGATATTAAGTCTTTAACTGTGCTTTGCGGAATCATTAACTAATATTTTCA
>QCKR01000008.1 GCA_003215185.1 Pelagibacteraceae bacterium AG-410-D23
TTCGAATGCCTGGACACCTAATCTATGAAGTGTTGGAGCTCTATTTAATAGAATTGGATGTTCTCTAACTATCAGCTCTAAAGCATCCCATACTTCATTACGTTCTTTTTCTACAATTTTTTTTGCTTGCTTAATTGTTGAAGCTAATCCTAGTTTATTAAGCCTTGCATACAAAAATGGTTTGAATAATTCTAATGCCATTTTTTTTGGTAATCCACATTCATGTAATTTTAAATCTGGACCAACCACTATTACAGATCTACCTGAATAATCTACTCTTTTACCTAAAAGGTTTTGTCTAAACGCTGCCACAAAATAACTTGTCAGTTATTTCTATCAAAAATAAAAAATAAATAAAATTTTATGCCGACCATTAATCAATTGTTGAGAAAAAAAAGAATTAAACCTAAGTCTAGAGACAAGGTTCCAGCATTAGAAAAATCACCTCAAAAAAGAGGTGTATGTATAAAAGTTTACACAACAACACCAAAAAAACCTAACTCAGCACTAAGAAAAGTTGCGCGTGTTAGATTGTCAAATGGTCATGAAGTTACTTCATACATACCTGGAGAAGGTCATAATCTTCAAGAACATTCTGTAGTTTTAATTAGAGGTGGAAGAGTTAAAGATTTACCTGGTGTTCGATATCATATTTTAAGAGGAAATCTTGATACACAAGGAGTTACCTCAAGAAAACAACAGCGATCTAAATACGGTGCAAAAAAAGGTAAATAAAAATGTCTAGAAAAAAACGTGCACCAAAAAAAATTCCAATAATTGATCCAAAATATAAATCAACGATAATTCCAAAACTAATTAATTCTATTATGTTTGATGGTAAAAAAACAATAGCAGAGAAAATAATTTATGATGCAATTGAAAAAATTAAATCAAAATCAAAAGATGAACCAATAAATATCTTTAATGAAGCTATAAATAATTTAAAACCAACTGTCGAAGTTAGATCTCGGAGAGTAGGTGGAGCTACTTACCAAGTTCCAGTAGAAGTTAAATCAAAAAGATCACAAGCATTGGCATTAAGATGGTTGGTTGAGGCATCTAGAAAAAGAAAAGATAAACATATGTCAGATAAAATTTTTAATGAAATTTATGATGCCTATCAAAATAGAGGATCAGCGATCAAGAAAAAGGAGGACACACATAAAATGGCTGAGTCAAATAAAGCTTTTGCTCATTTTAGATGGTAATATTATGCCAAGAACTCATACACTAGATAAATATAGAAATATTGGCATCATGGCCCATATTGATGCTGGAAAAACAACTACAACTGAAAGAATTTTGTATTATACAGGAAAGAGTCATAAAATTGGCGAAGTTCATGACGGTGCCGCTACAATGGATTGGATGGAACAAGAACAAGAAAGAGGTATCACAATAACTTCTGCCGCTACAACCTGTTTTTGGAGAGACAATAGAATTAATATTATAGATACACCAGGTCATGTAGATTTTACAATCGAAGTAGAAAGATCATTAAAAGTGCTTGATGGTGCTGTTGCTGTTTTTGATGGAGTAGCTGGCGTAGAACCTCAGTCAGAAACAGTTTGGAGACAAGCTGATAAATATAAAGTTCCAAGAATTTGTTTCATAAATAAATTAGATAGAACTGGAGCAAATTTCTTTATGTGTGTTGATATGATTAAAGATAGACTTGGTGCAAGACCTTTGGTAACACAAATTCCTGTTGGTATCGAAGCATCACTCAAAGGAATTGTTGATCTAATTAAAATGAAGGCAATCATCTGGAACGATGAAACATTGGGTGCTGAATTTGAAATTAAAGATATACCTGAGGATTTGAAAGAAAAAGCAAATAAATACCGTCAAGATTTAGTGGAATTAGCAGTAGAACAAGATGAAAAATTAATGGAGGATTACTTAAATGGTAAAGAAATATCTGAAAAAGATCTGATTAAATGTATTAGAAAAGGATGTTTAAAATTCGATTTTGTTCCTGTTTTAACAGGGTCTGCTTTTAAAAATAAAGGTGTTCAACCATTGCTAGATGCTGTGGTTGATTATCTACCAAGCCCAGTAGATATAGGGTCAATAAAAGGAACAAAACCTGGATCAGATGAAGAATTGGAAATGAAATTTGATGATAAAGCCCCTTTTTCTGCCCTTGCATTTAAAGTTGCCAATGATCCTTTTGTAGGATCTTTAACTTTTATAAGAATATATTCAGGTACAATAAAATCGGGTACAGGAATTTACAATACATCAAGAGATAAAGAAGAAAGAGTTGGCAGAATGTTGTTGATGCATGCTAACTCAAGAGAGGATATCAAGGAAGCAAATACTGGTGATATCGTAGCATTAGCTGGACTAAAATACACAATTACAGGTCACACACTATCCAATGAGGAATCGCCAGTTTTACTAGAACCAATGGAATTCCCTGATCCAGTTATAGAAATCGCTGTAGAACCTAAAACTAAAGGTGACCAAGAAAAAATGGGAGAAGCTTTAGGTCGCTTAGCTAAAGAAGATCCATCTTTTAGAGTGACATCTGACGAAGAGTCAGGACAAACAATTATAAAAGGAATGGGTGAATTACACTTAGATATAATTGTGGATAGAATGAAAAGAGAATTTAAAGTTGAAGCTAATATTGGAGCACCGCAAGTTGCTTATAGAGAAACAATACTTGGAAATGCGATTGCTGATTATATACACAAGAAACAGAGCGGTGGAGCAGGGCAATTTGCAAGAGTTAAGCTTGAAATTGAACCTTTGGAACCAGGCAAAGGAAGAGAAGTTGAGAATAAAATTAAAGGTGGAGCAATACCAAAAGAATTTATTCCAGGAGTTGAAAAAGGAATAGAGTCAGTTTCTGATTCAGGAATATTAGCGGGCTTTCCTATAATAGACTACAAAGTTACTATTGTTGATGGGCTTCATCACGATGTTGACTCAAGCGTTTTAGCTTTTGAGTTAGCATCTAGACAATGTTTTAAAGATGCTTGTCAAAAAGCAACATTGAAACTTTTAGAACCAATTATGAGAGTTGAGGTTGTTACGCCAGAAGATTATATGGGAGATGTAATTGGAGACTTGAACAGTAGGAGAGGTCAAATTAATACACAAGAACAAAGAGGAAATGCAACAGTTATTACTGCAATGGTCCCTTTAGCAAATATGTTTGGTTATATTAATAATTTGAGATCAATGTCTCAGGGCAGAGCCCAATATTCAATGTTTTTTGATCATTATGATAAAGTTCCACAAAATGTTCAAGACGAAGTAGTAAAGAAGACAGGATAAAATGGATAAACAAAATATTAGAATTAAATTAAGAGCGTACGATAATAAGATTTTAGATCAGTCTACAGAAGAAATTGTAAATACAGTAAAAAGAACAGGGGCTAATATTAAAGGTCCGATACCATTACCTACAAAAATTGAAAAGTACACAGTATTAAGATCTCCTCATATAGATAAAAAAAGTAGAGAACAATTCGAAACAAGAACTCATAAAAGATTAATTGATATTATTGAACCAACACCACAAACTGTTGAAGCGCTAATGAAATTAGATTTAGCCTCAGGTGTAGACGTGGAAATTAAGATTTAATTATGACTGAAATAGCACTAATTGGAAAAAAAGTTGGAATGTCTAGAGAGTTTTATAAAACTGGCCAGTCAATTCCTGTTACTGTAATTAAATTAGAAAAAGGAAGAATAATCCAGATTATTGAAAAAGAAAAAAGAGGTTATAATGCAATACAAGTTGGTTTTGGAAATATCAAAACTTCTAAACTAACTAAAGCTATGAAAGGTTATTTTGCTAAAAAAAACACTGAAGCAAAAAAAAAATTAAAAGAATTTAGAGTTAAAAAAACTGATATTTACAAAGAGGGTAATGAAGTTGGACTTGAAATTTTCAAAGATATAAAATTTGTAGATGTTCAGTCAAAAACTATAGGTAAAGGTTTTGCAGGCGCTATGAAAAGGCATAATTTTAGCGGTTTAAGAGCTACACACGGTGTTTCAGTTTCCCATAGATCTCATGGGTCTACGGGACAAAGACAAGATCCCGGGAAAGTTTTTAAAGGAAAAAAAATGGCAGGCCATATGGGTGACAAATTAAGAACTATGCAAAATTTAGAGGTTATAAAATCTGATTTAGAAAATAACTTGTTATATTTGAAAGGTTCAATACCAGGATCAAAGAACACTGAAGTACTAGTCCAAAAAGCTTTAAAAAATATTAAAAAATTAACAACAACAGAAAAAATTGAATTAGCAGAAAAAGCAAAAAAAATACCAGATAAAAAGAAAAAATAAAAAATATGAAAATAGAAAAAATAGATATAAATGGTAAAAAAAACTCAATAGAAGTTTTAGATAAAATTTTTTCAGGAAAAATTAATAAAAAGCTTGTTGATTTGGTTATATATAAAACAAATGCTAACTACAAAGGAAGAAAAGCTAAAACAAAACAAAAAAATGAGATAAAAGGTTCAACTTCTAAGATTTATGCACAAAAGGGAACAGGAAATGCAAGACACGCTAGTAGAAAAGCACCAATATTTGTTGGAGGAGGTGTAGCTCATGGACCAAAAGGTCAATCAAATTACAAAAAAAGAAAATTAAACAAAAGTGAAAAAAAACTAAGTATAATTTCACTTCTAAGTGAAAAAAATAAAAATAATAACATAATAATTTTTGATGATTTCAAAAATGATATTAAAAAGACAAAAGAAATTTATAAAATTTTAAATAAATTTGAAGCCTCCAACTCACTATTTATTTTAGATAAACTATCGAAAGAGAAAATTTTTAGATCAGTAAAAAATATTCCAAATGTTAAAGCAACTGATGTCAATCATTTTAGTGCATACGACATAGTTAAATTTAAAAAAGTTATTTTTACCGAAACTTCGGTAAAAGAATTAGAAAAGAGATATACATAAAATGAATAAGATACATTTATACGACAATATTTTATCTCCTGTGGTTACTGAAAAGTCAACGAATCTTTCTCAACAAAATAAAATTACTTTTAAGGTTTTAAAGAATTTGAACAAAAATAATATTAAAAAAAATGTAGAAAAAATATTCAAAGTAAATGTCATTAAAATAAACATAATAAACAAACAACCAAGAAGAAAGTTAGTTCGCGGTAGAAAAATAAAAATAAGTGGTTATAAAAAAGCAATTATAACTTTAAAAAAAGGCCAGAATATTGATTTAACTACAGGAATATAAATTTAATGTCTTTAAAAACTTTTAAACCATATACAAAAACAACTAGAGGAACAATTTTAGTTGATAAGTCTAAATTGTGGAAAGGAAAACCTTTTAAGCCTTTAACAAGTCTAAAAAGATCTTCAAGTGGAAGAAATAATTACGGGAGAATTACATCTAGAAATACAGGTGGAGGACATAAGCAAAAATATAGAAATGTCGATTTTTACAGGAAAAAAATTAACGTAGTAGGTACTGTTGAAAGAATAGAATATGACCCAAATAGATCTAGTTACATAATGTTAGTAAAATTTGATGATGGTGAAAGATTTTATTATTTAGCACCACAAAAAATTAAAGTAGGGGATACAATTCAAAATGGTTCAAACATAGAAATAAAAATTGGAAATTGTATGCCATTAGAAGATATACCTGTAGGAACTAGCATTCATAACGTTGAAATTCAACCAGGTGGAGGCGGAAAAATAGCTCGTTCTGCTGGTACCTCTGTCTCGATTTCTGGAATTGATGGAAGTTATTCGTTGATCAAAATGACTTCTGGAGAAGTTAGAAAAATTAGCTCAAAATCAATGGCTACAATTGGCGTTTTATCTAACCCAGATCAAAAAAATATTAAAATTGGTAAAGCAGGCAGATCAAGATGGCTTGGAAGAAGACCTCATACCAGAGGGGTAGTAAAAAATCCTGTTGATCATCCACATGGTGGTGGTGAAGGAAAATCTGCTGGAGGAAGACATCCAGTCTCTCCTACAGGACAGTCTGCCAAAGGATTAAAAACTCGTGATAATAAACGAACTGATAAATTTATTGTAAGAAGAAGAAAAAGGAAAAAGGTATAAGTTATGGCAAGATCTGTTTGGAAAGGACCATTTGTTGAGGAAAGTTTAATAAAGAAAGTTGAAAAACAGAAGAATGAAGTAAATAGAAAACCAATTAAAACATGGTCAAGAAAATCAACTATTATTCCAGATTTTGTGGGAACAAGTTTTCTTATTTATAATGGAAAGAAATTTATTCCACTTACTGTTTCCGAGGATATGGTAGGTCATAAATTTGGTGAATTTTCACCTACAAGACAATTTGCTGGGCATACTCCAGCTGATAAAAAGGCAGCTAAAGATAAAGATAAAGAGGAAGAAAAAAAATAAATAATTTATGAGCAAAGAAAGAAAAAAAATAAATATTAAAGAAAAACTGGTGCGTTCTATCAACAATAACGTTAGATCAAGTACACGTAAATTAAATCCAATATTAAGAAATATTGTTGGAAAAAAAGTTGAGGTAGCTATAAGAGATCTTACTTTTTCTGACAAAAGAATATCCCAAGATATTAAAAAAACAATATCATCAGCAATAGCTAATGCTGAAAACAACTTTCAATATGATATAGATAAATTAATTGTTAAAGAAGCCTATTGTGGAAAAAAAATTGTTATGAAAAGATTTAGAGCTAGAGCGAAAGGCAGAGCTGCACCAATTTTAAAACCTTACTCTAGTGTAACTATTATATTATCAGAAAAAAACAAAATGGAGAGTCATGGGTCAAAAAGTTAATCCAGTCGGTTTAAGATTAGGTATAAACAGAGGTTGGGATTCTGTATGGTATGCTAAGAAAAAAGAATTTGGAAATTATTTAATTGAAGATTTTAAAATAAGAGAATACATAAAAAAAAATGTAGTAAATTCTGGAGTATCAAAAGTAATGATAGAAAGAACATCAAAAAAATGCTTTATTACTATCTATACATCTCGACCTGGCTTTGTTATTGGAAAAAAAGGTAGTGATATCGAAAAAATTAAAGAAAAATTATCAAAATTAACTCAAAATGAAGTTTCGCTTAATATTAAGGAAGTTAAAAAACCTGAAACAAACAGTTATTTAGTCGCTGAAAATATTGCTCAGCAATTAGTAAAAAGAGTTTCTTATAGACGTGCTATGAAAAGAGCAATGCAATCTGCTCTTCGACTTGGTGCCAAAGGGATTAAGGTATCAATTAGTGGAAGATTAGCTGGAAATGAAATTGCAAGAACAGAATGGTTGAGAGAAGGAAGTATACCTTCTCATACACTAAGAGCTGACATTGATTATGCTGAAGCAGAAGCTTTAACAACATATGGAATTATAGGAATTAAAGTTTGGATATATAAAGGAGAAATATTTACTAAAGAATTTAGTCAGGAAACAAATAAAAGGTAATTATGCTACAACCAACTAGAACAAAATATAGAAAAGCTCATAAAGGAAGAATCCATGGTCATGCTTCAAGATGCAATTTTATGAATTATGGTGCCTATGGGTTGAAAGCTATACAGCCAGAAAGAGTAATTGGTAAACAGATAGAAGCAGCAAGAGTAGCTTTAACTAGACATATGAAAAGACAAGGAAGAGTGTGGACTAGAATTTTTCCAAATATACCAGTATCAAAAAAACCCGTAGAAGTTAGAATGGGCAAAGGAAAAGGGAGTCCAGAATTTTGGGCATGTAGAGTTAAACCAGGCAGAATATTATTCGAAGTTGATGGTGTTTCCGAAGAAGTTGCAAAAGAAGCACTTTATAAAGCTTCAGCAAAATTACCTATTAAATGTAAAATTATAAAAAGAATATAACCATGAAAAAAAATGAAATAAAAAAATTGACAAAAGATCAAATGGTAAAAAATATTGATAAATTAAAGAAGGACTTATTTAATTTTAGATTCCAAAAATCAAATGGTCAGTTAACTAATCCTTCAAAAATAAAAACTACGAAAAGAACAATAGCTCAACTTAAAAGTAAATTGGAAGGAAAAATTAATGCCTAAAAAAGTGTTAACAGGGATAGTAATAAGTGACAAACCAAATAAAACGATAACTGTTTTGGTTGAAAGAAAATATCAGCACCCTGTGTTAAAAAAAGTAATTAAAGTTAAAAAAAAATATAATGCACATGATGAAGAAAATAAATTTAAAAATGGAGACAAAGTATCAATTATTGAAAGTAAACCATTTTCTAAAAACAAAAAATTTCAAGTTATGGAGGAAACGAAGTGATACAAGTTCAAACTGAATTATTAGTTGCTGACAATACTGGGGCAAAAAGAATTGAATGTATAAAAGTTCTTGGTGGATCAAAAAGAAGATACGCTAGTATTGGTGACACTATTGTAATTGCAGTTAAAGAAGCTATTCCCAAAGGAAAAGTTAAAAAAGGTTCAGTACATAAAGCTGTTGTTGTAAGAGTAAAAAAAGGAATACACAGAAACGATGGTTCTAAAGTAAAATTTGATAATAATGCTGCAGTTTTAGTAGACGATAAAGGTGAGCCAGTAGGAACCAGAATATTTGGTCCTGTAACAAGAGAGCTAAGAACAAGAGGACAAATGAAAATTATTTCACTTGCCCCAGAGGTTTTATAAACATGATAAAAAAAGGGACAAAAGTTAAAGTTTTGAGTGGAAAGGACAAAAAAAAAGAAGGTGAAGTTATAGAGATAAATAGATCAACAAATAGAGTCAAAGTTAAAGATATAAATATGGTAAAAAAACACGTTAAAACCACAAAAGAAAAAAAAGGCGGAATAATTTCAAAAGAAAATTTTATTCATATTTCAAATTTAGCAACTATAGAAAAAAAAAAAGATAACAAGAAGACTGGAGCTAAAAAATAATGATACCTAGGCTTAAAGAATTATATTTTAAAGAAATACAAAAGAGCATAAAAGAAAAATTTGCTTTAAAAAATTCATATATGTCACCAAAATTAGAAAAAGTTGTTTTAAATATGGGCCTTGGTCTTGATGGCAACGACACAAAAATATTAAAATCATGTGAAGAAGATTTAGCTAAAATAACTGGTCAAAAACCAATTGTTACAAAGTTCAAAAAATCAATTTCAAATTTCAAGTCGAGGAAAGGTACAAATGCAGGAATTAAAGTTACACTTAGAAAAGATAAGATGTATGAATTTGTAGATAGATTGGTCAATATTGCTTTGCCTAGAATAAAAGATTTTCGAGGCTTATCGTCAAAAGGTTTTGATAAGTTTGGAAATTATACATTTGGCGTTAAAGAACATATAATATTTCCAGAAGTAAATTTTGATAAAGTTGATAAAATTAGAGGTCTAGATATTACAATAGTTATTTCTTCAAGAGATAAAAAACATAGTTTAGAATTATTAAATAAATTAAATTTTCCGTTTAAAAATGAAAGGATGAATTAGGTATGGCAAAATTAAGTGCAATAAATAAAAATAATAGAAGAATTAAATTGTCAAATAAATACATGAAAAAAAGAAAAGAATTAAAAAAAATAATAATGAATAAAAAATTACCTTTAGAAGAAAGATTTAAAGCTCAACAAAAATTGTCCAAATTGCCAAGAAATTCTGCAAAAACAAGAGTAATGAATAGATGTCAAATTACTGGCAGACCTCACGGCGTGTATAGAAAATTAAAAATTTCAAGAATTGCTCTAAGAAAATTAGGCTTAGAAGGTAAAATTCCTGGAATGGTAAAATCGAGCTGGTAGAAAGGAAAATAATTATGAGTTTAAGTGATCCAATAGGCGATATGTTAGCAAGAATAAAAAATGCTCAGTTAAGAAACCATAAAAAAGTAGAATTACCATCATCAAAATTTAAAACAAAAATTGCAGATGTGCTTAAAAATGAAGGATTTATTATAAATTATAAAACAAATGAAAAAGAAGGAAATAAATTAACACTAGAAATAGATTTGAAATATAGCTCTGGATCTCCAGTCATTAGAAAGATCGAAAGAATTTCTAAACCAGGAAGAAGAATTTTTTCAAGCGCAGAAAGTTTACCGAAAATAAATAATGGTCTAGGCATAGCTATAGTTTCAACACCAAAAGGTGTAATGACCGATATTGACGCTAGAAAACAAAAAGTTGGCGGTGAAATAATTTGTAAGGTATTTTAATGTCTAAAATTGGAAAAATAAATATTTCGATTCCTGATAAAGTGAACGTTGTAGCTAATGGTAATATAGTTAATGTAGATGGACCATTAGGAAAAAGTAGTTTTAAAATAGATACTGAAAATTTTGAACTAAAGATAAATGAAAATAAAAATATTTCACTAAAACCAAAAAATCTTAACCAAATTACTAAAAGACTATGGGGCATGAATAGAAGCTTATTAAATAACGCCATTATAGGTGCAGCTAAAGGATACGAAAAAACTCTAGAACTAGTCGGGGTAGGTTATAGAGCCGCATTAAAAGGGAAGCAACTAAATTTACAACTTGGTTTTAGCCATGATATAAATTTTGACATACCAGAAAATATTAAAATTACCGTTGAAAAACAAACCATAGTGAAAATTTCTGGTATAGATAAACAACAAGTTGGAATGATAACTTCTCAGATAAAATCTTTAAGGCCTCCAGAACCTTATAAAGGTAAAGGAATAAAAGAAACAGGTCAATATATATTAAGAAAAGAAGGAAAGAAAAAATAATGAAACTAAATACACACGAAAGAAAAAAATTTAGAACTAGAAATAAGCTTAAAAAAGTCTCAAAAATAGGAAGATTTAGATTAAGTGTATCTAGATCATTAAAAAATATTTCTGCACAAATTATTGATGATCAAAAAAATATTACATTATTATCTGCTTCTTCAACAGAAAAGGATGTTAAGTCAATGAACAAATTAAATAAAACAGAATTATCAAAAATAGTAGCTGAAAAAATAGCCAAAAAAGCTCAAGAAAAAAAGATAACTAAAATATATTTTGATAGAAGTGTTTATAAATATCATGGAAGAGTCAAAATATTTGCTGAAACTTTAAGAAAAAATGGAATGGAATTTTAATTTATGGAAAACAGTAACGAATTAATAGAAAAATTAGTACACATTAATAGAATAACAAAGGTTGTTAAAGGTGGTAGAAGATTTGGATTTTCTGCCTTAGTAGTAGTTGGAAATCAAAATGGTAAGATTGGTGTAGCTCACGCTAAAGCTAAGCAAGTTCCTGATGCTATAAAAAAAGCTAACGAATTGGCAAAAAGAAATCTAGTTCAAATTCCTTTAAGAGAAGGAAGAACAATTCACCATGATACACTTGGCAAAGATGGTGCTGGAAAAATCAAATTAAGATCAGCACCAAAAGGTACTGGTATAATTGCTGGAGGACCAGTTAGAGCAGTTTGTGAAGTTTTGGGAATTAAAGATATTGTAGCTAAATCAATGGGTACTGCAAACCCACATAATGTTATTAGAGCATGTTTAAAAGCTTTATCAATGCAAAATTCACCAAAATATATTTCAAGCATAAGGAATAAAAAAATTTCTGAAATTATTAAGAAGAGAGCATAATGAGATCTTTAAATTCATCAGGCAAAATTACTACAAAAAAAATTAGACCAGGAAGAGGAATTGGTTCAGGAAAAGGAAAGACATCTGGACGTGGACACAAAGGTCAAAAATCTAGATCAGGAGTTGCAATTAAAAGTTTTGAGGGTGGTCAAATGCCTTTATATAGAAGATTACCTAAAAGAGGATTCAATCCAATTAGAAAGCTTAGAATAGGAACAATTAATCTTGGAAATCTACAAGAATTTATTGATAATAAAAAAATAAAAAATTCAGATACAATAAATTTAGATCTACTAAAAAAGTTAAAAATCATAAATAAAAACACTGATAAGATTAAAATTTTAGGATCTGGAGAAATAAAGGAAAAAATTAGTATTCATGTTGATCAAATTTCAAAATCAGCAAAAGAAAAAATAGATAAGATTGGTGGAATAATTAAATTACCCAATAAATAAAAATTATTATGAGCACAACTCCGCAATCTAATGATCTTAAAAATCGTATATTATTTACAATTTTTATACTTTCTATATATAGGCTAGGGACGTTCGTACCTTTACCAGGCATTGATCCTTCACAATTACAAACAATGATGGAAGGCAATCAAAAAGGTCTCTTGGGAATGTTCAATGTGTTTGCTGGCGGAGCTATAAGTAGGATGGCAATATTTGCATTAGGTATTATGCCGTATATATCATCTTCAATTATAGTACAACTTTTAACAGGTGTATCTGATTATTTTAAAAATTTAAAAAGCCAAGGTGAAATAGGAAGAAAAAAAATTACACAAATTACCCGATACGGAACTGTGCTTCTTGCTACAATTCAAGGTTATGGCTTATCTGTAGGACTGGAGTCTTCACCTAACTTAGTAATTAATCCTGGAGCTTTTTTTAAAATTTCAACTGTTACAACAATAGTTGCAGGTACAATGTTTTTAATGTGGTTAGGCGAGCAAATAACTCAAAGAGGGATAGGTAATGGAATATCATTAATTATTTTTGCTGGAATTGTGGCAGAAATACCGAGAGCGTTGGTAACAACATTTGAACTTGGAAGAACAGGAGCGATCTCAGCTTTCATGATAATCGCAATATTAGTTTTATTGGTTTTATCAATAATGTTTATTGTTTTCATGGAAAGAGCTTTAAGAAAAATATTAATTAATTATCCAAAACGACAAATGGGAAACAAAATGTATGGTGGAGACTCATCTCATTTACCATTAAAAATAAATTCAGCTGGTGTAATACCAGCTATATTTGCTTCTGCTATATTATTATTGCCAGTTACTTTTTCAAATTTTAATTTTTCTGATAATGAACTATTTTTAAATATAAGTTCATATTTTTCTCAAGGACAACCTCTTTACATGTTGTTATATGCTTCAGCAATAATTTTTTTTACTTTTTTTTATACATCAATAACATTTAATCCAGTTGAAACAGCTGAAAATTTGAGAAAGTATGGTGGATTTATTCCAGGTATAAGACCTGGTGAAAGCACAGCGCTTTATATAGATACAATATTAACTAGACTTACAACAATAGGATCTCTTTATTTAGCTTTAGTATGTTTAATGCCAGAATTTTTAATTGCTAATTATCCAATTCCATTTTATTTAGGAGGAACATCAATTTTAATTGTAGTAGTTGTTGCAATAGATACTGTTACTCAGGTTCAGACTAGATTGATGAGCTCACAATACGAACAACTTATTAAAAAAACAAAATTTGGTAGATAAGTGAATGTAATAATTTTTGGTCCCCCAGGTGCTGGCAAAGGAACCCAGGCTAAATACCTAGTAGAAAAATTCAATAGTTTTCAAATATCAACAGGTGACATGCTTAGAGAAGAAATTAAAAAAGACACTGAAATTGGTAAAAAAATTATAAATAGTATGAATGATGGTAAATTTGTTGAAGATGAAATAGTTAATAAACTTCTTGAAAAAATAATATTTGACCCCTACAAAAAAAATAAGCTAATTTTTGATGGTTATCCAAGAACTATAAATCAAGCTAAAAATCTAGAAATTTTATTGAGCAAATCTAATCAAAAACTTGATTATATTTTTTTTCTTAATGTAAATAAAGATGCAATAATAAAAAGAATCGAAAAAAGAAAAATTTTAGAAAAAAGATCAGACGATGACGCTATTACTATTTTAAAGAGGTATGATACCTATATGGAAATTACTAAACCTGTCTTGGATTACTATTCAAAAAACTCTAATTTTCATGAAGTGGACGGATCTATGAAAATTGATGAAATTTCAAGTAAAATTGAGGAAATAGTTAGTTAATGAGACATTGACTTTGAATTAACTTCTTATATAAAAGGCTAAAATTATTCTCAGAAATTATGGCTCGTATTGCAGGTGTAAACATCCCAACCAGTAAAATTGTTCAAGTTGGTCTTACTTATATTTATGGAATTGGTGATAAATTTTCAAAGAAAATTTGTAAAGATTTGGATATACCAAAAGCTAAAAGAGTTAATGAATTAACCGATGATCAAATTTTAAAGATCAGAGAATATATTGATAAAAATTTTACTGTTGAAGGAGATTTACGAAGGGAAACTTCGTTAAGCATAAAGAGATTAATTGATTTAGCTACTTATAGAGGTTCTAGACATAGAAAAAAACTTCCTGTGAGAGGTCAAAGAACAAGATGCAACGCAAGAACAAGAAAAGGTAAAGCTATAGCTATTGCTGGTAAAAAATTAACACCACTTAAAAAATAATATTATGAAAAATAAAACAACTGAAAAAAAAGAGCAATCACAAGAAAAAGTAACGAAAGTTGTTAAAAAAAGTTTATATTCAAAGAAAAAAAAAGTTAAAAAAAATGTATTGAATGGAATAGCTTATGTTCAGTCGACTTTTAATAATACAATTATTTCAATAGCTGATACTAACGGAAATGTTATTTCCTGGGCGTCTGCAGGCCAAAAGGGATTTAAAGGATCTAGAAAATCAACACCATATGCAGCACAAATTGCCGCTGACGCAGCAGCATCAAAAGCTCTTGAATGTGGAATGAAAATTTTGTCAGTTGAAATCAAAGGTCCTGGCTCAGGTAGAGAAACTGCATTAAGAGCGCTTCAAGCTAGAGGTTTTAAAATTGTATCAATTAAAGATACAACGCCAATGCCACATAATGGAACTAGACCACCAAAAAAAAGGAGAGTTTAAATGGAGAATGTAGAAGTTAATAATAAAAATTGGAAATCATTAATTAAACCAGCAAAACTTGAAGTAAAATTAAATGATGATAAATCATATGCAAAAATCGTCGCTGAACCTTTAGAAAAAGGTTATGGTCTTACATTAGGAAATTCGCTTAGACGAATATTACTATCATCAATTAGAGGAACAGCAGTGACAGCAATCCAAATTGATGGAGTGTTACATGAATTTACATCAATAAAAGGTATTAGAGAAGATGTTACTGACATAGTGTTAAATGTTAAATCACTTGCTTTAAAAAGTTCCTCTGAAGAAAATAAAAAACTTATTTTGGACGCTAAAGGTCCTGGAGAAATAAAAGCTTCAAACATAACACCTGTTGCTGGTATCGAGATATTAAATCCAGATCTAGTTATATGTAACTTGGATGAAAAAACTAATTTTCACATGGAAATGAATGTTGGTAGTGGAAAAGGATATGCCTCAGCCGTAATGAATAAACCTGAAGAACCACCTCTAGGATTGATTCCTATTGATTCATTGTTTAGTCCAGTAAAAAAGGTCTCTTATTCGGTTAGTACAGCTAGGGAAGGTAAAGCTCTTGACTACGATAAATTAACTATGGAAGTTGAAACTAATGGATCTATATCTGCTGAAGATGCATTAGCTTATTCAGCAAGAATTTTTCAAGATCAACTTGGTATGTTCATCAATTTTGATGAGCCTCAAGAAGTAATTATAAGAGATAAACCTAGTGAGCCAGAATTTAATAAAAACTTATTAAGAAAAGTTGACGAACTAGAATTATCAGTAAGATCAATGAATTGCTTAAAAAATGATAACATAATTTATATAGGTGATTTGGTTCAGAAATCTGAAGGTGAAATGTTAAGAACACCTAATTTTGGAAGAAAATCACTTAATGAAATTAAAGAAGTTCTAACTGGAATGTCTTTATATCTAGGGATGGAAATTCCTAATTGGCCACCTGAAAACATAGCTGAAATGTCTAAAAAATTAGAAGAGGCTATTTAATGAGACATGGAGTAGGTTATAAAAAATTAAATAGAACATCAGAGCACAGAAAAGCTCTTATAAAAAACATGCTGAATTCTTTAATTAAGTACGAACAGATTACAACTACTCTTCCAAAAGCTAAAGTTCTAAAACCTCAAGCTGATAAAATTATAACACTAGGTAAAAAGGAAAGTTTGCATAATACAAAAATGCTAATATCAAAGTTGCAAGATACAAAATCAGCTAACAAAGTAAGAAAAACTTTATCAAAAAGATATGCTAGTAGAAAAGGTGGTTATACAAGAATTATCAAAGCAGGTTTTAGATATGGTGATAAAGCACCTATGGCAGTAATTGAATTTGTAGACAGAGATATTAATGCTAAAAAAGTTGATAAAAAGAAAAAAACAACTTCAAATGAGAAAAAAGAAGAAAAAAAATTAGAAACAACTTAATTCAAAGCTATAATCCCAAATATCCATGAAAAAGTCTTATACCATAGACTATAAATCTAATGATATGCGCTTAGATAGATGGATTAGAAACCATTTAGGGAAAATTCCACAAAGTTTAATTGAAAAAAGTTTAAGATTTGGAAAAATTAAAGTAAATAATAAAAAAACAAAAAGTTCTTATAAAGTTAAAACAAGCGATCAAATTGTATTATATAATTTTAATTTCAAAGAAAAAATAATACAAAAAAAAATTAAATTTGAACCTTCTAATTTAATTATTAAAGAAAATGAAAATCTTATAATTGATAATAATAATGATTTTGTTGTAATAAATAAAAAAGCAGGGATATCAGTTCAAGGTGGAACAAAATCAAAAAAAAATTTGGTAGATATTTTTGCTAAAAGCAAGATATTTGAAGGTACAAGACCATATTCTGTTCATCGACTTGATAAAGATACTTCAGGTGTATTTATAATGGCAAAGAACAGGGAAACAGCTCAACTAATTACTTCTTTATTTAGATTAAGGAAAGTACACAAGACTTATCTAGCAGTATGTCACGGCGAATTAGAAAAAAATACAGGCGAATGGTCTAATGAATTAATAAGATATGATAATAACAAAGAGATAAGAGAAAAAGCGAAAACAATATTTAAAGTATTAGACAAAAATTCAATGTGTTCACTTGTAGAAATGAAACCTATCACAGGTAGAAAACACCAACTAAGAAAACAACTATTTGCAATAGGACATCCTGTTTATGGAGATCAAAAGTATAGTTTAAGAAATCTAGAAAAAGGTCTAAATAAAAATTTGATGTTACATTCTTATGAGATCAAATTTATGATAAATAAAAAAAAATATACATTTAGAGCTTTATTGCCAGATTACTTTAAAAAATTATTAAAATCTAAAAGGTTATCGTTTTCAAATTTTTAACAAAATTTGAAATAATTTCTTTATCAATATTTATATAATTTTGATTTTTAATTAATTTTAAATTTGTTACACCTTTATCTTTAATTCCACAAGGAACTATTTTTTTATAACTATCTAAATCATTATTTATATTTAAAGAGAATCCATGATAAGCAACCCATTTTTTTACTCTAATACCTATTGCCGCAATTTTTTTTGTTTTATTGTTTTTTTTAACCCAGATACCAATATTTTTTCTATCACTAAAAGAGCTAATATTGTATTTTTTAAGAGTTTCAATAATTGTATTTTCAATTACATTTAAAAATTTTCTTATATCTTTCTTTCTTTTATTTAAATCAATAACAAAATAACAAATTAATTGTCCTGGACCATGCCATGTAATTTTACCTCCACGTGCTGATTCTATTATATTTATTTTTTTGTCAATTATTTCACTTTTATTATAAGTTTTTCCACCAGTAAAAGTATAAGGATGTTCGAGTATCCATATAAATTCATTTGATTTATTGTCTATTACTTTATTTACTTTTTTCTCAAGAAATTGAATTGCTCTATTATAATTAACTGATTTTGTTGATTTTTTAATATCAATTTTCATATTAAGAATTGTATTATTAGAATTATGTATTAATAGTGCTTAATTAATTTATAAAGAATTTTATGACTTTAATTAAAAAAATAAAAGACAAAAAAGTCAATTTTGAATTTAATAAGGAATATATAAAGGTTGTTAATGAAAAAATTCAAAATAATGATGCTTTGTTTATTACAAACTCATTAAATGAGATGCATCCAGCCGATGCAGCTGATATAATTGAGCATTTAAGCGAAACAGACAGGGAAAAACTAATAAAACTCAACAGTTTTAAAATAAATCCAGAAGTTTTTATTGAATTAAATGAATCTATACAATCAGAAATTATTAAATATTTATCAACTAACACAATTGTATCAATATTAAAAAACCTTGAGTCAGATAATGCAATAAAAATTCTTGAAAATTTAGATGAAAAAAATAAAGATATTGTATTAAATTCCTTAGCACCAAAAGATAGATTTGCTCTTCAAGAAAGTTTGAGTTATCCAGAAGACACGGCAGCAAGACTTATGCAAAGAGAGTTTACAGCAATTCCTAGCAATTGGTCTGTTGGTCAAACAATAGATTATTTAAGAGAAAATAAAGATTTACCTGAAGAATTTTTAGAAATTTTCATTGTTGATAACGAATTTAAACCAATTGGAACAGTACCATCTTCCAAAGTTTTAAGAACTCCAAGAGAATCAAAAATGCAATCTATAATGTTAGAAACACAGTTATCCATACCTGTTGATATGGATCAAGAAGAAGTTGGACATTTATTTGAAAATTACAATCTTAATTCTGCTTGTGTAGTTGATAAAAATAATAAATTAGTTGGAATGATAACAAGTGACGACGTACTTACTGTTTTAAAAGAAGAAGCCGAAGAAGATGCTTTAAGAATGGCCGGAGTAGGAGATGAAGAGATTACTGATGGAGTTTTAAAAAAAACTAAAAGAAGATTTAGCTGGTTATTACTTAATTTGTTTACAGCTATTATAGCTTCAGTTGTAATAGGTTTCTTTCAAGAAGATATAGAAAAAGTTGTAGCATTAGCAGTTTTAATGCCAATAGTAGCTTCCATGGGAGGTAATGCGGGAATGCAAACTTTGGCTGTTACTATCAGAACTATTGCCACTAATGAATTAACTAAAAATAATTTTTCTCAGACTGTACTTAAAGAGTTTTCAATTGGAATTTTAAATGGCGTTATATTTGCCATCATAAGTGCAGCTATTGTTCAGTTATGGTTTAATGATGTTACACTTTCATTAATTATTTCTATATCAATGATACTAAACATGATAGTTGCAGGATTATTTGGAATTTTAGTTCCTGTTACATTAAAAAGATTAAAAATTGATCCCGCAATTGGATCTAGTGTATTTGTTACAACAATAACAGATGTTATTGGATTTCTATCATTTTTAGGAATTGGAGCTTACTTTTTTTTATAAATTAATAATTATCAATCAATCTTACATTATTTATGTAATAGGCAATAAAAACTTTTAAGTTTTTTTTATTTATATTATTTGTAAGATTAAATTTATTTCTAATTTCCAAGTATTCAATGTTAATTCCACTATTAGCAATATCTTTTTTAATTGTTTTTAACTTGTTTATATTCTTTAAATTTTTTTTAATTAGATATTTAAATTTTTTAATTTTATTAGAAACTTTAGATGCCTTAATTAAAGAACTTTTTTCTAATAAAAAGTTTCTTGAAGAGTAGGGTAAAGAATTTCTATCTCTTATAGTTTTGCATTTTACGACTTTTGTACTGAATTTATTTTTAATAAATTTTTTAATTAGATAAACTTGTTGATAATCTTTCTCACCTAAAAACATATATTTTGCTTTTATTATTTTTAATAATTGGTTTATAACTCCCAAAACTCCTTCGAAATGCCCATCTCTAAATTTACCACACAATATTTTATCTTTACTGCTTATTTTTATTTTCATTGTGTTTTTAGTTTTAAAAATTTCATTTTTGTGTGGAATAAAAACATAGTCAATTTTAGCTTTTTTTAAAATTTTAATATCTTTAGATATATTTTTTGGGTACTTTTTATAATCATTTTCTCTATTAAATTGAGAGGGATTAACAAAAATACTAACTAATGTTTTTTGACATTTTTTTTTAGAGGATTCGATCAATGATAAATGTCCTTTGTGAAGAGCTCCCATTGTAGGAACAAAGCCAATGTTTGCCTTAAAATTAACTTCTTTCTTTAATTTATTAATGCTTTTAATAATTATCATTTATGGTAATTCAGCTTAATATTTAAAAACTTTTATGATTAAACAAGCCATAATACCATTAGGTCCATTTACCACATCAACTCTTCAACAGACTGCATCAAGTAAATTAGGATTTGGTGCCTCAAGAACAATGCAAATAGCTCAAAAACTTTATCAAGGAATAGATATAGATGGAGATACTGTTGGGTTAATAACTTATATGAGAACTGATGGAACCAATATCTCTAAAGATGCTGTGGATAGTTTTAGAAAGTTTATAGATGAAAATTATGGAAAAAATTATTTACCAGAGATTCCATTAAATTATTCAGGTAAAAAAGCAAAAAATGCTCAGGAAGCTCACGAAGCAATAAGACCAACCGAAATTACCAGAAGTCCTGAAAATATAAAAAAATATCTAAGTACAGATCAATTAAAACTTTACAATTTAATTTGGACAAGAGCACTATCATCGCAAATGGAATCTGCAAAATTTGATAGAAAAACAATAACAATTTCAGCAACTGGTGGTAAAAATATTTTTAAAGCAAGTGGCTCGGTAATAAAATTTGACGGATTTACGAAAATTTTAAATGTAGATAATGATAATGATGATGAAAAAATATTGCCTGATGTAGTAAAAAGTAATATCGAAATAAATGAATTCATAGATGAACAACATTTTACTCAACCACCGCCTAGATATTCAGAGGCAAGTCTAGTAAAAAAATTGGAGGAACTAGGTATAGGTAGACCATCTACTTATGCAAGTATAATTTCAGTAATTTCTAATAGAGGTTATGCTGATATTAATAATAAAAGATTCTTCCCTACAGATAGAGGCAAATTGCTATCAGCTTTTTTAGAAAAACTATTTTCTAAATATGTTGATTATGATTTTACAGCAAAATTAGAAGACCAATTGGATGGTATTACAACAGGAAAAGAAAATTGGATAAAAGTTTTAGAGCAATTTTGGAAAGATTTTAATATGAATGTATCAAGTGTTAAAGAAAAAAGAACTCGAGAAGTATTAGATTTATTAAATGAAAGTCTCGGTTCTTTAATTTTTGAAATAAATAAAGATGGTAAAATTGATAGAAAATGTAAATTATGTAGCACAGGAGAATTAAGTTTAAAAAATAGTTTTAGAGGTGGTGCATTCATAGGTTGTTCAAATTATCCTGAGTGTAAATTTACTAGACCTTTATCAAAAGCAAAAGCAGCCCAGCAACTAAATCTAGCTGAGCCCAAACTTATAGGTAAAAATGACGATGGAAAAGAAATTTTCTTAAAAAATGGAAGATTCGGACCATATTTACAATTTGAAAATAATAAAATTGAAATTGAACAAAAACCAAAAAGAAAAAGTAAAAAAAATAAAAAAGATGATAATTTTAAAAATGTTTCTATTCCAAAAGGTTTAGATGTTGAAAAAATAGATTTAGAAAAAGCAAAATTTTTATGCTCCTTGCCAATATCCTTAGGAAAAAACCCAGATAACGATCAAGACATCACATTAAATGTTGGAAGATTTGGACCATACCTTAAATGTGAAAAAAAATCTGCTAGATTAGAAAATGTTGACGAGATTTTTTCAATAGGTTTAAACAGAGCTGTAACTCTGATAGCTGAGGCTAAACCAGGTAGAATTTCCTCTTCAATCATTAAAGATTTAGGTGAACATCCGGATGATAAGAAGCCAGTCAAAATTATGAAAGGACAATATGGACCTTATATTAAATATAAATCATTAAATGCAACAATTCCTGAGGAAAAAGACCCCGTTGAATTAACAATGGAAGAGGCACTAATATTAATTGAGAAAAGGAAGGAATACGATAAAAATAAGAAAAAAAAATAATATGAAAAATAAAGTTCTACTAATAGGGTTATTTCTGATGTTTGCATCTACTTTAAATGCTGATGAAAAAAAAAACTGTAAAGAATTAAAAAAATTATCAAAAGATTACTTGGCCTGTATATCAGGTAATTTAAAATCTTCTACAACAGGACTTGGTTTAGATACAAGTAATATTAAAGAAAAAAAAACAATATCTGATTGGTTCAAAAAGAAAAAATAATTTTTTGCTATGTCTGCTGAAGAAAAACTTAAAGAATTAAAAATAAACTTACCTGATCCAGCAAACCCTGTTGGTTCATATGTTGCTGCAAAAATAATAGGAAAATTAATATTCATCTCTGGACAAATTTCTATGAATGAAAATGGACAATTAATTAAAGGAAAGTTGGGAAATGATTTAAAAACTAATGATGGTTATAATGCTGCAAAAAGATGTGCTCTAAGTATTATTTCACAAGCTAAAAAAATTTGTAATAATGATTTATCAAAAATTAAATCTTGTGTAAAATTAACTGGTTTTGTTAATTCTACAGATGATTTTATAGAACAACCAAAAGTAATAAATGGTGCTTCTGATATTATAGTTTCAATTTTTGAGGACTCGGGAATGCACACAAGAGCAGCTGTAAGTGTTAATAGTTTACCTTTAGGTGTAGCTGTTGAAGTTGATGCTATATTCGAACTAAAATAGAATTACACGCCAATACCATAATAATTTATCTTATTAGATATCATTTTTTTATGAGAATATACATTTCTCAAATCATAAATTATAAAATTTTTCTTTTTTATTAATTTTTTAAAATTTAAATTCTTAAATTCATTCCACTCAGTGTGTAATATTATCAAATCACTTTTTTCGCATGCTAAAGATATTTTATTGAAAAAATGAACATTCTTATATTTTTCAAAACATTCTTTTTTTCCTGAAGGATCATAATAAGAAATTTTTCCCCCAAGTTTATGTAGCTTGGGAATTAATTTTAGACTAAGAGACTCCCTCATGTCGTCAGTATTCGCTTTAAATGTAACACCTAAAAAAGTTATTTTTTTATTATTTATTTTGTTTTTTAATATTTTTTTAACTCTATTAAATAAAATTTTTTGCCTTTGGTCATTTGATTTTATAGTAGATTTTACAATTGATAAACTTGTATTATATTTCTCAGCAGTTCCTATTAATGCTCGAGTATCTTTAGGAAAACACGATCCTCCATATCCAGGTCCTGCTCTTAAAAATCTTGATCCTATTCTTTGATCTAATCCCATTCCAATTGAAACATCTTCAATATCAACACCTGTTTTTTCACATAAATTTGATATTTCATTAATATATGAAATTTTGGTTGCTAAAAAAGCGTTTGAAGCATATTTAATTAATTCGGCTCCTCTTCTTGAAGTGTTTAAATACTTTCTTCCTCTCTTGATTATTGGGTCATACAAATTTTTTAAAAGATTGTTTGCTTTTTTGTTATTTGTTCCAATTATAATTCTATCTGGATACATAAAATCTCTGATTGCCTCTCCTTCTCTAAGAAATTCAGGGTTAGAAACTACAGCAAATAATTTTCTTGCTTTTTTTTCTAAAATTATTTTCTCAATTTTATCGCCAGTAGTTATAGGTACAGTTGATTTGGTAATAATTATTTTAAATTTTTTTATATGTTTTCTGATGTCTTTTGTTACTTTATAAATTTGACTTAAATCTGCTTGAAAACTATTTCTTTTTGTAGGTGTTCCAACACATATAAATATAATATCTGAAGAAATTACCGCATGTTTCAAATCATTTGTAAATTTGATTCTTCCAACTTTATAATTTTTTTTTACAAGTTCTTCTAAGCCAGGTTCATATATAGGTATAATGCCATTTTTTAAATCATTAATTTTTTTTAAATTACTATCTACACAAATGACAGAATTTCCTAAATCAGAAAAACAAGCTCCACTAACTAGACCAACATAGCCTGCTCCGATCATGCAAAGTTTCATAATTTTGATATCTCCAATGATGATTTAATGTATCCGGCCATAGTACCACAATCTAGGTATTTTCCTTCAAATTTATGCCCAACAAAAATATCTCCGTCATTAATAAGTCTTTTTATTGAATCGGTAATATGAACTTCACCACCTTTTCCTTTTTTTTGATTTTTTAATTTCTTAAAAATTTTTTTTGGAAGTATGTATCTACCAATAACGGCATTATTTGATGGCGCATTATTAATTTCAGGTTTTTCAACTACATCTTTTATATAAAAGTTACTTTTATTGATTTTTGATAGTATTGAATAAATTCCCCATCTTTTTACTGTTTTTTTTTTTACTAACATACTAGCCATGACAGAGCATTTTTTTTTATTATGTATGGATATCATTGCTTTAGAACAATTTTTTTTAATTATTAAGTCATCTGGTAACAGCATTAAGAAATATTTATCTTTTATAAATTTTTCAGTTTTTAATACTGCGTCACCAGTTCCTAATGGTTTGTTTTGGT
>QCKR01000009.1 GCA_003215185.1 Pelagibacteraceae bacterium AG-410-D23
AACCATGAAAATGGATGATCATTTAAAAATTGGTGAAAAAATATCTGTCCTTCTAGAAAGAATTGAAGATAAAAATGGAGAAGTTATTGTTTCGGCACAAAAAGCAAAAAAAATAGAGGGCTGGTATAAACTTGAAAAAGCATATGAAAATGAAGAACCAATAATGGGTAAAATTACTTCTAAGTGTAAGGGAGGAGTAATTGTTGAGCATATTGAAACAGGTTCACTAATGTTTTGTCCTGGATCTCAAATTTCTGACAAGCCACTTAAGGACATCTCTCATCTAATGCATGAGCCACAAAAATTTGCTTTGATTAAACTTGATAAAATTAGAGGTAATGCTTGTGTTTCAAGGAGACAAATAATTTCATCAAGCAAAAAAGAAGACAAAGCAAAAATAATTGAAAAGTATAAAGTAGGTGATGTAATCAAAAATGCAATTGTTAAAGGCTACAGTTCATTTGGTTGTTTTTTTGACGTAAATTCTGAATTGGATGTTTTGGTTCACCTTCAAGAAATTAGCTACTCAAGAGTAAATCATCCAGATGAAATATTTAATATTGGAGAAAAACATGATTTGTTAGTTATTTCGGTTGATAAGGAAAAATTACAGGTTGGTTGTTCCATTAAACAATTATCAAAAGATCCATTTGAACATATTTCAAATTATAAGTTAAATGAACCTTACAAAGTTAAGGTAGTAAAACTTATGGATTTTGGTGCATTCTGTGAATTAGAACCTGGGCTAAGTACTTTGCTACACACGAGCGAAATAAGCTGGACTAAAAAAAATCCATCTGTAAAGAAAATATTTAAAGTAGGAGATGAAATAGAATGTGTAATTACTGAAATTGATAAAGAAAAAAGAAGAGTTGCAATTTCACATAGATTGACAAAGGAAAATCCGTACGATGTGATGGAAAAAAATTATCCTGTTGGAAGTGAGGTTGAAGGTACAATAAATTCAATGAATGAATATGCAATATACTTAAAAATTAATGGATTAGATATTGATGCTTTTCTTCATTGTAATGATTTAACTTATGCAAATATTAAAAACCCAGAGGAAGAGTTACAAAAATATAAAAAAGGCGACAAGCTAAAAGTTAAAGTTTTAGAAATTAAAAAAGAACAACAAAAAATTAGGGTTGGATATAAGCAAACAAAAACTGATCCTTTTGATTGGTTCAAAAATAAAAAAGTAAATGATACTGTAACTGTAAAAATAATTTCTTCAGATAATAAGGGTCTTGTGGTTAAACCAGAAGGAAGCGAATTTGAATGCATAATTAAAAAATCTCAAATAGCAATCAATGCAGCAGATGCTAGACCTGCTAGATTCACTGGTGGTGAAAGAATTGATGCCGCTATATCAGAATTAGACATTGAGAAAAGAAAAGTTTTACTAAGTATAAAATTACTTGAAGAAATACAAAATAAAGAGGCAGTTTCAAAATTTAGTTCACCACTTTCTGGTAAAAATCTTCCTTTTTCATCATTATCTGATAAGTTGGGGAAAAAAACCAAAAAGTAAGTTAAATTGGCTATTGTAAAATCAGATATATTAAAAGAATTATCAAATAACTATCCAAATTTTTTAAAAAAAGACCTAAGAAAATTTATTGATATAATAATAAATGAAATCAAAAACTCCCTCTATAAAGATGAAAGAGTAGAATTAAGAGGTTTTGGGGTTTGGTCAGCTCATACTCAAAAAGCTAGAGTATCAAGAAACCCTAAAACTGGTGAAAAAGTTAATACACCTGAAAAGAAAACTGTTCACTTTAAAATGAGCAAAGAACTTGTTAAAAAAATAAATAATAATGAATAAAAAAATTTTTGTAGCTTGTGATACAAAAAAACTAAGTAAAATCAAAAATATTTTTAAAAATACTAAAACAGACAAAATAACAATTGGCTATAAAATTGGATTAGAATTTTTTTATTCAAAATCAGGCAGATCTTTTTTATCAAAAGAAAATAAAAGTATTATTTTTTTAGATTTGAAAATAAATGATATTCCAAACACATGTAGTTCTGCAATTAAATCACTTGGGGACTTAAAAAACATTAAATATCTTACTGTTCATATAAATGGTGGTTATGAGATGCTAAAAGCAGCAAAGATAGCAGCAAAAAAAATAAATAATAATTTAAAAATTTTAGGTGTTACAATTTTAACAAGCTTTTCTAACAAATCTTTAAAAAAAATAGGACACACAAAATCTATAAATAAACTAGTTAAACAACAAGCTAAATTAGCTAAATCTGCTGGCTTAGATGGAATAGTTTGTTCAGGTTACGAAATAAAAAAAATTAAATCAATTTGTAAAAAAATGGAAATAGTTACTCCAGGAATAAGATTGCCAGGAGATAATCCACAAGATCAAAAACGTGTTGTAACGCCCAAAGAAGCTTTTAAAAATGGTGCAACTTCAATTGTAATTGGAAGAAGCATTACAGAAGGAAATATTAAAAAAAATATACAAAGACTAATTAAATCATTAAAATAAATTAATGAAAGTTAAAATATGTGGTCTTTCAACTCCTGAACAGGTTAAAGCTAGCATCAGTTATGGCGCTAATTTTTGTGGTTTTATTTTAAATTATCCAAAAAGTCATAGATTTATTAAATTTGAAAAAGCACAAGAATTAACAAATATAAAAAAAGAAAAAACCAAATATGTTGCTGTTCTAGTAAAGCCTACTGAAAATGAATTAGAAAAATTTTCTAAATTAAAAATTGACTATTTTCAAATTTATGGAAAATATAATAATGAATCCATATTAAAAATAAAATCAAAGTTTAATAAAAAAATAATTATGACAATTCAAGTAAAAAATCAAAATGATATTTATAATTATAAAGAATTTGAAAATGCTGCTGATATAATCCTGTGGGATAGTTCCGGTTTAGAACGTAGTTTAAGTTGGAACTATGATTGGATAAAATTGATGCCTAGTCATATTACAAAAATGATAGCTGGTAATATTAATAGTGATAAACTTGAAAAAATTTCAAAATTAGCTGATATTGTTGATGTTTCTGGAGCTTTAGAAACAAATAAAGTAAAAGATATATTAAAAATCAAAAACTTTTTAAACGATATAAAAAAAATTAATAATGAAAATTAAAAAAAACATACCTTTAATCGATCAACATGATAAAAATGGTTTTTGGGGAAAATTTGGTGGAAATTTTATACCTGAAACTTTAAAAAAACCCATAGAAGATCTTACTATTTTATTTGAAAAATTGAGAAAAGATAAAAAATTTCTTCAAGAAAGAGATTATTACTTCAAAAATTGGGTTGGTTCCCCGACTCCATTTGTAAAACTAGAAAACTTAACAGCACATTTAGGTGGTGCTCAGATATGGACAAAAGTTGTATCTGAGGCAAATGGTGGCGCACACAAAATTTATAATGCTACTGTTCATAGCCTTATAGCTAAGAGAGCAGGAAAAAAATATATAGTTGGAGATACTGGAGCTGGATATGCTGGAAAAATGTTAAGCATGGCAGCAAAAAAATTTGGTTTAAAATGTAAAATATTTATGGGAGCAAAAGATATTAAAAGGCAAAAACCAAATTGCGATGCTATGCGAAAAAATGGTGCTGAAATAGTTCCTGTTTATACAGGCAGTCAAACTCTTGTAGACGCTGTAAGTGAATGTATGCGATATTGGGTATCTAATTGCCTTACCACGTCCATGTGCGTCGGCTCAACTGTTGGACCAAATATATTTGTAAAAATTTGTGGATGGAGCACTTCACAAATTTCCAGAGAACTAATGCTACAAATTAAAGACGAATTTGGAGAAATTCCAAAAAAATTAAAATTAATAAATTGTGTTGGAGGGGGTTCATCAAGTTTTGGTTTTTGGAATGAATTTATGCATTATAACAAAAAACAAGTTGAATTTATTGGTGTTGAAGCAGGTGGACCAAAAAAAAGTAAAAGGCATGCCGCTCCTCTAACTTATGGATCAAAAATTGGAATTTTGCATGGCGCCGCTCAATATGTAAATCAAAATACAGATGGTCAAATAGAAGAAACAGAATCGATAAGTGCTGGATTAGATTATCCTGGAGTCTCACCCCTTCACTGTTTTTTAAAAGATGTAAAAAGAGCAAGGTACACTGCTGCTACTGACGAAGAAGCTTTAAAAGCTTATCAATTAGTTACTGAACACGAAAATTTGAACCCTAGCCTAGAACCAAGTCATGCATTTGCAGAAGCAATAAAAATAGCTCCAAAATTAAGTGATGATACAATTATAATCGTAAACTCATGCGGTGACGCACAAAAAGATCGTGACATCTTAAGACAGAGAATAGGAAAGTAAAAAATGACTATATCACCAATCAGCTTAGCGTTTGAAAAATCTAAAAAAGAAAAAAGACCAGCATTACTTACATATACTGTAGCTGGAGATAATACTAAAAAAAAATCATTAGAAATCTTAAACTCTATTTCAAATTATGCTGACATTTGCGAGCTAGGTTTTCCACATAATACTCCTATAGCCGATGGTGGACAAATCCAAACAGCTTCATATCGGTCAATTAAGAACGGTATTAAAATGATAGACGTCTTTCAAATCGTAAAGGAATTTAAAAAAAATAAAAAAACAAAACCTATAATTTTAATGGGTTATTACAATATGATATGCCAATATGGACAAAGCAAATTTTTAAAAAAGTGTAAGCAAGTAGGAGTAAATGGCTTGATTGTAGTTGATCTACCTTGGCCAGAAAATAAAAAATTTTCAAAAAAATGTAAAAAAAAATCAATAAGCTTTATTCAACTTCTTTCTCCAACTACTTCAAAGCAAAGAATGAAAAAAATTATTAAAGACTCACATGATATGTGTTACTACATTAGTATGCTTTCTGTTACAGGTGGAAAATTAAAGATATCTCCAAAAGAAATTCTTAAAAAATACAATAAAATAAAAAAAATAAATAAAAAAAAAAATTATGTTATAGGATTTGGTATAACAGAAAATACTATTTCAAAACTTAAATCTGCCGATGGATTAGTTATTGGGTCTGCTATTTGTAAAGAAATTACAAAAAGTCTTAAAAAAAAACAAAATCCTGTCACAAATGTAAGTAAAATGGTATTAAGATTAAAGAAAAAAATATTATGAATTGGATAAAAAAAGTTCTTCATATAGGAAATAAAATAAAAAGGGTATTAAAAAAAAGACCAACAAAAGATGAAATTGCTAACAGTGACTGGACTTCGTGTTGCAAAGGACCAATTTTAAAAAAAGAATTAGAAGAAAACTATTGGGTTTGTAATTTATGTGGCAAACATCATAGAATTAATTGTCGACAGAGATTTGATATTTTTTTTGGTAAAAATAATTATCAAATATTAAAAACTCCAATACCTAACGACGACCCATTGAATTGGGAAGACTCAAAACCATACATTGATAGATTAAAAGAGGCTAGAAAAAAAACAAATCAAGATTGTGGTGTAATGATTGCAAGTGGCAAAATTAATAAAATAAATGTAACAGTTGGAGCAATTAATTTTGATTTTATTGGAGGTAGTATTGGAAGTGCAGAAGGAGAAGCTATCATCTATGGGATTCAACATGCAATTGACAACAAAAATCCTTTTGTATTTTTTCCTTGTGGTGGTGGTCAACGTATGCATGAAAGTCCTATAGCTTTAACACAAATGACTAGAACAACGCTTGCTGTAAATGAACTAAAAAAAAATAATCTGCCATATTTAATTTGTTTTACAGATCCTACCGCAGGAGGAATTACCGCTTCATTTGCAATGCTTGGGGATATATCAATAGCTGAACCAAATTCTTTAATAGCGTTTGCAGGCAGAAGAGTTATTGAGGCTACTGTTAAAGAAGATTTGCCAGAAAATTTTCAACGCTCAGAATATGTTAAAGAGTGTGGGTTTGTTGATTTAATTGTCCTAAGAAAAGATTTAAAAGATAAAATTGGCCTACTTTTATCAATATTGTTGAAAAAAAATTCTGATATAAATAGTGAATTATTGGATGAAACTTCAAAAACTAATTTCGAGACTAGAGCAAAAGCATCCTAAAAAAATAGATCTTACACTAGAAAGAACTTTCGATCTTTTAAAAAAATTAGGAAATCCTCAAGATAAAATTAAAAATGTAATTTCAGTAGTTGGAACAAACTCTAAATATAGTATTTGTCAGAGTTTAAAAGCAATTTTAAATCAGTCAAAATATAAGTGTAATTTATATTTATCTCCTCATCTTCAATCTTTTACTGAAAGATTTGTATATAATAATGAAGAGATAGATGAGGAAAATCTTATAAATCTACTTGAAGATATAGAAAAAATTTTAGGAGATAATCCTGCGACACTTTTTGAAATTTTAACATGTGCTTATTTAAAACAGTGTGAGGAATTTAAGGACAACATAACAATTATTGAGGCTGGTCTTTTTCATCAATTTGATAGCACTAATATTTTTAAAAAAAATTTAGCCTCAATTTTAGGTTCAATTGGTTTAGATCATTTAAAATGGATTAAAAATAAAACTATTGATGGAGTGATTTACGAAAAGACAGTTAAATTACTAAATTCAAATATATTTGTTAACAAACAAGAAAATAATAAGATAATTTTAAAAATACAAAAAGCATTGGAAAACAATCAATCAAAAAAATATTTTTGTGATGTGGATTTTAATATTTTAAGATTTGAGAACAACTTTATACAGTACGAAGATGACCTAGGATCAATTTTATTACCAGAACCTAGTGTATTAGGCGATCATCAGCTTGGTAATATAAGCACATCTATTGCTGTGGCGAGAAAATTATTTAATACAAAAGATCAAGACATAAAAAAAGGAATAACTAAAATTGAGCTAAAAGGAAGGCTTCAAGAAATTACATCTGGTAAACTTAAAGATCTTGTAGGTTATAACAGGCTATTTTGTGATGGAGGACACAACGAAAATTCCTCTAGAGCAATTGCTAATTGGATAAAACAACAAAATCAAAATGTTCATTTAATTGTAGGAATGATGAAAGATAAAGATCACAAAAATTTTATTTATAATTTAAAACATTATGTAAAATCAATTACTTTAATAGACATACCCAACCAAAATGAATCAATATCAAAAGAAGAATTAAAAAAAAAACTTAATGGAATTGAAATTAGTATTAATTTAGAAAACAGCATTAAAGATAGTGTAATGTCAATGAGTAAAAATCAAAATGATATTTGCTTGTTTATAGGAAGTTTATATTTGGTAGGTGAAGTCTTAAAATTAAATTAGATATTTTCTTTTAGCCAAGACACTATATTTGATTTCGTTGTTGCGCCAACTTTTGTAGCTTTTAATTCACCATCTTTAAATAATAACATTGTTGGTATTCCTCTTACTCCAAATTTGGTTGGGGTGTTTGGTTCGTTATCAATATTATGTTTTGCTATTGTGATCTGGTCAGACATTTCATCGGAGATTTCCTCCAACAAAGGACCAACCATTTTACATGGTCCACACCACTCAGCCCAAAAATCAACCAAGACCGGTTTTTCAGCTCTAATTACTTTTGTTTCAAAGTTTTCATCTGTCACATCTACTGTAGCCATAAATTGTATATATAAATTATTAATATTAATTCAACAAATAAAAAAATTTATTTCTAATTATCCACATTAGACATTTTCGTATTTTTTTTCTATTGACATAACAAAATCGTTGATTTCATCCAAAAATTTTAAATTTTTATCTTTTTTCTCGTTGGTATACTTTTCTCTCAAATTATCACATTCATTATAAAATTCTTTGCAAGTCCACCATTTTTCTTTTTTTTCGCTAAGTATTCTTTCTGCTATTTCTCTTTGTATTTCTTTAAACATATCAGATGGTAATGTTTCAGGAGACTCTTGATAGATTATTTTTTTTCCAAAACCGACTATTCTTTCATCTTCAAATTTATCCAACATAGCTAATTTATCTTTCCATGATACTGCATGCCATTTAGGAAATAGTGCTGTATCTTTTTGCGGAGTAAATTTCTTATAGATACTTTCTTCAGCTAAAATATCTTCTTGAGAATCTAGTTGATGTTTTTCTTCAGCTATTTCTCTTAAAGCTATTAAAATATTTTGTGAAAATTGTTCATTACTATTGACCATTTTTGCTCTTTCCTTAATTAAATTTGGATCCATATTACTGTAAGGTTCTACCTTCATTCCATAACTAGAATCTAAAATTATTGGTGCTTTATTTGAACGAATTGTTTTTAAAAATTTTTGTTTTTTTATAGCACTCTTAAGTTCTGAGATAGACATATTAAGTAAGGGGATAGGATCAATTTTTAAATCGACTGCTTGTCCCCATTGATAAATAGGATGAATGCAAAATTTGGGATGTAAAGGAGTAACAACATATTTGTAATTTTTACCGAAGTGATATTCTGCAAGGGTAAAAATTTTTTCTTTTTTAATTATAATTTCAGTATCTGATCTATTTGACGTTCTAAAAAACGCACCCCAAGTTTCTGGTTGTTTCTTTTTTATTAAAGATAATATTTTTACAGTTAACTCTGCGTCAAATAATGCACTATGAGCCCCGCCAGACTCGAAACCATTCATTCTTGCTAAGGATTCTAATTTCATTATAGCATTGCCTTTTTCATTTATTTCTGTTTTAACGACATTTTCATCCACAGCATGCGCTCCTCTAGCTATATTTAAACCATCATGTCTTTTATTCGGAGTTGAATTTGTAATATATGGGTATCTAATACCTCTAAAAAATTCATTTCTTATCATTTCATCATCAAATCCAATATTAGCCCAACCTAAAAATATTGCTGGACTCCATTTTTTAAATATTGCTTCCAACTGTCCTAACATTTGATAATGACTCAGATTTCCCTTTGTAAGTAAATCAACACTAGTTTTATTAACTATTAATGCCATTGCTTGAGGAATTTCCCCTTCTGGCAATCTACATCTTAGATTAAATCTATCTATTTCCTTAAAATTTGGATCTACTAATATACCACCAACTTCAATTATTGATCCCCATGTAGTGGAACTACTCGATGACTCTATATCCCATATAACAAGATTCACTAATTTTTTTTCCTTAGGTAATAATATTTTTCAACTTTATCCAAAAACTTATTTTGATATTCTTCTAGTCTTGCTCCTTGAATCTTAAAATCTTGAAACAAATTGTCTACAGTACATAGTAAAACTATGCCTTGTGTAATTTTAGAATTATATACAAGATTGTGGGCCAAGGTATACGCACCTAGCTGAAGATAATAATCCTCAATCCATTCTTCTTTTTTAGGCTTATTAGATTGCTTAAAATCTATAATACTTTCTTGTCCCTCATATATTCCACAAGCGTCACAAGTCCCAGCATATTTTCCGGGATAATACAATGTAGCTTCGGTTCCCCAAATTTCTGATAATTTATTTTTTATACCTTGTTCAATGATCTCGTTAGCCATCTTTTTTGATTTATTATCATCTTCTTTTAGCAATTCCAAATTTAGTTGGCCAAGTAAATACTGCTCTAAAAAAAAGTGCATTGAAGTTCCTCTTGAGCTTGCATCATTTTTAATTCTGTTAGCCTCTGCATTTCCAACTCTTGCTTTCCAATTAGCAAGTGATGCTTTTTTTTCTTCTGACTCTGTGGCTCTAAGTATAGCTGTAACAGATGGCAGTTTTTCTTGATTAATAGAATAATGTCTCGAGCCATTAACTATTGATCTCATAGACTTCGGGTATGAAAATTTATTATTCCAATGCATTTTTTCACTTATAATTGTATTTGATTTGAAAATGAAATTAATTTTTAAGCTGTTTTGAGTGGTCAACAAATTTTTCTACATTTTCTGTTTTAGCGGCTATTTCAACTTGCTCGGGATCTTTTATATTTTCTAAAGTTCTGGTAATTGATCTTGCATCTGTGCCAAATGTATCCACAACTTTCATTGCTTCTTCTAATTTTTTTCGAAGTACAATTACATTATCAAAATGTTTTGCGAATCTTGTGCTAATATTTTTTAAGTGATTATAAATTTCTGTTGCCCCTTTTTGGACTTTTAATGACTGAAAACCCATATGCAAAGATTGTAAATAAGCTGAAAGAGTATTTGGTCCCATTATTACAATTTTATATTTTTTCATTAATTCTTGGGTTAATAACTCTTTCGTGCTAGGATCTTGATAGTCTGTTAATTCTTTATATAAGCTCTCAGTTGGTGCATACACTATTCCAAAATCTGTAGTTTTTGGTGGAACGATATATTTTTCATTAACGCTTTTTGCTTTATCTTTAAATGCTCTAGCTAATTTTGTTCTAGCTTCTTGCATTGCTTTTTTATCATCTTCTTGATGGGCATCATCTATTGCTTTAAATCTTTCTACTGGAAAATGACTGTCTATCGGAACTAAAACATCTCCTTGAAGTTTGATGGCAAATTCAACATTTTCACTTGTATCCTCTTTCATCTTAACATTTGAGACAAATTGAGAGGCAGGTAATAAATCTTTTAATAAAGATGCCAAACTAAACTCAGCTAAAGTTCCATATTTTTTAACTCCAGCTAAAATCTTATTAATGCCTTCTTGGCTTTTATTTAAATTCTCAACTTGAGTATTAAAGGCAGAAACTTTTTCATTAACGGATGTTAAAGTTTGCGTCATATCTCTTGTCACATCTTTGGACAAACTATTAAACGAGGCAGACATAGTATTAAATGAATTATTGATGCTTTCTTTTAAGTTATTGAGATCTTCGGTATTATCTTTGGGCTCTTCCTTATTTTTACGCTGAGTAACCAATAAATAAATAATAACTCCTATTAAGGCTATAATTATGTATGATAACGAATCTTGCATAAACAGTGAGATACTAAAATAAATTATCTGCTAAGCAAGTTTATAATCTTTTTAATTCCTAATTTTTTTAGGGAAAGTTTTGATAACATTAAACAAGCTTGAGATTTTAAAATTTCACCATCTTTTAAAACTCTTAAATTATTTGCTTTTAATGTTGCCCCTGTGCTTGTTATATCTGATATAATTTCAGCTGTACCTGTAAACGGAGCTACTTCAGTGCTTCCAAGGCTTTTTACTAATTGAAATTGCGTAACCCCTTTTGAGTATAAAAATTGTCTAGTTAAATTTGGATATTTTGTTGCAACTCTTAAAAGTTTTTTTTTCTTTTTTTTAAATTCATCTGCAACTTCGTCTAAATCTAATAATGTTTGAACATCTATCCATAAATCCGGAATAGCCAATACGAGATTTGCATTACCAAAATCGTATTTTTTTTTAATTATAATTTTGTTTTGTACGTTAATTTCACTTTCTTTAAACAAATCATAACCTGAAAATCCAATATCAATATTTCCCAATGATAGCTGCTCAATGCATTCTCTGGCATGCAAATAAATAATTTTAGTATTTTGAATTTTTTTAATGTATCCAAATAAATCTCTTTCTCCTCTTTCTGAATAAATATTTAATTTATTCTTTTTAAATATATTAATTGTGTCATGCTTCAATCTTCCTTTGGATGGAAGCCCTATGTTGATAATATTTTTAGTCATATATATTCATATTTATAGCAGCTCCAACTGCGGAAACTTTTCTAAATCCTAAATTGGTTGTCAATTGATCGTATCTTCCTCCTGAGATGAAATTTTTTAATTTTGATTTTATTTGAACTTCTATTGAAAAAATCATTGAACTATAAAATTCAACTTCTCTACCATTGGACGCTGAAAATTCTATTTTGCAATTTTTATTTTTACTTCTGCCTAAAGGAAAAAATTCCTTTCCTACTATTATATTAATTCCATTTTTTTTAAAAAATGAATTTAAAACTCTTGGAGCTTTGTATAATGGACATTTAATTTTTAAAAACTGTTTGATAATATTTGTATTTTTTTTTCCAGTTGAAGATTTTCTTGGATCTTTAATCTTCATATTAAACCTATCTAATACTTCCTTATAAGTTCTACCTGCAATGATTCTATTTTGTTTCTCTTTTCTCATTTTTTGATATCTAGATCTATCTATTTCGACAAAAACTGGGTCTATATCTGAATTTGTTTCTAATCTTTTTAATAATTCGTTAAAATAATTTTCATTCCAATAATATCTTTTAAGTCTATTTTTCCATCTTCGAGGTATATTTAATTTATCAATTAACAAATTAAATAATTCAACATTGCCTATCTTTAAAATTGATTTTTTAAATCCACTTTTTTTTAAAATTTTTAATGATGTATCTATAATCTCCTTGTCATCTTGCTGTTTATTGCGAGATCCTAAAATTTCATATCCAATTTGATTTTTTATAATAGTATCTTTTTTTTGATAAGTTTTTCTAAACGCTTCACCGCTATAAAAAACTTTTTCTCTATTATCCTTATTATTTTGGATAAATCTTAGCACTGAAGATATTGTTAGATCAGGTCTTAAACAAAGTTCTTTGCCATTTAAATCGTAAAATGAAAATAAGAATTTTTTAAAGTTTTCACCAGATCTTTGAAGAATATGTTTGGTTTCAAGAACTGGGTCTAAAACAATATTACTGAAACCCTTAGACTTAATTAATCTAAGGATTTTTTCAGATAATTTTTTTGATTTCATCGATTAAACTTTCTTTTGCTACAGTTTTTTGATCATTTTCTTTTGAAGATTTTAAATTTTTTAAAGTAAATTTATTTTCTTTAATTTCTGATTCGCCCACTATAACCGCAATGGAACATCCTTTTTTATCAGCATAAGTTAATTGTTTTTTTAAATTTTTTGATGGATCTAAATATAATTCAGAATTTATTCCGTTTTCTCTTAAATAATCCAAAGTTTCATAATAATTTTTTAAATATTTACTATCCAAAATACAAATAAGGACTGGCTCATTATTTGTTTTTTTAAAAGAACTAATTTGATTTAAAACAAACAACATTCTATCCACCCCAATGCTCATTCCTGTTCCTGGAAAATCGCTACCCTTAAACCTAGATATAAGTTTGTCATACCGGCCTCCAGAAGCAATACTTCCGATGTCTACTTCTTTGCCTTTTGGATTTTTAACTTTAAAATTAAGATTAGTTTCAACACAAAATCCATCATAATAAGCAAGACCACGCACTATTGTAAAATTAGGTTGAATTAGTTTCGTATACTTTCCATAACTTGCAATTTCCAAAAGATCTTCTGTTTCCTTAATTCCTTCAACAGATAAAGGATTTTTTAAAATAAATTTTAAATCTTCAAGATTTTTTATTTTTAAAAAATTTAAAATTTCTGATGCTTGTGTATCAGATAAATTAGCGCCTTTTGTAACTGCTCCTGATGAATCTGACCTTTCTTTTTTAAGCAAATCTTCGACGCCTTTTAATCCAACTCGATCAAGCTTATCAATAGCTCTAATTACTTTTAATTCTTGAGCTTTGTCTGAGATCTTTAGCTGATTAATTAATCCTTGAACAATTTTTCTATTACTTATGCTTACTTTAAATTGTTTCTCGCTCAATCCACATTTTGTTAAAGTATCAGCAATAATATTACAAATTTCTGCATCAGCTTGGCTTTTATTTACGTTGCCAATAATATCAACATCTGCTTGAGTAAATTCTCTATACCTTGCATTTCCACTTTTTTCATTTCTCCAAACATTTCCAATTGCATATCTTTTATATGGAAATGGAAGTTCTCTATAATTTTGAGCAACAAATCTACTTAAAGGACTGCTTAAATCATATCGAAGCGTAATTTTTTCGTTACCATCATTAAATGTGAATACATCAGACATAGAATTATTTTCATTGTCTGCTAAAAATGATCCTATGTTTTTGCTTATCTCAAAAGATGGTGTTTCTAAAGGGCCAAAGCCAAACTTTATAAAATTATTTTCAACTATCTCAACTAATTTTTTTTTAATTGATAATTGTTTATTCCATCTATCTTCAAAACCTGAGGGTAATCCAGGTGTTAATTTTTCTTCTTTTTTCATTTTTTGGTACCGCCTCTTGGAATTGAACCAAGATTGAGAGTTCCACAAACTCCAGGATTAACCATTATCCGAAGGCGGCGTCCTTTCTTCCTTTTATACTAATTGTTATTATTTTTAAATTTATAAAATGATTAAATTGCTAGCATTCAGCCAGCATGAGAATGATGTCTGTGAGAATATTTTAATACTTTGTTTGCTCTAATCATTGTGAATTAAATAACACTTATTTTAATAAATGCAAGTACGTATTGTATAGGAATAAAAAAGGCTTTATAGCTTTTATAATCCCTATACAATTTTGTGTGAATTAGAATTAAGAGGTTTTTTGCAATTTTACTGCAGAAGGGCCTTTATCTCCGTCTTCAACTTCAAATGTAAGCTCATCACCTTCGTTTAAGAATCTCAAACCCGCTTCCCTAACTGCCGATGCGTGAACGAATACATCTTTTTCCTTATCTTCTCGTTCAATGAAACCATAACCTTTTTTTCCATTAAACCATTTTACTTTACCTTTTAGACTCATTGTTACTCTTTCTTTTATTGTTTTACTTTAAGCTAAACTTTAGCTTAAGGTTAATTAGTAGATTTTAATATTTAATGCAAGCAAAATGAAAATTTTTTTAGATTTTTGTGGTGGCCTTGGTTTGAATCGCACAAACGACACATACCTTTTCAGGGTACTGCTCTACTACTGAGCTACAAGGCCAAAATAGGTTAATATCTAAAAATTATTCTTCCTTTTGTCAAATCATATGGTGTAACTTCAACTGTAACATTATCTCCTTGCAATACCCTAATTCTATTTTTTCTTAGTTTACCCGCAGTATGGGCAGTTACAATATGGTTATTTTCTAATTGCACTCTAAACATCGCATTTGGAAGTAAGTCTATTACCTTCCCTTTAAATTCAAGTAAATCCTGTTTTGACAAATTTATTTTCTCCTTATTCTTAGCTTTATCGATTTAGCATGTCCTTCTAAACCTTCAAAATTTGCTAGAGTTATAACTGAAGGTCCAAGACTTTCAATACCCTTTTTTGTTAAATTTATATAAGAAATTCTTTTATAAAAATCATAAACAGATAATCCACTTGAAAATTTAGCTGATAAATTAGTTGGTAATATATGATTAGTACCAGCATTATAGTCAGCAAATGCCATTGCTGAATAACTTCCTAAACAAATTGAACCAGCATTTTTAATTTTGTTCATAATATCTTTATAATTTTTTAAAGCTAATTCTAAGTGTTCAGGGGCTAGCATATTAATAATATTAATAATTTGGCTATCAGAACGAACATTTATAAGTGCTCCATTTGATTCTAAGCTTTTTCTTGCTATTAATTTTCTAGGTAAATCTTTTAATTGATCAGTAATCGAATTTTTTACTTTTTTTATAAAAAATTTATCTTTTGAAATTAAAATACATTGAGAATTTATATCATGTTCTGCTTGTGCAATTAAATCCGCAGCTACCCAATTAAAATTGGAAAACTTATCTGCAACAATAGTAATTTCAGATGGGCCAGCTATCATATCAATTCCTACGTCTCCAAAAACTTCTTTTTTTGCAGCTGATACAAAAATATTTCCTGGACCAACAATTTTGTCCACTTGCTTAATTTTTTTTGTACCATAAGCTAGAGCTGCTATAGCTTGGGCACCACCAATTGAATAAATTTCTTTAATACCAATTTTTTTAGCAGCATATAAAACTCCTGAATTTTGTTGACCTTTTAATTTTGGATTAACTAAAACAATTCTTTTTACACCAGCTATTTTAGCTGGTATAGCATTCATTAAAACACTAGAAGGAAAACCAGCATTTCCACCTGGAACATAAACTCCAACTGAATTTATTGGGTTATATTTATATTCTAATTTATTATCTAAATTATCTTTATAAAAAATATTGTGAACTTTTTGCTTTGAATGAAATTTGAATATTCTACTATAAGCAATATCTATTGATTTTTTAACCTTCGCATCAAGGGACTTAATTTTTTTTAATATAATTTTATTATTTAAATTTATTTGGTTGTTGTTGCTATATATTCTCTCATATTTAATTAGCGCTTTATCACCATTTCTCTTTACGTCATTTATTATTTTTTTTACTATATTATTTTTTAATATTGTACCCTTTTGTCTTTTTTTAATGAGCTTTCTTATCTCAATTTTATAATTTTTATTTAAACAATTTAATATTTTTATCATTTTAATTATTACTTTGATCTTCTAAAGTGACTTCAATTATTTCAGTTAACAACGTTATACAAGCATTATTGTTAAAAAATAAATTTATTTCATATTTATCCTGATTTTTAAATAAGTCTATCGCAATTAATTCTAAAAATGAGTCTTTATTATATTGATTAATATTTTTTGATTTTACATTTTCAACAAATTCAAATTTGCAAATACTGTTAATTTTTTTATTACTTTTAACATTGTCTTTTTTAAACCTTTCTAAAAGAACTAAAAAAATTTGGTTTTTTTTTAAATATTTTAGATCATTTATCTTAATTTTTGCAGCAAAACATATGGCAGATATTAGTTTTAGTCCTTGTGCATCTTTTGCAATAATTTTTGCTAAATATTTTTTATTCATTTTCTATGAAATTCTTTTAATATTTGCACCAACATTTCTTAATTTTTTTTCTATATTTTCATAGCCTCTATCTAAATGATAAATTCTGTTAATAATTGATTTACCCTTAGCAGTAAGTGCTGCTAGAACTAAGGAAACCGATGCTCTTAAATCTGTTGCCATTAACTCGGCAGGTTTAAATATTATATTCCCTTGTATTATTGCTTTATTTCCAAAAACTTTAATTTTTGCACCCATTCTATTTAATTCAGAAGCATGCATAAATCTATTTTCAAAAATTTTTTCATTTATTACAGATTGTCCATTTGACTTACACAATAAAACCATTAATTGTGCTTGTAGATCAGTTGGAAAACCAGGGTATGGGGACGTTTTTAATTTTATATTTTTTATCTCATTTTTTCCTGAAACATTAATTTCATTTTGTTTTATTTTTATTTTAGCTCCAATCTTTTTAAGTATTTTAATCTCTGTATTAATAATTTTTGGGTTTACATTACAAATTTTTAGATTTCCACCAGTTAAAAATGAAGCAATCATATAAGTTCCTGCTTCAATTCTATCAAACATAATTTTATATTTTACATTTTGTAAATTTTGAGTTCCTTTAATCTTTATTATTCTTTTTCCAGAAAATTTAATATTACATCCCATTTTTTTTAAAAAATTAATTAAATCTTTAATTTCTGGTTCAATAGCACAATTATATAAAGTTGTTTCGCCTTTTGCCAAACATGCAGCGATTACTAAATTTTCAGTTGCACCAACTGAAATTTTTGAAAATCTTATTTTGTTTCCAATTAATCCTCTTGGTGCTTTTGCATGAACATAGCCTTGTATTATTTTATATTTTACTCCCAACTTTGATAAAGCCTTTAGATGAATATCTACTGGTCTAGCTCCTATCGCACATCCGCCAGGTAAAGAAACTTTTGCTTCACCAAATCTTGCAAGCAATGGGCCAAGCACAAGAATTCCAGCCCTCATAGTCTTAACTAAATTATAAGAGGCAAATGTTTTAATATTTTTTGAATTTTCAATAGTAATTGAATTATATTGACTATTTTGTTTTATTTTTGCCCCTAGTGAACTTAGCAACAATAGCATCGTTTTGATATCTCTTACTTTGGGAAGATTAGATATTTCAATTTTTTTATTTGATAATAAAGTAGCCGCTAAAATAGGTAATGAAGAATTTTTCGATCCAGAGATTTTAATATTACCTCTGAGCTTTCTGGCTCCTATGACCTGCAATTTTTCCATGATTTAAACTTTTGGTAATGTAACTCCCCTTTGGCGCATATATTTACCTTTTCTATCAGAATATGTTACTTCGGGCGTTTCATTTCCTTTTAGAAATATAAATTGAGCCACACCTTCATTAGCATAAATTTTTGCGGGTAAAGGTGTTGTATTTGAAAATTCAAGGGTAACATGTCCTTCCCACCCTGGTTCTAAAGGTGTAACATTTACAATAATTCCGCATCTTGCATAAGTTGATTTACCTAAACAAATAACAATAACATCTTTGGGAATTTTAAAGTATTCAACTGTACTTGCTAAAACAAAGGAGTTTGGTGGTATAATACATTCAGAAACTTTTTTTGTTATAAAACTACTTGGTTTAAAATTTTTTGGATCAACTACTTCAGAATTTACATTGGTAAATATTTTAAATTCATCAGAAACTCTAGCATCATAACCAAAAGACGATAATCCATAAGAAATTTTTCCATCCCTTACTTGCTTTTCTTCAAACGGAGATATCATTTTTTTATCCATTGCCATTTTTTTTATCCACTTATCAGATTGTACTGACATTTATTTACTTTTTTTTTTGAATTTTTTTTGAGAAATTTTTCTTTTTTTCAAATTTTTTTTAAGAGCTAACTCCAACTTCATATTCTTCTCCTTGCTGTTCATTTATCTTTGTTTGGATTAGTTATAAAATCAAGAGTAATTGGTTCTTGAACATTTAGCTTGTTAACTACTTCTTCCTTTTTTTTCCCTTGTTTGGCTTCTCTCTTTGCTTTTTTTTCAGCAAGCTTTTTTAATTTTTTAGCTTGCTTTTCCATAGCTTTCATTCCACGTGTTGATTTATAATCGTAATGAATACCCATAACTTTAAATTGATTTAAACAATTATATTTACTTCTTAAAGTTTAAATTATCAAGTTATGAAAAAAATGTGGCTATTTTAAGCAACAAAATATCTTGTAGAATGATACTATTTCTGGTTGTCTTAAAATACTTTAAATAAGTTCAAATTGATAGTAATAAACTACAACAAAATCAATTTTTTATGAAAATACCAAAAACAGTAAAAATAAAAAAATGTAGATTATGCTTTAACAAGAAGTTGAAAAAAATTCATAATTTTGGAAATCATTATGTGAGTAATTTTGTAAATAAAAAAAATATTAAAAGAGGTATCAAAGCACCACTAAACTTAGTTTATTGCAACAAATGTAAACTCCTTCAATTGGAACATTCTGCACCACAGGAAATAATGTATAAAAAATTCTATTGGTACAGATCAAGTGTAACCTACACTATGATAAATGCTCTAAAAAATATTTATGATACAGTTAAAAAAATGTCTATTTTAAAAAAAAATGACTCAATCTTAGATATTGGCGCAAATGATGGCACTTTACTAAAATTTTTTAAGAAAGATGGTTTTAAAACAATTGGATGTGAGCCAGCAAAAAACTTAAAAAAAATCCTAAAAAAAAATTGTGACCATGTACTTGATAATTTTTGGAATTTAAATGATTTAAATAAAATACTTAAAAAAGAAAAGCTAAAAAAGCCAAAAGTAATTACAGCTATTGGCATGTTCTATGATTTGGAAGATCCATCCAAATTTATATCTGATGCTGCTGAAGCTTTAGATGAAAATGGCATATTTATAGCACAGCTTATGTGTTTAAATTCAATGCTAAAAAAAAATGACCTAGGAAATATTTGTCATGAACATTTAGAATTTTATTCTTATGAGTCTCTTAAATACCTTTTTGAAAAAAATGGATTTAAAATTTTTAAAGTTGAAGAAAATGAAATAAATGGTGGCAGCTACAGAATTTATTGTAAAAAAAATTTAAAACATTCAATTAAATATAAAGAAAATATTAATTTAAAAGAAATTAATAAATTTGTTTTAAAAGTAAAAAACAATAAGAAAAAATTTATAAGCTTTGTAAAAAAGGCACAAAAAGAAAAAAAGAAAATATTTCTTTACGGTGCATCAACAAAAGGAAATACTTTACTTCAATACTATAATGTTAACTCAAAAATAATACCATATGCAGCAGAAAGAAGTCCTGAAAAATGGGGAAAATATACTGTAGGCTCTGGGGTAAAAATAATTTCTGAAAAAAAAGCAAGAGAGCTTAGACCGGATTATTTTTTTGTAATGCCTTATGCTTTTATTGATGAATTTATTAAAAGAGAAAAAAAATGGTTAAAATCAGGAGGTAAATTTTTATTACCATATCCAAATTTTAAAATGGTAAAAACAAAATGAAAAAAAAAGCTTTAGTATTAGGTTCAACAGGTCAAGATGGTTCATATCTAATTGAATTTTTGTTAAAAAAAAAATATCAAGTCCACGGCCTTATAAGAAAATCAGCAACAGGAAATACAAAAAATATAAACCATCTAATAAATGACAATAAAATCATTAATAAACAACTGTTTTTACATAGAGGTGATTTATTGGATACTGGCTCACTAGAAAAATTAATTTCTACCATAAAGCCTTCTGAAATATATAATTTTGCTGACCAAGATCATGTTTCTTGGAGTTTTAGTATTCCATCATACTCTTTAAAAGTTACTGCACTTTCTGTAATTGAAATACTTGAAATAATAAAAAATAAAAAAATTAAATATTTTCAACCTATTTCCTCTAACATATTTGGATTAGCAAAAGAAAAAAGGCAAAATGAAAAAACTGAACTCAACCCAAATAGTGTTTATGCTCTAGGAAAATCAACTGCTCTACATGCATGCAAAATGTACAATAGAATATATAAAATGCATAATTGTGGTGCAATTTTTTATAACCATGAATCACCTAGAAGAACTAAAGAATATGTAACTCAAAAAATTGTTCATGGTGTTTGTGATATCTATAATAATAAAAGCAAAACTTTATATCTTGGAGATCTAAGTGCTAAAATTGATTGGGGTTATGCAAAAGATTATGTTGAAACAGCTTGGAAAATAATGCAATTAAAAAAAGCAGATTTTTTTGTAATAGGAACAGGAAATAATTTTTCAGTAAAAGATTTTGTAAAAAAATGTTTTAATTATGTGAATCTTGATTACAAAAAGTATGTTAAGATTAATAAAAAGTTATTAAGACCTTCTAAAACTAGTTTTTTAAAAGCAGATACAAAAAAAGCTTTAAAATATTTTAATTACAATAGAAACAAAACAAGCTTAGATAGGTTAATTAAAATTATGATGGACGCTCAGCTAAAAAAAATTAATGAAAAATAAAATTTCAATAATTTTGTCAACATACAATGAAGCTTATATAATAGAAAAAACTATAAAAAATATATTAGAAAATGTTAATGATGTGGAAATTGTTTTAGTAGATGATAACTCAACAGATGGAACTTTTGAAAAAGTAAGTAAATTAAATAATCCAAATATAAAATTAATTTCTAGAACCTCAAGAGGCTTGGCTTCTGCTTTTTTACTCGGATTAATTAATACAAATGGTAATATAGTAGGATGGTTTGACTCAAACATGCCTTCTTTAATAAAACAAATCCCTGAAATGGTAGAACAATTAAAAGATAATGATTTAGTAATACTTTCAAGATTTGTTGAAGGCGGTAAAGATGAAAGATCAAAGCTTAGAGTTTTATCAAGTCGATGTATAAATTTTATTTGTAGATTGTTTTTAGGTTCAAAAATTAAAGACTATACAAGTAGTGTTTTTCTAATGCATAGAAAAAATTTACAATTGGCAGTTCCTATAGCTTACGGACACGGAGAATTTTTTATTGAATTTCTTTATAAAATGATAAAAAAAGGAATAAAAGTTAAAGAAATACCTTATACTCATCCGTTAGATCACGAAGGAATGAGCAAAACAGCAACAAATATTATTAGATTTTTTAAACTAGGAATAGATTATATAATTAGAATAATTATTTCTAGATTTAGAAATAATTAATAATTTTAATATGATTGAAAATATTACTTATAAAAAAAAACTATATGCTTTGATAATTCGTAGACAATTTAGAAAAAAAAATGGCATAAATTTCTTTACATCAAAGGAAGCAACACAACAATTTGGTTTTATGAAGCATAAAAAAAATCATATTATTATGCCACACAAACATAATAAAAGACTAACCAAAATATTGACTACAACAGAAGTAATAATTTTATTAAAAGGAATATTAAGAGTCGATTTTTATAACGAAAAAAAAAATTATCTATTTAGCAAAAAAGTCTATGCTGATGATATAATTATGTTAGTAAACGGTGGTCATGGATTTAAAGTTTTAAAAAATGTAGAAATGATAGAAGTTAAGCAAGGACCGTACCATTCTGCATCTGATAAAGTTAAATTTAATAAAATTGATGAAAAAGAAATTAAAATTAAAAAGATTTAAATTTATTCCAGTAGCCAGGCCATTAATTTTAAAAAATGATGTGAAAAAAGTACAATCCATTCTTCATAAAGGATGGATATCTTCAGAAGGACCGGAAGTTAAAAAATTCGAAAATGATTTCAAAAAACTTATTAAACAAAAATTTTCAATTTCTGTATCAAATGGTACTGCCGCATTAGAAATTGCGATAAAAGCACTAAATATAAAAAAAGGTGATGAAGTAATAATACCTAATTTTACTATAATATCTAACGCATTAGCCGTAATTAAACAAAATGCAAAACCAGTTTTCATCGACTGCGATCTTAATAATTGGAATATGAAAATTTCTGATATTGAAAAAAAAATTACAAAAAGAACAAAAGCAATAATTGCAACTCATATTTATAGTTTTCCCTTGGATATGGAAAAGATAACTAAAATATGTAAAAAAAATAAACTTTTTTTGATTGAAGATGCTGCTGAAGTTATTGGACAAAAGTATAAAAATAAAATGTGTGGTAGCTTTGGAGATATAAGCACATTTAGTTTTTATGCAAATAAACAAATAACGACTGGTGAAGGTGGAATGATTCTAACAAAAAGTAAAAAAATTAGTGAAAAATGCAAAAGTTTAAGAAACTTA
>QCKR01000010.1 GCA_003215185.1 Pelagibacteraceae bacterium AG-410-D23
ATAACGAAAAAATTTCAAATAAAAATAATATAAGTACCAATCTTGAAAAAAAAATAGATTGGCAAGTTATCCAAAATAACATGAAAAATAAAATCGGACACGATATATTTGAAAGCTGGTTAAAAAAAATTGAATTTGTTGATGAATTTACAGATTATATTTTGTTATCGGTACCTACCAGATTTATTAGAGATTGGATAACTTCAAGATATGTTGATCAAATTTTACAGATAATAAGATCTTATAATAAAGCAATTAACAGAGTTGAATTTATAATTAGTAGTAAACAAGATAGTGTAACTAATAAGAGTGCAGTACAAAAAGATAAATTTATTCAAACAAATACTAACATATCTTTCATTAAAGACTCATATTTACAATACAATAGAATAGATCCTAACAAGAAATTAGAAAATTTTATTCTTGGCTCTAGTAACAAAATTGCTTATGAGGCATCAAAAAAAGTTTCTGAAAAGCAAACACACTATAATCCATTATATATTTATGGAGGCGTTGGAATGGGTAAAACTCATTTATTAAATGCTATTGGTCTAAATTTAAAAGAAAAAAATAAAATAATGTTTATTTCTGCTGAAAGATTTATGTATCAATTTGTTAAATCAATAAAATCAAATGAAATGGTTAAGTTCAAAGAATATTTTAGAAACACTGATGTTTTGCTTATCGATGATATTCAATTTATGAATGGCAAGGAAGCTATGCAAGAAGAATTTTTTCACACATTTAATGCTTTATTAGATAAAGGTTCTCAAGTCATAATATCTGCAGATAGGCCACCAAATAAATTATCTAGAATTCAAGAAAGAATTAAATCAAGATTTTCAGGTGGTATGGTAGTAGATATACAAAAACCAGACTATGAGCTTAGATATAAAATAATTAAAAATAAAACTGAAGAATTAACACTTTATTATTCTAATCAAGTAAATATATCAGATGAAATACAAAAATTTATTAGCTTAGAAATTAAATCAAGCATTAGAGAATTAATAGGAGCTCTAAACAGAGTTATATCTTTTTCTAGAATATATAACAAAGTCCCAAATTTGTCAGAGGTAAAAGTTATATTGAAAGATTTGCTAAATTTATCTGAAAATAAAGTAACTATTGATTTAATTCAATCAACTGTTTGTAAATTTTTTAAGATAAGTAAGAATGAAATGCTTTCTTCAAGGAGATCAAGATATTTAGTGAGACCCAGGCAAACTGCTATATATTTAACTAAAATACTTACTTCTAAATCATTTCCTGAAATTGGTAGAGAATTTTCTGGAAGAGACCATACTACAATAATTCATTCAGTAAAAACTATTGAAAAATTAAAAAATAACAATGTAGAATTGTGTAATAATATTGAAAGCCTTAAAAATCAAATATTATATAATAAAGAAAATGAAATTTAGCGTAAACCAATCAGATTTACAAAAATCTTTAAATTATTGTCAGGGTGTAATTGAAAAAAGAAGCACACTTCCTATACTTTCAAATATTTTATTAGATGCAACAAATTCAAAATTAATTATTACAGCAACTGACCTAGACTTAATATTTATTAATGAAATAAAGGATATAGAAATTCAAGAAGAAGGGAAAACAACAACAACATCATCTATTTTGTATGATATTATAAGAAAATTTTCATCTGGTAAAAAAATTAACTTTTCTTTAAGTAGTGAAAATAAACTACAGTTAGAATCTGAACAATCTATTTTTCACTTAAATTGCATTAGTCCTTCTGAATTTCCAATTACAGATGAAAATTTTAACAAAAATCAATTTTCTATTAATTCTAAACTATTATTAAAATTGCTAAACAAGTGTAAGTTTTCGGTTTCAAATGATGAAACTAGACATTATTTAAGTGGAATTTTTTTCCATCAGACGCAAAATGAAAATAAAAATTTTCTTACAGCTGCAGCTACTGATAGTCATAGGATGTCTATTTCAAAAATTAGATTGAATGAAAAAGTTGATTTTGAGCCAGTAATTTTACCAAAAAAAACAATTTTTCAGTTGTGCTCTTTATTGGAGGATTTTGAAGGCAATGTAAAAATTTCCAACATAAAATCAAAAATAAAATTTGAGTTAAATAATAGCATTTTAATTTCAAAATTAATCGATGGAAAATTTCCTAACTATGTTCAAGTTATTCCTAAAGATAATAAGAAAAAATTAGAAGTTGATCTTGAACTATTTTTAAATTCAGTTGATAGAGTTGCATCAGTCTCTTCAGATAAAAAAGATGGTGTAAAATTTAGCCTAAAGAAAGATAAATTAAATCTATCAGTAAGAAATACCAACAGTGGAGATGGAAAAGAAGATTTAAATGTTAAATTTGACCATGAATTAGATATTAGCTTTAATTCTAGATATTTAATTGATGTTGCTTCCCAACTTGATGGCGACAAAGTAGAAATTTTTCTTAACGATACGGGTTCCCCAGCCCTTATAAAAGACCCTGGTGACTTTGATAGTATTTATGTAGTAATGCCAATGAAAGGTTAATTAATTCTATTAAGTTCAAAATAAATATTTTTTTCTAAAAGTTCTAAAAATTCTTCTTTTATTAAACCTGCTTCTATGGGCTTTAAAATTGATATTGTTATAGTTTTATTTTTAGAAAGTGATTTATTTTTTGGCCAAACATAACCTGAATTAATAGCAATTGGCTGACATTTAATATTAAGATTTTCATAAATTCTACCTGCGCCTTTTTTAAATTTAGGTCTTTCCTCAGGCAATAAACGTGTACCTTGAGGAAATATTAGCAAAGGTCGTTCTGAATTTTTTACAGTTTTTGAAATTTCTTCAAAAAATCCTAAATTTTCTTTAGTTGTTCTATTTCTATTTATTGATATTGAACTAATTTTTTTTAAATAAAGACCAAAAATAGGTATTTTTAATAGTTCTTTTTTTAAAATAAAAATAGGTGAATTAAATATTGTTTGTAAAAAAAAAGTTTCAAACATAGATTGATGCGAGCAGGCAATAAAAAATTTTTCATTAGCAATTATATTTTCTTTACCAATCACATTTATTTTTACTGACAAAAAAATATTTAGGCAATATTTTGTCCAATAACCCATTATTTTACCTCCAAATAAAGTGACTGATTTTGGTAAAATTAGGCTGGGTAGGAATAAAATTGAAATCACAATTATTCCAAAGAAAAAAAAAATTTTAAATAAAATATTTCTAATCATTTAATTTAAAAACTAATTGATATCGTTAAGTTTTTGCCTTTTTTTTATAATTTGTATTTTAGAGTTTTTTATAAGGATCTCAGCGGGATTTGGTCTTACATTATAATTAGAACTTAAAGACATTCCATAAGCACCTACGTCACAAATTATAATAAAATCACCTTCTTTAAGGTTTTGGTATTTTTTAGTTGTTAAAAATTTATCAGTACTTTCACATATAGGCCCAACAAATTCAAAGATTTTATTTGTAATTTTATTGTTTTTCACAGATGGAATAATTTGATGTTTTGTTCCATATAAAGCAGGCCTCATCAAATCGTTCATTGCAGCATCCAGTATAACAAAATTTTTATTTTTATTTTTTTTAATATATAAAATTTTTGAAATTAAAATTCCTGCATTACCAATAATAGCTCTGCCTGGTTCTAAAATAATTTTAGATTTTCTTTTTTTTAGAAACTTAGTTATCAATGAGCTATAAATTTTGTAATTAAGCATTTTATTATTTTTTTCATAATCAATTCCCATCCCTCCTCCTAGATCAATAAAATCAAATTTATGATTAGTTTTTTTTATTAAGTGATCTATTGTTTTCAGCATTTTTTCATAAGGTTTATGACTAAGTATTTGGCTACCTATATGTACACTAATACATTTTAAACTTAAAAATTTTGATATTTGGGCATATTTTGTTATTTTAATAAATTCTTTTTCAGTTAATCCGAATTTATCTCCTTCTTTACCTGTGGAAATTTGTTTTAATGTTTTAGCATCTATATTAGGGTTTAGTCTTATTCCTATATCAACTTTCTTTTTTTTTTGTTTTGCTATCTTTTCGATAATTAAAAGTTCACTTTTAGTTTCCACATTAATTAATAAAATATTTTTATTAATTGCATATTGTAATTCCGAAAAAGTTTTTCCAGTGCCAGAAAAAACTATTTTTTTATTATTAATTCCTGCTTTTATAGCTCTCATCATTTCTCCTTTAGAAACTACATCTGCACCGCAATTAAGATTTTTTATTTCTTTTAACAACTTAACATTTGAGTTTGATTTAAGGGAGAAACAAACTAGTGGATTAATTTTTTTAAAATAATTTTTAAAATTAGTAATATTTTTTTTTAATTTTAAAAAAGAATAGCAATATAAAGGTGTATCAAATTTCTTTGCTAGTTTTTCAGTTGAAATGTTTTCAACGTGAAATTTCTTTTTTTTATATTCCATTAAACTATTTGAATAATTGTATTAGAATTTATAATAGTTTTGTATTCTGGGTCTGCCTTTTTTCCACACGAAAATACAAAAAGAAACAAAATTAGAATTAATGCTACTTTTTTAATCATTTATAAATTTTCTTATATTTTAATATCATTTTTTTTATATTATTAAACGATGTTCCGCCAAATGATTTTTTTGAATTAACAGAGTTTTTTAAGTCAAAAATATTTAAAACATTGGTTTTTAGGCAAGGCTCGATCTTTTGAAGTTCTTTTAAGCTTAATTCATTTAGTTTAATATTATTTTTTTCAGCATAATTAACTATCATCGCTGTTTTTTGATAAGCATCTCTAAATGTTTTTCCATGATATTTTACCAAATAATCTGCCAAATCTGTGGCTGTAACAAATCCTTTATTTGCCAATTTTATCATTTTTAATTTGTTTGGTTTAAAATTGTTTAAAACTTCATTAAGTATAGAGATAGAATTGTTTAAAGTATCAAATGATCTAAAAACTATTTCTTTATCATCTTGTAGATCTTTAAAATAAGATAATGGTAAACCTTTTAAAATTGTCAGCATTGAAAATAAATTTCCAAAAGTTCCACCTGCTTTACCTCTTAGATATTCTAAGGGATCAGGATTTTTCTTTTGAGGCATAATTGATGATCCTGTTACAACTTTGTCCGATAATTTAATTAAGTTAAAGCCATCGGAATTCCAAATTATTAGTTCTTCAGCAATTCTTGATATGTGTAACGAACAAACAGAAATTGAGTATAAGAAATCTAAAACAAAATCTCTATCAGCTACAGTATCAATAGAGTTATTAGTTGGTTTTTTAAATCCTAGTTTTTTTGTTGTAAAAAACCTATCAATATTAAATGAGGTTCCACTTAAAGCTGCAACACCCAAGGGATTCTCATTTAAATTTTCTAAATTATTTAATAATCTTTTTTTGTCTCTTTGGAACATTTCAAGATAAGCCAATAGATAATGAGCTAAAGAAACTGGTTGTGCATTTTTTAAATGTGTAAATCCTGGCATTATGGTTTGAATATTGTTGTTTGCAATTTTTAGAATTGTTTTAATTAATCTGATTAATTTTCTATCTAACTTTTGTGTTGAGGATTTTATCCATAATTTAAAATCTGTTATAACTTGATCATTTCTAGATCTTCCAGTGTGAATAAAGCCTGCATCATTACCAATTATTTTAAAAAGTCTTTTTTCAATATTCATGTGAATGTCTTCATGTTTTTTATTAAATATAAATTTTTTATTTAATATTTCTTTTTCAATTTTTTTAAGACCTTTAATAATGTTATTTCTTATTTTTGAAGAAATTATTTTTTGTTTAGATAACATTTTTACATGAGCTATCGAACCTAAAATATCTTCTTTAAAAAGTCTTTTATCCACATCAATAGAACTTCCAATTTCTTGAAACAATATTGAGGAATTTTTATTAATTCTTTTATTCCAAATTGCTTGATTGTTTTTATTTCTGGACATGATAATCAATTATATATTTATGAAATTTACTTTAAATACAAAAATAATCAAATCTGATAATAACAATGAAATAAATAATGCAATAATACTATTTCATGGTTATGGGGGAAGCGGTGAAGACATTAGCTTGGTTACTCTTAACTGGAAAAGATTTTTACCTAATACTGTTTTCTTGTGTCCAGATGGGCACGAAACATGTAAAATAAATAAAAGTGGATTTCAATGGTTTGATTTAAACAAAGATGAACCTGAATATATACTTGAGCAATCAATAATAGCTGAAAAAATAATCAACAGGTATATTGCTGAAGTAAAAGATGTGTACAAATTAAATAATTCACAAATTTGTTTAAGTGGATTTAGCCAAGGTTGCATGATTTCAATAAATGTTGGTTTAACGAGTAATAAAAGTTTTAATTGTATAGTTGGGTTTTCAGGTAAAATAATTAATAAAGAAAATCTATCTAAAAGAATTATTTCAAAAACAAAAACTTTTTTATTACATGGAGATATGGATTCAGTGGTACCTTCAAGCAACCTATTAGATGCAAAAGATTTTTTTATAAGAAATAAAATAGAAGTAGAAACTAAAATGATAAAAAATTGTGATCATCATATACCAATCGAAGCTTCAAGTGCAGCATTAAATTATATTAAAAAAAATTTTAAAATTTAATAAATCTTAATAAAAAGATTTTCTGGTTATTGATTAATTAATTTATTTAAGTTAATCTTATTATTAAAATGAATTTAATTGACCAAAATTTATCTTTAGAAAAATGTCCTGCTTTAGTTTTAAATGCAGATTACAGGCCATTAAGTTATTATCCTTTGTCACTTTGGAGTTGGCAAGATTCCATAAAATCTGCTTTTTTAGACAGAGTAACAATTGTTAGCAGTTATGATAGAGTTATTAGAAGTCCTTCATTTAGTATGAAACTCCCAAGTGTTATTGCATTGAAGAGTTATATTAGACCACAATCAAATCCAAATTTTACTAGATTTAATGTATTTTTAAGAGATAAATTTATGTGTCAATATTGTGGAAGTAAAAAAGAACTTACTTTTGATCATTTGTTACCTAGATCAAAAGGTGGAAAAACTAATTGGGACAATGTAGTAACAGCATGTTCTAATTGCAATGTTAAAAAAGGAGGTAGGCTTTTAGAAATCTCAGGAATGAAATTAAATAAAAAACCATATCAACCTTCGACAGAAGATCTACACATGAATGGACAGAATTTTCCTCCAAATTTTTTACATAAAAGTTGGATAGATTATTTATACTGGGATGTTGAACTTGAACCTTAATTAAATTTTTTCTGAAATATTAATTGCTATTTTTGATCCTGTTTTAATTATTTTATCTAAGACTGAATATAAACCTTCTTTGGTAGCCCCTTCTTTATAAGCAATATCTTTATGATGCAACTCATCTAATCTAAATTTTATTATTTTTTCTTTTAGTTTTTTTTCATCAGATTTCAAATATTCTATTTGTTTTTGATAATGTTCATCAATTACCTCTTCAACAGAAGCAGTGCAAAGCATTGCTGCTTTTTTTCCTAGAACAGTAGTGCTAAATCCAATACCAACTCCTAGTAGATCCCAAAGTGGAAGTAATTTTGTTGGGTTAATATTTCTTTTTTTAATTTCATTTTCAAAAAATTTACAGTGCTCCTCTTCATGAATTTTTAGATTTTCTATTTTTTTTTTTAGATCTTTGTCTTCTATAAGTGTATTTAATGCTAACAATTGCCCTTCATATATTTTTATAGCTCCTCGTTCACCAGCATGGTCAACTCTTATAAATTCTTCTATTTTTTTTTTATTTGTTTTTTTCATAATTTAAAAAAGATTTAAAAGAAATAGCACTTAAAGCAAATGATACAATTGTATTTATTGAAGCAAGAGAAAGGCCAAATATAGTAAAATCAACATTTTTACAGCTTATAATTTTTTTTTGTAATTCTTTAAGAAGATCTTCTTTAGTTAAAATATTAATTTCATTACTTAAATTACAAAAAAATGACTCTTCAAAAAAACCTTTTTCTATACCAAAATGATAAAAAGATACAAAAGCCCCAGCTATAAAAATTATAGTTAATAATATAAAAGTTATTTTTTCAAATTTTTTTAAAAATAAACATATAGAAATAATTATTATTGAAATAATATAAGGAATTCTTTCAATTAAACAAAGATTACAAGGTTCATGCTTTAATAAATATTCAATAAAATATGCAACTACTAGAACAAAAATACAAAAAACTAAAACTATGTTAAGTGTTACTTTATTTTTGATCTCTGACATTTTAATTAAAGATAAAATATATAATTAAAGCAATTGCCACAAGAACGATACCTATAATAAAAGACCACATTGTTCCTTTTTTTTCTATAAACCTAACAGCTTTATCTCCAAATTTTGCAGATAAAAATGCAACAATAAAAAATCTTAAACCACGAGAAATTATACAAATAATAAAAAATACAAATATATTAAAATTTATAAGACCACTTGTTATTGTAAAAAGTTTAAAAGGTATAGGTGTGAATCCTGCAAGGAACAAAGTTCCAAGCCAAAAAGAAAAAGCTCCACCACCAGAAGATAATTGTTGTTTTAAGTTTGCTGCTTGCTCTTCATAGCCATAAAATTCCATAATTGACATTGCATTGTTCGTAAACAATGAACCAATAAAGTATCCAAATAGACCTCCTAAGGTTGAAAATATAGTGGCAATAAAAAATATTTTTAAATAATCATTTTTTTTTGCTATGGACATTGGAGCAATCATCACATCTGGAGGAATCGGAAAGAAAGAACTTTCAATAAACGAAATAATTGCTAAGAAAAAATTTGAACTTTTGTGCGAAGCAAGTTTTAAAGATTTTTCGTATAGTTCTTTAAACATTTTTTGGTTTTAATATAAATTTACTTCTTATACTATTTAATTTTAAAAGATTAACTAAAGAAAATGAGGGCGAATGGCGGAACTGGTAGACGCGCACGACTCAAAATCGTGTTTTGCAAGAAGTGAGAGTTCGATTCTCTCTTCGCCCACCAAAAATTTATGAACTTGGATAATTTTAATAGTTTAATTGAATTATTTTTTTTTCAAACAAAAAAACAAGATCCTAAAAGTATTTTATTACAATGGTTAAATCCAAACAATAAAAAAACTTTTACATGGGAAGAAACAAAGCTAAACATATTCAAACTTTCTAAAATAATTAAAGAAAATATTAAAGAAGGAGACAGATGTCTTTTGGTCTCAGAAAATAGACCTGAATGGTTTATTTCTGACTTAGCTATTATGTTATCTGGTGGAATTACAGTTCCAGCTTATACAACTTATACTAAAGATGATTATAAATATTTAATTGAAGATTGCGAACCTACGTTAGTTATTGTTTCTAATAATGATATGCTTAAAAAATTAAATACAACTATTAAAGAAAAAAATTTTATAAAAAAAATTATTATTTTTGATGAGTTGGATAAAGCAATAAATAATTTAAATATAGATAGTAAAGAAAAGTATTTAGATTTTTATTCTATAATAAAAAATGATTTGTCTGAAAAAGATAAAATAGAAAATAATAATTTAAAAAGAAATTCGCCAGCTTGTATAATTTATACTTCGGGAACCGGTGGAAATCCAAAAGGAGTAATTTTAAGTCATGGAGGTATTTTAAATAATATTGTGGGAGCTTGTGAAATATTAAAACCAATAATAGATTCTAAACCAATATTTTTAACTTGGCTTCCCCTCTCGCATTCTTATGAGCATTGTGTACAATTTGTACAAATTACTGTTGGAGCCAAAATTTTTTATGCAGAAAAAATAGAAAAACTTTTAGAAAATATATCTGAGGCAAAGCCTACAATTATGACAGCTGTACCAAGATTTTATCAAAATCTTTATAACAAAATTAATATTAACATGAAAAAACAAACTGGTTTTAAGGCTAAATTAATTGATGCAACAATTAAGCTGGGTAAGAAAAATTTATTAAAGGAAAAAATGACTTTTTTTGAAAAATTACTAAATTTAATAGTAGAAATATTAGTTAGAAAAAAAATAAAAAAACAATTTGGTGGAAATTTAAAAGCCTTTGTTTCTGGCGGAGGAGCTTTGGACAAAGAAATAGGAGAATTTTTAAATGCTGTAGGATTACCTACTCTTCAAGGATATGGTTTAACTGAAACTTCTCCAGTAGTTAGCTGCAACCCTATAGACAAAATAAAAGTTGAGACCGTCGGCCCTCCTTTTAAAGGAAATCAGGTTAAAATTGCTGGAGACGGAGAAATTTTGGTTAAGGGAGAAAATGTAATGCTGGGATATTGGAATAATAAAGAAGCAACAGCAGAAGTTATTAAGGATGGATGGTTACACACAGGCGACATAGGAGAAATAAATCCTGAAGATGGTTATTTAAAAATTACTGATAGAAAAAAAGATATTATTGTTAGTGCAGGAGGAGACAATATTTCTCCAGCAAAAATTGAAAATATGATCACAAATGAATTAGAAATTGATCAATGCTTGGTTTATGGTGATAAAAAAAATTATTTAGTTGCATTAATTGTTCCAAATAAAGAATTTCTAAAAGAAAAAGAAAAAATAAATAAAATAATAGAAAATATAAATAAAAAATTAACTTTAGTAGAAAAAATAAAAAAAATTCAATTAATAGACGAAAATTTTTCTATAGAAAATGGTTTGCTTACACCAACAATGAAAGTAAAAAGAAAAAAAGTTACAGAAAAATATAAAGAAGAATTAGAAAAACTTTATTAAATTATAATTTTAAAAATTGATTATTAATCGCATAAAATCTTATCTTTTTAACTTTTATTTTAAATTTAATTTAAAGAATTTTTTTTTTAATATTTCATAAAATTTATCTTTAATTAAATATTTGACATAAGTTGTTAAAAAAAATAAAAATAAAGGTAATAACGAATCATTTGATTCGAAAACTTAAACAGGGAGCTAAAGATGGCTAAAAGAAGAAAAAAAGCATCTAAGAAGAAAAAAGCTAAAAAAGCTAAGAAAAGAAGAAGAAGAAGATAGTAAACTACTTCTTTCTAAAAAACGCTTCTCATTTTTAAAATGTGGGAAGCGTTTTTTTTATTCTGCTTTTCCTTCTGTTGAAATCGCTTCTTGTTTAATTTCGGTTTTTATTGGTTGAGAAAATTGATTTCTTTTTAGAGGTTTATCAAGTTTTTTTTGTGTTTCTTCATATGATAATTTCAGTACAATTTGAAATTCAGATAAAATTCTTTCATAAGCTTTTTCAAAAAGTTGTCTTTCACTATAAGATTGATCAACCATTAAATCATCGCCTTTATTCAAGTCTCTAACAACTTCAGCTAATTCATAAATTTTTCCTGACGTAATTTTTTGTTCATATTCTTGTGCTCTTCTACTCCACATAGATCTTTTAATTTTTGGTTTACCCTTTAAAATAGATATAGATTTATTAACTTGATTGATGGTAGCGAGAGGTCTTAGATGTGATTGTTTATTTATAGGCAATAAACCTATTGCCTTGTCTTTTTCAAATTTAATATCATAACATTGTACTTCAATACCTCCAATGGTTTTTGAACTAACAGATAAAATTTGACCAACACCATGTTTTGGATAAACTACATAATCTTTTGGCTTATATTCTTTTTTTTCAGTTTCTTGTTTCTTTATTTTTTTTATTTCGGGTTTTTGTTCGTTAATTTTAGTAATTCTTAAATTTTCATTTTTTTCTTCATTTTTAACTATAATTTTTTTTTTTTCTTTAATATTTATTTTTTTATTTTTTATAATAGTTTTTTTTGATTTCTTTTTAGCAATTTTTTTTGTTTTACTTAAAGCTTTTTTTTTTGGTGCTTTAGTTTTTTTTTTAAAGGTTTTCTTTAAAATATTTTTCAAATTTATTTTCTTCATTTTCGTATTCTTTATGATCTTTTGGTGGATCTTTTCTTGTTGATATGTTTGGCCAAATTTCTGAATATTTCGTATTTATTTCTAACCATTTTTCATTTCCGCTTTGGGTATCTGGAACTATAGCCTGTACTGGGCATTCTGGTTCACAAACGCCACAATCTATACACTCATCAGGTTTAATTACAAGCATATTTTTTCCTTCATAAAAACAATCTACCGGACAAACTTCTACACAGTCGGTCAATTTGCACTTTATACATTTATCATTAACTAAATATGTCATTAAAATAAATTTTTTTTCATTTTTTCTTTAATATCTCCAACAATTTTTTTATCTAAATATAATAGTCCCGAAAGTCTTCTCATCAGGTTATCCTCAAACATATCTGATTTACCATCTGAATAGATTATTTTCCAAAGTGATTCAATTAATTTAATTTTAAAATTATTATCAGATTTTTTTAAATCTTTGGTAAAATCCAGCATTTGATTAGAATTTTTTTCATTTTTTTCTGCTTCTTGTATTAATTTATCTATTTCTTGATTATTCACCCCTAAATCAACAAGTGTTCTTTTAATAATTAATTTTTCTTTTTCAGTGTAATTTTGATCCATTTTTGCAGCATGAATTAAAAGTGAGGCAGTTTTAGAAAATAAATTTGATTCATTTTTATCGACATCTTTTTTTTTTTTAATAAAATTAAACATTATTATTTGAAATTCATTTGTTTTAATATATTAAAAGGGTTATTCTTGCTAATAATTTTTTTATCGTATCTTTTTATTTTATTTTTTTCTGGAGTATATTTAAAAAAATACTCATTATTTTTTCTGTAAGTTTTATAATTCATTCTTTGAATCAACTTTAAAAAATTTTCTTTACTACATCCCAGAAGATTTAGCATTTCTGCAGTTAATTTTACTTCTTTTTTATCTTCAATATTAGAATTTATTATTTTAACAAATAATCTTTCTAAAATATCTATCCTTACATAAAAATTTTCAAATTTTTCAAATCCACAAAGCAACATAAAATTAGGATTTACATTTTTTTTACTTTCTAAAAAATTTAGACCAAAAGTTGGTGGCTTAAGTTCAAAATATTTTTGATGAAAATTTTTCCATAAAGTTAATCTGAGTGAAACTGCCTCAGGCTTCATAAGTTTATGTAAATAAACATGATATCTACCAAATTTCACTCCCATTTCTCTTAAAATTTTTCTATTTTCTTGATCAAGTTTTTTCAAATAATCTTTTATTGTTTCTCTTTTTAAAACACCATTGTTTTCATATAATTGATATGACAAAGCACGTATTGATGTATTTTTATTATTTGAGTCTTTTAAATCAATTAAATTTTTTAAGATAGTATTTATTTTTTTATTTATCCAATCTTCTAAAAAACTTTGAAGTTTTTTTTGATCAGTAATTTCAATTATATCATCTACAATTAAATTAAAATCTGGGCTCAAATAATTTTTTCCAGGCGATAATTTAGCAATAGGAAATTCTTTCCAGTAAATTTTAAAATCATCTTTTAATTCAATTACTTTTGTTGCAATTATTTCATTTATTCTTTTTTTAAATTCAGGTCCTACATTTAATCTTGCAGTTTTTTTTAAAGATTTTATATCTGTATCGAGTGCTCCTACTTTTAGGTCCAAATCCAATTTTAGACCTCTTAATTCACCAATAAATTGTCCATCTACCTCAACTTTTTTATCATTAATAATTTTTGTTTCTAAAGAAATATCTTGTTTAAGGCCTCTTGCTAAAATACTTGCTCTTTTATCAATAAAACTTTTTGTTAATTCTTCATGTAATCGATCTGAAAGTTTATCTTCTAATGATTTGGTTCTTTCAACCCAATAATCTTGGTTTTCAACCCAATTTGTTTTATTTGAAACATAAGACCACGTCCTAACATTTGCTATTCTATTTGAAATTGAGTCTACATTTCCATCTAATTTATCTAAAAAAGATAATTGTTTTTTCATATAATTATTTGTTACTTTTCCAGATTTACTATTTAAAAATTCAAAGACTTTACTAACTACTTCTAAGTGATGGCCATAATTTTTTTTTACAAAGTCTGGTATTTGGCAACATTCCCATAATAGACTTAATTGATTTGGACTATTTGAAATTTTATATTTATCAGTATCTTTCAGAAAATATTTTAAGATTTTTTCGTCTTCACATTCATTTATTTTTTTTAACCATTTTTTATTAGGTCTTTCTTCTAGGGATTTAATTAAACTTTCTGAGTTACTAAAATCTAATTTTGAATTTCTCCAAAAAAGTGTTCTTATTTCATCATATTTGTGAGATTCTAGCATTTCAACTTCATCGGAACTTATTTCTGTGCAGTCACCAGTTATTCCAAAAGTACCATCATTCAAATATCTTCCAGCTCTTCCAGATATTTGGCCTATTTCAGACAAATTGAGTCTTCTTAATTTTTTACCATCAAACTTTTTAAGATTTGAAAAAAAAACATTCTCAAGATCCATGTTAATTCCCATGCCTATAGCATCTGTTGCTACTAGAAAATCTACATCACCGGATTGATATAATTCTACTTGGGCATTTCTTGTCTTGGGACTCAATGATCCCATCACAATTGCTGCACCGCCTTTTTGCCTTCTAATTAATTCAGCAATTGCATAAACTTCCTCTGTAGAAAAAGCTATAATTGCACTTTTTCTATCTATTCTAGAAATTTTTTTATGACCAACATATTTTAGGCTTGATAATCTTTCTTTTTTTATAAATTCAACATCAGAACTTAAATTTGAAATAATTTTTTTTATAGTATTTGAGCCAAGAAACATAGTTAATTTTTCACCTCTTAGGTTGAGCAATCTATCAGTAAAGATGTGACCTCTTTCAGGGTCTGTACACATTTGTATTTCATCGATTGCTACAAATTCTAGATCCTTGTTAATTGGAAGAGACTCCACTGTGCATAAATAATACTTAGCTTCAGAAGGAATAATTTTTTCTTCACCAGTGATTAAAGCCACATTATTTGGATTAACCTTTTTTATTACCTTGTCATAAACTTCCCTAGCTAATAGCCTTAAAGGAAAACCAATCATTCCAGAATTAAAAGAAAGCATTGTTTCGATTGCTAAAAATGTTTTTCCAGTATTTGTTGGACCTAAAACCGCAGTTATATTATTTTTTATCATTTCAATCTTTTGTATATAAATTTTTTTTCATACTACATATTGTTGCGCTTAAAGAACAAAGATAGACTAAAACTAGTCCGAATCACATGCAGAAAAGTTCTCATTTTAAAATTTTCCAAACTCCAGATGCTGATGCTATAATTTTTTCTTTTGATTTTAAATGACAAATTAAAAAAATCATAGTTTTTGTTTTTTTTAAAATTTTTACGAAACCAATTATTTGATCTCCTTTTTTTGTTGTTGATATGAATTTCAAATCTAAAGATATAGTTACACAAGGGTTATTATTTGCTGTTCTGTAAGCAGCTGTTCCAGCTCCAGAGTCTATCAAAGAACATATATATCCACCATGGGTTATTCCTAGATTATTTAAATGATTTTCATTTATTATTGATTTAAATTCATATTCATTTTCAGAAATATTTCTAAACATGATTCCACCATTATGTTTCATAAAGCCTATTTTATTACTTATTTGTTCAAAATTTTTAGACATGGTCTTTATAAGATGTAGGTTAATATTAATATTACTACGAAAACTATAACAAAAAAAAATACAACTGAATTTCTTAAAGACATTTCAATAACAATTTATCACCTTAGCTTTTAAATAATTTTTATAATATAATCAAGTTATATGAAAAAAATTTTTCAAAATTTTAATTAGTATATTAAATGATACAAAAGATCTATGGACCAACACATTTTAAATGAAAAAATTACTATTGGAATAGTTTTGTTTAAAGAGGACTATGATGTTATTTATAAAACTTTAGATAAAATTAGATTATTTAAAATAATAATAATTGATAATTCATTTGATTTAAAATTAAAAAAAAAAATTGAAGATAATTTTAAAATAGAAAAGTATATTCTAAATAAAAAAAATCTTGGATTTTCATCTGGTTATAATCAAACATTAAAATTGTGCAAAACAGATTATTTTCTTATTCTTAATCCTGATTGTGTTATTAAAGAAAAAAGTATCGTTAAATTATATGAAAAAATAAAAAATGATGAAAATTGCTTTTTAACAACCGCTACTTCTTATGATCAAGAAAATAAATTAAAGTATACAGGAGGTTTATTACCTGAAAATGGTGATAAAAAATTTCCATTAAATCTTGAAGGAGACGTATGTGTAGAGAATACTCTAGGATCATGCATGTTTGTAAGAAAAAAAGATTTTATTGATATCGGATTATTTGATGAAAATTTTTTCTTATACTTTTCTGATGATGAACTTTGTAGAAGAATTAAACAAAAAAAAAAATCAGTCATTCAAGTTTTTGAAGCAAAAGCTATTCATTCTCATGGAGAATTAAAAGTTAAAAATAAATTAAAAAGAACTTTTACTAGAAATTTTCATTTTACTTTTGATGAGTTATATTATTATTACAAAAACAATGACCATTATGAAAAGTATAAAATTATTAAAAAAAAGCTGCCTAAATATTTATTTAAGTTTTTTTTAAATTTTTTCTTTTTAAGAATCAATAAAGGTATTTACTATTTAGCAAAAATACTTGCTATAATAAAATTTAATAAACTAATAAATTAGAAGATTATTTTGGCGCGCCTGCTAGGAGTTGAACCCAGAACCTCCTGGTCCGTAGCCAAGCGCTCTATCCAATTGAGCTACAGGCGCAACACTGATATAAATATAACACTTACATTTTTTAATGTAATTTTCTAATATAGCAACTATTGTATTTGTATGACAAAGAAATCAAAAGATATAGTTTTTACAGCAGCTCTACGTACAGCTATAGGAAGATATAAAGGTATGTGGAGCAAACACCAAGCTCATGATTTAGGAGGAACTGTTATAAAAAATATTTTAAAGAATTCAAAAGTTGAACCTAATTTCATTGATGAAGTTATCATGGGACAAGTTCTTACAGGAGGAACTGGTCAAAACCCAGCACGACAAGCAGCAATTAGAGCTGGGATACCGAAAGAAAAAACAGGATATATAATAAATCAAGTATGCGGATCAGGACTAAGATCTATTGTTGCAGGATATCAATCCATTTTATTAGGAGATGCAAAAATAGTTATTGCAGGTGGTCAAGAAAGTATGACTAACTCAAAAAAAGAAATGATATTAAAGGATGGTCTAATCGATGCATACAATGATTATCATATGGGTATTACAGCAGAGAATGTTGCTGACAAATGGAAAATTTCAAGAGAAGAGCAAGATTCTTTTGCAGCTTCTTCTCAACTAAAAGCACAAGAAGCAATAAAAAATAAAAAATTTAGGGATGAAATAATTGACGAGTTAACTGAGGATGAACATCCAAGAAAAGATGTAACGATTGAAAAATTATCAAAACTTGAACCAGCATTTAAGAAAAACGGAACTGTTACTGCTGGTAACTCTTCAGGTATAAATGATGGCTCCGCAGCAATTCAATTAATGAGCAGAGAAGAATCGGATAAAAAAGGATTGGCCCCTCTTGCTAAAATAGTATCATGGGCAACATGTGGAGTAGATCCTGCTCTTATGGGGTCAGGTCCTATTCCAGCATCAAAAAAAGCTTTAGAAAAAGCTGGATGGGATATTAATAGTTTAGATTTAGTAGAATCAAACGAGGCATTTGCTGCTCAAAGTTTAGCAGTAATTAAAGAATTAAAAATTCCAATAGAAAAAGTTAATGTTAATGGTGGGGCAATAGCTTTGGGACATCCAATTGGAGCATCTGGGACAAGAATAGTGGTTACTTTAATTCATGAAATGATTAAAAGGAATGCAAAAAAAGGTTTGGCCACACTTTGTATTGGTGGAGGCATGGGAATTGCCATGTGTATAGAGCGAGACTAATACTTCAGTGAACTTAAAGTTTTTTTTAATAGCAATTTTTGTATCCAAAATTTAGCGTCTAAGTTTCGCTTTTGGTCTAAAAATTTTATTTTATTAAATAATTTTGTTAACATGGTATAATTTATTCATTTAAGGATGACTAAAAATAGATATAAATGTGACCAAAATAATACAACTATCAATTTTTTAATAAGTGACTAAAATCTTTATATTTTAATGACAAATAAATTACTAGTTCCCGATATAGGCGATTTTGAAAAAGTAGAAATAATAGAAATTTTAGTAAAAAAAGGTGATAAGATAAAAAAAAATCATCCAATAGTTACTTTAGAAAGTGATAAATCCAGCGTTGAAGTGCCTTCAATTTCTGAAGGAGTAGTTGAAAGTGTAAACGTTAAGATTGGTGATAAAGTTTCCAAAGGTGATCTGCTTGTAACATTAATAAACACTACCCAAAAGAAAGAAAAGTCCAAAGAAAAAATTGAAGAAAATATACCGCCAGTTACAGAAGAAATTATTAAAGAAGCAGAAAAAACTTTAGTATTAAAAAAAGAGATTGAACAACCTAAAAGTATAAAAAAGAAAAATGTTGAAGAAATCAAGGTTTTGCGTAATGGAGATATTGATCCTATAGAAACAAAAGAGTGGATTGAGTCACTTTCAGCAGTTTTAGAAAATGATGGCAAGAACAGAGCTCAGTTTTTGATTAAAAAACTAATAGAGCATTCTTACAAAGAAGGTTCAGATTTAGTTTTATCTAGAAATACACCTTATATAAATACAATTTCTCCCGAGGAAGAAAAAAAATCTCCTGGAGATCAAAATATTGAGAGAAAAATACGATCTTTAATCAGATGGAATGCAGCAGCAATGGTTGTTAGAGCAAATAAAAAAAACCCTGAACTTGGAGGTCACATTGGAACATTTGCATCAGCAGCTACACTATATGATGTTGGCATGAATCATTTTTGGAGAGCAAAAAATAATAAATTTGGTGGAGATTTAATTTATTTTCAAGGGCATAGTGCACCTGGAATGTACGCAAGAGCATTTCTTGAAGGAAGAATTACTGAAAAACAATTAGATAGATTTAGGCAAGAAGTTGAGCCTGGAGGTCTTTCATCTTATCCACATCCTTGGCTAATGCCAAAATTTTGGCAGTTCCCGACAGTTTCAATGGGACTGGGACCTATAATGTCAATTTATCAAGCCAGATTTAATAAATATTTGATAAATAGAGGCTTGCTAAAAGATGAGGGCAGAAAAATTTGGTGCTTTTTAGGCGATGGTGAAACCGATGAACCTGAATCTTTAGGAGCAATTGGTTTAGCTGCGAGAGAAAAATTAGATAATTTAATTTTTGTTGTTAACTGTAATCTTCAAAGATTAGATGGACCAGTAAGAGGAAATGGAAAAATTATTCAAGAGTTAGAAGGAATATTCAGAGGAGCAGGATGGAACGTTATTAAAGTTATTTGGGGATCTTATTGGGATACTTTGTTAGCAAAGGATAAAACAGGATTATTAATAAAGAGAATGGGAGAAGCAGTTGATGGCGAGTACCAAGCCTTTAAAGCTAAAGGTGGTGCATTTGTTAGGGAAAAATTTTTTGGTAAATATCCTGAACTTTTAGATTTAGTTTCTCAAATGACAGATAAGGATATTTGGAAATTAAATAGAGGAGGACATGATCCTCATAAAGTTTATGCAGCTTATCACCAAGCAATGCAAAATAAAGGTACTCCTACCGTAATATTAGCAAAAACCATTAAGGGATACGGCATGGGTAAATCGGGCGAAAGTATAAACACAACCCACCAACAGAAAAAATTAGATGAAAAAGACTTGCTATATTATAGAGATAGATTTGATATTCCTCTAACTGATAATCAAGTAAAAAATGTTGAATATTACAAACCTTTAGAAAATTCACCAGAAACAAAATATATAAAAGAATGTAGAATAAAACTAGGAGGTCATTTACCAGAAAGATCTTCTTTTGCTAAAGCAATTAAAACTCCATCACCAGATATTTTTGCTTCAATGATGGAATCTACTGGAAAAAAAGAAATGTCGACAACTATGATATTGGTTCGAATGTTAACTAATTTACTAAGAGATAAAAATGTGGCTCCTAGATTAGTTCCAATTATTCCAGATGAAGCAAGAACTTTTGGAATGGAAGGTTTTTTTCAAAAAATTGGAATTTATGCTCATGAAGGACAAAAATATGAACCAGTTGATTCAGAGCAATTAAGTTCTTATCGGGAAGATATAAAGGGCCAAGTTTTAGAAGAGGGAATTACAGAAGCAGGAGCAATGTCCTCATGGATAGCTGCTGGAACTTCTTATTGTAATCATGATATTTCAATGATTCCAATTTATATATTTTATTCAATGTTTGGGTTTCAAAGAACAGGTGATTTTGCATGGGCTGCAGGCGATAACCAAACTAGAGGATTTTTAATAGGCGCAACTGCAGGAAGAACAACACTTGCTGGCGAAGGTTTGCAACATGGAGATGGACATAGCCACATAATGTCTTCAGTTATACCAAATTGTAAATCTTATGATCCTACATTTGGCTATGAGTTAGCAACCATTTTTCGTGAAGGGCTAAGAAGAATGTATGAAAAAAGAGAAGATATTTTTTATTATATAACAACGATGAACGAAAATTATGCTCATCCTGCAATGCCAAAAGATAAACTTGTTGAAGAAGGAATATTGAAAGGAATGTATTTATTTAAAAAGTTTAACAAGTATAAAAAAACTAAAATTCAATTATTAGGATCAGGTACAATTTTAAGAGAAATGATACAAGCAGCTGAAATTTTACAAAAAGAATATAAAATAGATAGCAATGTATGGAGTGTTACAAGTTTTAGCGAGCTAAGAAGAGAAGCAGTGGAAGTTGAAAGATATAATTTATTAAATCCAGATAAAAAACCTAAAAAAAACTATATAGAAGAATGTTTGTCTTCAACTGAAGGCCCAATAGTTTCAGCTTCTGATTATTTACGTTTAAATTCAGATCAAATAAGACCTTTTATTAAAAAAAGTTTTTATTCTTTTGGAACAGATGGATATGGAAGAAGTGATACACGAAAAAAACTAAGAAAGTTTTTTGAAGTTGATAAGGAACATATTGTTGCTTATTCATTAAGTGTTTTAGCAAAAGAACAATTGGTGCCATCAAAATATGCTGAACAAGCGATAAAAAAATATAATATTGACCCAGATAAACCAATCCCAACAAAATTATAAAAAATGACTGAAGATACTAAAACATTTGCAACACCTAAGGTAAGGAAATTTGCTAGAGAGCTAGGAGCAAACATAAAACAAATAAAAGGAACAGAAAGAAAAGGAAGAATAACTCAAGATGATGTAAAGAATTTTGTAAATAACCAATTAAGTGGATCAAAACAACCAAATAAATTTGAAAGTGAATTCAATCATTCAGATTTTGGAGAAGTTGAAATTAAAGAAATACCGAGAGTAAAAAAAATAGCAGCTACTCATCTTACTAATTCTTGGCAAAACATTCCACATGTTACTCACCACGATGAGGCAGATATTACTGAGCTTGAAGAATTTAGAGCATCACTTACAGATATAAATACTGGGGAAAGGAAAAAAATGTCTCCATTAGTTTTTATAATTAAATCATTAGTAGCAGCTTTAAGAAAATATCCAAATTTTAATTCATCTATAGATGAAATTGATAAAGGAAAAATGACTCTAAAAAATTATTTTCATATTGGAATTGCTGTTGATACTGAACATGGACTCATGGTGCCAAAAATTAGAAATGTAAATGAAAAAAATTTAAATCAATTAAGCGAAGATCTTAAAAAAGTAAGTGAAAAATGTAGAAAATTAAAAATTGAAAAAAAAGAATTTTTTGGAGGATCAATGACTATAACTAGTTTAGGTGGTATAGGAGGATCTTTTTTTACTCCAATTATAAATTATCCAGAGGTAGCAATTCTTGGAGTAGGCAGGACATATCAAAAACAAGTTTTAGTTAATAATGAATTTAGAAGCAGAACTGTTCTTCCTTTATCATTGTCATATGACCATAGAATAATTGATGGGGCTGAAGCAGCACGATTTTGTAATGAATTAAAAGAAAATCTTGGAAAAAACTTTGCTTATAAGTTAGCAATCTAAAAAATGTCTAAACCATTATCTTTAATAAGCGCATTTTTTTGCACTTTTATTTGGGGGACGACTTTTATTGCCCAAGATACTGGTATGGATAAAATAGGTCCATTAACATTTAATGCAGCGAGATTTTTTATAGGTTTTGTATCTATAATTCCATTCGCATTACTAATTGAAAAAAAAAAAATTACAGAAGAATTTAATAATAATAAAAAATTATTTTTTAAGTACCTTTTTTGGATAGGTTTATTCTTATTTTTAGGTACTTATCTACAACAGGCTGCCTTACTTTATACCGATGTTGCAAATGCTGCTTTTTTTACAATTTTTTATGTTCCTATGGTTCCAATTATTCTTTTTTTTATTTATTCTAAATCTATTCACTGGAGTATTTGGCCATCTGTATTATTTTGTATTATAGGTGTTTATTTATTAAGTGATTTTTCAAATTCGACTATAAGATTAGGAGATGGTCTGGTAATACTATGTGCTCTTTTTTGGGCATTACACATAATATTTATTGGAAATTTTATAAAACATTTCAGTTTACCTTTGTTTTTTGGAGCTCTACAAGCTTTGTTAGTTTCTTTATTTTCAATGTTTTTTGCTATCTTTTTTGAGACAATAACTATTGAAAATGTATTAAACGAATATGTTTCAATAATTT